>JAFAXD010000245.1 GCA_019241285.1 Xanthobacteraceae bacterium | reverse complement strand
CCCGATCGCCAGGAACAGCACGGGTGGCGTCACGCCGGCGGTCTGTACAAGCGCAACGCCGACACCGCCCAGCGTCATGAATGCGGCATTGAGCACGTTGACCGCGGCGACCACGCGGGCGCGGCGATCAGCACCGGCCCAGGCCTGCACCGCCGAAAACGCCGGCACAATGAACAGCCCGCCCGCGATGGCGAGCCCGGCGAGATCGAGGGCGATATGGATTCCCGCGGCCGATTTGAAGACCTCTGATAGTCCGATCTTTGTGGCGGCAGGCGTCAGGTTCCACGTCGTCCAACCAAGATCGAGCGCAAAAATCGCAAGCAGCACCGCGGCAAGAAGTGTTGGAAAGAGGACGATGCGCCCATGCGCAAGCCACGAGGCGAGGCCCGATCCGATGGCAATCGCGATCGCAAACACGGCGAGAAATGCGGTGATCACATGGTCATCACCACCGATCACCGTCTGCACCAGCGGCGGCAGCAGCGAGAGCGCCACCGCACCGATGAGCCAGAACCAGCTGGCGACGAGCCCGCCCCACCACAGCCGCGGGTCGGCCTTGAGCGCGGCGAGCAGACGGTACGTCGAACGCGCAATGTTGAAATCGAGATTAAGATCCGGCGCTGCGCGTCCCGACGGCGGAATGAGCCGCGCGGCGAGCCACGTCGCCAAAGCGAACACCATCATGACGCTCGCAAACGCGGCCTGGTCAGGTCCATTTCCGGCCGCGATCCCGCCGGCGATCGTGCCAGCCAGAATGGCAATGAAGGTTGCGCTTTCGATCAGGGCATTGCCGGCCGGCAGCTCGGAGCGCGCGAGATGGTCAGGCAGAATGCCGTATTTGATCGGACCGAACAGCGCTTCGATGACCCCGAACAAGAACAACGCGACGAACAGCACCGGAATGGAATGCAGCCAAAAGCCGGCGACCGCGAGGGCGGCCACCGCGATCTCGATGCGCTTCAGTCGCTCCGCCACATAGGCTTTGTCGTAGCGGTCGGCCATCTCGCCGCCGATCGCGGACAAGATAAAGAACGGAAACATGAGGACGGCGCCGGCGAGCGTGATCAACGAGTCGGCGCTGGGGCCCGACAGCTTGAAGAGGATCAGAAATACCAGCGAGTTCTTCAGGAAATTATCATTGAAGGCGCTGAACAGCTGGCACCAGAACAGCGGCGCAAAGCGCCGCGTTTTCATCAAGGTGGTGAACATGCGTGCATCGCTCGCGGGGTCGCCGCAGTCATGATAGCCGGATTCGTAAAGGGCACTCGATTAATTGACTGGCATTACGGCGGGCACTGGCCACGAGTGTGGGTTAGACAAGATGTCGATCGTTGCTTGCGCCGGCGCATAGGCGCGCGGAATGAGATAGAACACGCGTCCGGGCGGCGAGGGCAGCCAGTTCGACTCCTTATCCGGCCCGGGATTGCTGCTCTGAATATAAATCGTGAAGGAGCCATCCGGGTTCTTTTTCAAGGGAGTGTCGCTGCCGAGCATGTAGCGGTTGATCGGATTTGAAATCGTGTAGTTGTTCTCCGCATCATAAAGCGTAATCGACCAGAACCCCGGTTCTATATACGGGAGCGCCTCCTTGAAATGCATCTCATACTTGCTGTCCCCGTGCAGGGGACGGCCTGTGGTGTCGAGTTTGTAGCCCCAATAGACGGCCTCATATGGCGTATTGGCAGTCAGTCCCACGCGCGCGATGAAGGCGCGCGTTGCGTAATCCGTACCTGGGTTTCCGATCGTCGGCGGCTGAATGAAGGCGCCGGCAACGAACGACCCAAACGGCAGCTTGTTGAGGGTCGGGGCGATGGTCTTGGCCGCTTCAGCCATAGCATCCAGGACCACCGGATTGAGCTTCGTGCGGTCCCACAGCTTGCCAAGCTCGATCCCGAGAGGCCGGAACAGCGGCAACAGCGCGGCGATCTGATCCTGGGGTGGTGGGTTTTCGTTCATCGCCAGGCTGAACAGGTCCCAGAACTGCAGCGGATCTTTGAAATCCAGCGCACTCACTGGCAGGTTCGGGTCGGCAAAAACCGGAGCAGGGTAGTCGTAGTTCGGCGCTGGCTGCGCGGCCTTGCCGGAGAATTCGGCAAGACCCACCGGTTGGATCGCGTTGAGTACGTTCTTCGCGACCGCAAGGTTGAGCTTGCCGTCAATATACACATGCACACGCGGTTGAATCAGAACCCACGGGGTGGGGCTGTCGATGCGGGTGACACCGGTCGGCAGTTCTCCCTTCCAGCCTGGGCCGACAAGCGCGAACGTCCCGCCTTTGTATCCGGTCGCCTTGCCGCCGATATAAGCGAAGGCATTGGTCCACATGTCGCAGATCTCGACCATGTAGTAGAGCCCGTTCGAGTCGGGCGCCTTCACGATCACCGGCTCCTGGCGCAGATCAAGGAAGCCGAAGCCGTAGATCACGTTGACGTTGGGCGTTACGTAGCCGGCTTCCTTCGACAGCTCTGGGGTCGAGATATCTTCCATGCGCCAGACCGTGTTCGGCTTCGCCTTGGCTTTCGCGCCCACCGCGTCGTTGTCGCGTAGCGCATACATGGTCACGAGCGGCGCCCCGTACTCGGCCGCCGTCATCGCCAGCGAATAGATCCACGTTTTCATCGCCGCCGCATAGTCCGGCGGCAGTTGTTGTGCCTGCGTAGCCGGTGAGGAGCACAGCGCGAGTGCGGCAAGCATTGCAACCCACCCCGCAGCCCGCAATCGAACGCACCGCATCATCCACCCTCTTGTCGAACCTGTTTGCGTAAAAACGGTTTCCCCGCACCATCAGGGATTTTATCTTGGGAGACAATAGCGGCGGCCCTCCGCGGTTGCCGCGACGGTCATCGATGTTGGGTCATGCTTATCCGCCTCAGCAAGGTCGCCATGGTTGTCGCAGTCGCTGCGCTGTTCAGCATCGTGGCGTTGGGAAACATCACAGACTACGGGACAAACTACGCGTTCGTGCAGCACGTCATGTCGATGGATACGCTGTTCCCGACAACGACGATCACTTATCGGGCCATCACCGATCCGGCGCTGCAGCGCGCGGCTTACGCGCTCATCATCGCCACTGAATGCGTGATTGCCCTGTTGTGCTGGCTTGGCGCGCTGATCTTATTGCTTCGTTGTCGTCGCCCGGCGGCGGCTTTCAACCGGAGCAAGACGATTGCCATCGCCGGGCTCGCGCTCGGTTTCCTGCTTTACCAGTTCGGCTTCATCGTGATTGGCGGTGAATGGTTCGGGATGTGGATGTCGCAGCAATGGAACGGCGTGCCGAGCGCGTTCCGCTATCTGGTCATCGTCATGCTGGTGTTGCTGTTCGTGGTCTTGCCGGACGGCGAGCTCGAAGTTTCGAGGGCGCCGCCTCCGGCCTGAGTTCAGGCAACTTGGGCCTGGTACTGCTCGGCGCGCATGTTGGCGACCGTTACAGCGGTCATGAATTCGTATCCGCAGGCTTCGCACGACCACCAGTGGCGAATGTCGTCCGGATGCACATGTACTGACAGTGCGGGTGCAATCACCATGTCGTTGCAGTTCGGGCAGTGCGGCCGCGCGCGTCGGAGCGTCGACGCGGGGCCATTCGCCCAAGCAGGTCTATTCATCGCCGGCCCTGTCCACGTTTTGGATTGATGTTAATTTAGTCCTTAACGCTCCTGTACGTCACCAAGAAGGCATTTGCGTGAAGGTTTTGTAAAGGTGTTTTGCTGCGTGGTTTCATTCGCAATTGCGATATGTTGGCGGCGTATTTGTTCGCGCGTCCATGGCCCTGACAAGGTTCTGATTGCATTGCAACACGATCCAGTGAAATGAAAATGCCGGCAGCCAAACGCACAGGATTAACCCCGTCATGACCGAGGAGACGCCCACCTTCGCGCTGCCATCCGGATTTCTCGGGCTCGATCGTAGCGACCGCGGCGCCGGCATCTGTATTGCCGGCATTCCGTTCGACGTGGCCACCACCAACCGCAGCGATGCGCGATCCGGTCCTCAGGCGATCCGCCATGCGAGCCGCATGCTGCGCGATGGCGCGCATCCCAAGAGTTTCGTTGATCCCCTCAACCCCTCGCTCGCCGACATCGGCAACTTCCGCATCGCACTCGGTGACATACCGGCCACCATGGCAAGGATCGAACAGCAGGCGCGCGACATCACGCATCTGATCGCGCTTGGCGGCGACCACAGCATCACGCTGCCGCTGCTGCGCGCGCTGGCGGGGCGGGTGGGCCCGGTAGGTCTGGTGCACTTCGATGCCCACGTTGACACCTGGCCCGACAATTTTGGCCAGACGTTTGCGCACGGCTCGGTCTTTTATCATGCCCTCAAGGAGGGGCTCGTCGAGCCGCGGCGGATGGTGCAGATCGGGATCCGTTCGCCGGTGTCGCGGGATGTTTACGAGTGGACGCTGGGGCAGGGGGTGACGATTTTGCCGGCCGATGAAGTGCACGAACTCGGGCCCGCAGCGGTCGCAGAGCGCATTCGCAGCGTGGTCGGAACGCAGGCGACCTATCTGAGTTTTGACATCGATGTGCTTGATCCGGCGTTCGCGCCGGGCACCGGGACGCCGGAGATCGGCGGACTTGCCTCGTGGCAGGCTCAGGCGATCATGCGCCGGCTGGCGGGCTTGGACTTCGTCGGCATGGACTTGGTCGAGGTCGCGCCTGCCTACGATGTCTCTGAGATCACCGCGCTGGCGGCTGCCACCATGGTTTGGGAGTACTTGTCACTGCAGGCCAAGCCAACCTAGACGGCGATGTAACAAATCTGATGAATTGGCCGGGCATCCTGTCTCGGTTGTAAGCGGGTACGTGCAAGCGAGGCGGATGTGTTCCCAATTCCAACCAGCATTTTTCTCACCCAAGGCGTCGGCGTCCACCGCCATCGCCTCACGGCATTCGAGTTCGCCCTGCGCGAGGCCGACATCGAACAGCAGAACCTGGTGAGTGTCTCCTCCATTTTCCCGCCGCGCTGCCAGCTGGTTGCGCGTGAGGAAGGTGTTGCCACGTTGCGGCCCGGCGAGGTGACTTTTTGTGTGCTGGCGCGCGCGGAAACGAATGAGCCGGGCCGGCTGGTGCATGCGAGCATCGGGCTCGCCCGCCCGGCTGATCCGGCGATGTATGGATACATCTCCGAGCATCACGGCTTCGGCATGACGCCGCAGGAGAGCGGCGAGTATGCGGAAGATCTGGCGGCGACCATGCTCGCCTCGACACTGGGCATCGATTTTGATCCAGATGCGGCCTGGAACGAACGCAAGCGCGTCTACGAACACAGTCAGCTGATCATCGACAGCATGTCGATGACAGCGGCTGCCCAAGGTGACGCGGCTGGCAAATGGACCTGTGTGGTCGCTTGCGCCGTGCTGCGCTTTTGAGCCAGATTACGCAAGCTCACGATGCGTCATTGCGAGCGAAGCGAAGCAATCCAGGGGCCACAACACTGGGCTCTGGATTGCTTCGGCGCTGCTCGTCTCGCAATGACGAGTTCTGGAAATCTGCTCGAACTTGATTCATCACGCTCTAGATCGTTAGGGCCGGCCACGGCGACTCCAGCTTGTAATGCTGGCTGCCCCACTTGGCACGGAACAGCTCCTGCGCTTCGTGGTAGGACGGCGAGGCGATCCCGGCCGATCTGTGATTGATGTAGATGCCGATCGTACCAAGCGCGACGCCGGCGCAATGAGCCCGCAAGCAG
>JAFAXD010000224.1 GCA_019241285.1 Xanthobacteraceae bacterium | reverse complement strand
CTCGTAGGCGCGAATCGCCTCGATTAGGTCGCGTTTGCTGCCGGCGGTGAGAGCGCGCTTGAGTCGCACCGCATCTTTGATCGCTACGTTGGCGCCGACCCCCCGATAGGGCGTCATCGCGTGAATAGCGTCCCCAAGCAGCGTAACGCGCCCGGTGTGCCAGGGCGCAACCGGGATAGAGGTCCGGATCGACAGACAGGTCAGCGTGCTCGGATCAGACAAGTCGACCAGGTCGCGAAAGGCGTGGGCCCAACGGGTCATAGGGCGGCTCGCCGCAGCGGCGAGAGCTGGCGCGTCGGCGGACTCGAGATCCGGTATCCCGAACTTCGCCCGCTTGGCGCTTAGCGCCCACATCAAATAGCTGCGGGTGTTCTCGAAAAGATTTCCTGCGCCGGCAAAGGCCGGGTCATTGGCGCCGAAAGACCCGATGGCGCCGCCGTTTATCTCCTGGATGGCAACGAAGAGACCATAGCCGCCGCGAGCTGCGACGAGGCTGATCCCGTCCAGCAGCGGTCGCGCGATCCGATCTCGCGCCGTGTCGAGAAAGATTTTGCCGGCGATGGCGGCAACGCCCGTCTCGATGCGCCGGGCCTGCGGCAGGAACTGCCGCCGCACACGCGAGCCGCCTCCGTCGGCTGCGACCAGAACATCGCCGCGCGCCGAGGAGCCGTCCTCGAAATGCGCGATGATCTGGTCATCGCGCTCCTCATAGCGCGAAAACGTCTTGCCGAACTGGACGTTGTCGAGGCCGGCCAACAGGACTTGTCGCAGCGTGATGCGGCTTGCGGACCGGTGGCGCGCGATGGGATCCGTCGGCTGCACCAGCTCGCGCTCGAAACTGAGCAATTCGTGCATCTGTTCGGTGAAGAAGCGGACCGCGTTGTTGGGCGATCCGCACGTTCGATCGAAAATATCGAACAGCTCAGGCGCCATGCATTCGTGCAGGCCCGAGCTGCCTGTCGGGCTGATGTGCACCCGATAGCCCTGCAGGCGGTCGGTCGGCGTGCGATCGCGTTCATACACGGCCGCGCTGATGCCGCTGCGTTTGAGGCCCTGGGCGAGCGTCAGTCCGCCAACGCCGCCACCGATGATGAGAACATGAAACGGTTTGGACACGGGAAGCTCCTGCGAGATTTGAAGCAAAGGATGACGTTCCCGGCGCGTTGCGTCGGGTGCGCTGTTCTCGCGGAGCTTTCGCTGGTAGCTTGAGGTGCGCGCCTGAAGGCCAGCGCGCTCCGCGCGTTTGGTTTTCGGGACCGGCCCCGGCGATGTTCCAGCATCGCCGGGGCTTTGTTGTTGGAGGCGCCCTACATCGGAGCCTCCCGCGTAGAAACGCTTGGTTCGGTTTCGTGTTGACGCGCGCTCGCGGCCTGCAACTCGCGCCACAGATCGACCGGGCCCCAGTTCTCCTCGGTGACGCGGCGTACGAGCTCGGCCACGAAGGCAAGCTCGGCGCGGATCAGCGCGAGTTTGTAGTCGGCCTCGACCACGAACAGCGGGGGAAACTTCTTGCCAACCAGTACGGGCGGCATTTCGTGTGGTGGAAGCGGCACCTCCTGGTTCGCAAGCACCGCCAGGTGCGATTCAAGACGCGCCGCCTCACCGGACAGATGGATCGTGCGCTCGCGCAACAGTGCGACGGCCTCCTCGGGCGGCAACACCGGCAGCAAGCTCAGCCCGGCGGTGAATTGCGGATACTCATTCACTGGTTTGCGTAGCAGGTCCCGCATCCAGGAGCGCAGCTCGTCGTAGCCAGGTCCAGTGAGCTCGTAGGTCGTTCGCTCCGGGCGCTTGCCGGAGCGCGAGGTCTCGCGGGGCGTGATGAAGCCCCGGTCAATCAGCAGGTCGATGACGGTGTAAAGCGAGCCGTAGCGCAGCTTGATGCTGTCTTCCTTGTGCCGCTGCTTCAGCGTTGCGGCCATCTCGTACGGATGCATCGGCCGCTCGAACAGCAGCGCCAGGACCGCCAGGGCGAGTGGGTTGGCCGGATGGGCGTGCTTCGGCATGGTATACCCGAAAACGAATATCCGTTCACGAGTATATACCCGCACGTCTCCCCGTTCAAGGGACGCGGTCAGACGTCCCGCTCGGCCGTTAGGCCTTATCGAGTCCGTAGAGCGAGTGGAGGGTGCGCACCGCGAGTTCGGTGAAAGCGCTGTCGATCAGCAGCGAGAACTTGATCTCGGAGGTGGTAATAGCGCGGATGTTGATGCGCCGTTCCGCCAGCGCCTGGAACGCGCGAGCCGCGACGCCGGCATGGCTGCGCATGCCGATCCCGATTACCGATACCTTGGTCACATCGGTTGCCCCGTCAACACGCTCGTAGCCGATCGTGGACTTCGCCTTGTTGAGCGTATCCTTCGCCCGGTCGAAATCGGCGGCCGGCACCGTGAACGTCAGGTCCGTGGTGGCGCCGTCCGCCGAGACGTTCTGTACGATCATGTCGACGTTGATGTTCGCCTCGGCGAGCGGGACGAAGATTGCCGCGGCAACGCCGGGCTTGTCCTCGATCCGCCGGACCGAGATCTGGGCTTCGTCCTTGGAGAAGGCGATGCCGGTGACGACTTGCTGTTCCATGATCTCCCCCTCGTCGCAGATCAGTGTTCCGGGCGGGGTTGCATGCGGGTCGATATCCTCAGGCTTATCGAAGCTCGAGCGCACGAAGATGCGCACGTTGTGCACCATCCCGAGCTCGACCGAGCGAACCTGCAGCACCTTGGCGCCCTGCGAGGCGAGCTCGAGCATCTCCTCGAAGGCGATCTTGTCGAGGCGTTGCGCCCGCGGCACGACTCGGGGATCGGTGGTGTAGACGCCGTCAACGTCGGTATAAATATCGCAACGTTCAGCCGCAATCGCAGCCGCTATGGCGACCGCGGACGTATCCGAGCCGCCGCGACCCAACGTGGTGATGCGGCCGGTCTCTCGGTGCACGCCCTGGAACCCGGTGATGACGGCGACCTCGTTGCGCTCCTTGAAGCGCGCGATCAGCTCAGCGCCGTTGATATCGAGAATCCGCGCTGTCGCATGCGCTTCGCTCGTATAGATGGGCAACTGCCAGCCCTGCCAGGACCGCGCGGTGATGCCCATGGCTTCGAGGGTCATTGCCAGCAAACCGGCGGTGATCTGTTCGCCGGATGCCACCACCGCGTCGTACTCGCGCGCGTCATGCAGAACGGCGGCCTCGCGGCACCATTCAACCAGTCGATTGGTCGTTCCGGCCATGGCGGAGGTCACGACGGCGACCTGATGGCCGGCGTCCACCTCGCGCTTGACGTGGCGCGCAACATTGCGGATGCGGTCGATATCGGCGACCGACGTTCCGCCGAATTTCATGACAAGACGGGCCATTTGGGATTGTGGCGGCGCTCTTCGGCAGGCGGGGCCAATCCATAGCGGCGCTGTCGCGGCTCCGCAACTCGCTGATTTCAGGCCCGGATCGCCGGGACATGCCGGGCGATCAGCTGCATGTCGTGCACAAACTTCGCATATTCCTGCGCCCGCGCCGCCTCGTCAGGGGCGCGCAGAAGCGAGGACGGGTGCACTGTGACGAAAGCCTCGACGCCGTCACGCAACGGGATGAAGTCGCCGCGTACCCGGGCGATGGTGACCGCACGGGACAGGAGGCCGCGCGCCGCCGTCACTCCCAGCGCGACCGCCAGTTGCGGCTCAATCACCGTGATCTCCCGGTCCAGCCACCAGCGGCAACGATCGATCTCGTACGCGTTGGGCTTCTTGTGCAGGCGGCGTTTTCCGCGCGGCTCGAACTTGAAATGTTTCACCGCATTGGTGACGTAGACCCGCTTGCGGTCGATCCCGGCCTCCTCGAGCGCCCGATCAAACATCCGCCCCGCGGGACCCACGAACGGCTTGCCTTGCAGGTCTTCCTGATCGCCGGGTTGTTCCCCGACGAACACCACCGGCGCATCCGCAGGTCCTTCCCCGAACACCGTCTGAGTGGCGTTCTCGAACAGCGGACAGCGCTCGCAGGTCGCCGCCGCCTTTCGCAATTGGGTGATTGTGCGCGGATGCGGCTCGACAACCTCGCTATCGAATAAGCCCGTCTGATGTTCAACGCGTCGCGTGCTGACCATCGGCAATGGGACTCGCCCTAGGAACTTTGGACCGGCGGCACTAGAGTCCGGGCAACGCCTTATTGGATCTGGGAGTTCCCTCTCCCGCCTCCCTGAACTTGCTGTTGGTGCCCAATGCCTCCCGCCACAACCGTCGATACCGACGAAGTCGAGAAGTTTTCCGCGCTGGCCGAGGAATGGTGGGATCCGCGCGGCAAGATGGCGCCGCTGCACAAGTTCAATCCGGTGCGACTGGCTTACATCCGGGACGAGATCTGCGGCCATTTTGGGCGCAATCCCAAACAAGTCCCCAGTCTTAGCGGACTGCGCGTGCTCGACATCGGCTGCGGCGCAGGCTTGTTGTGCGAGCCGTTGACGCGTCTCGGAGCTCAACTCGTCGGCGTGGACCCGTCAGCCAAAAATATCGCTGCCGCCCGTCTGCATGCGCAACAGAGCGGGCTTGCCATCGACTACCGGGTTGGCACTGCCGAGGCCCTGGCCGATGCAGGTGAGCGGTTTGATGTCGTGCTGGCGATGGAAGTCGTGGAGCACGTGGCCGACGTCAATTTGTTTGTGCGCCGCTGCGCCGAGATGGTGCGGCCCGGCGGCATGATGGTTCTGGCAACGCTCAACCGCACGCTCAAGAGCTTCGCGTTGGCAATTGTCGGGGCGGAGTACATTTTGCGCTGGCTCCCGCGCGGCACGCATCAATGGGATCGGTTTGTCACCCCGAACGAGCTCGAAATCGCCGTTGAGCTCGGGGGGCTGCGGGTGACCGACACGAAGGGCATGATCTACAATCCGTTGACGGATAGCTGGCAGCTCGGCCGGGATACCGACGTCAACTACATGATGGCGGCCGAACGTCCGTAGTCCTGATCCTCGTGACGGCCAGCATCAGCAACATCACCCCACAAGCCGATGATTATCGCTCCCTGGCTCTGGGCTGTGTTCACCGTGATTGCGGCGGCAGCACAGACGGTGCGCAATGCCGCCCAGCGCGAGTTGACCCAGCAGCTCGGAACGGTCGGCGCAACCCATGTCCGGTTTTTGTTCGGATTGCCGTTCGCGCTCGTGTTCCTTGCCGGCGTTGCGCTCGTGCTCGGGCGCGGGCTGCCACGGCCTGATCCGATCTACTGGCTTTGGGTCATCGACGGTGCGGGTATGCAGTTCGCCGCCACCGCGCTGATGCTCCGCGCGATGGGCGAGCACTCGTTCGTGGTGACGATTGCCTATATCAAGACCGAGCCGATCCAGGTCGCATTGTTTGGATTAGTCCTGCTCGGTGACCGGGTCACCTTGCCGATGGCGGTTGCTATTTTGGTCGCGACCGCGGGGGTGATCGTCATGTCGCTCAAGCCCGGTTCACTCCAAGGCGGATTGAAGCCAACGCTCATGGGGCTCGGCGCGGGCGGATTGTTCGGGCTTTCGGCGATCGGCTTTCGTGGCGCCATCCTCAACTTGCACGATCCGAATTTCGTCATGGCGGCGACGTTTACGCTCGTGATCGGATTGCTGTTCCAGTCCGTGGTGCTGACCGCGTATTTGTACATCCGCTCGCGTCATGTCCTGTTCGCGATTGCCAGGGCCTGGCGGCCATCGCTGTTCGCCGGCTTCATGGGCGCGCTCGCATCCCAGTTCTGGTATTTGGCATTCGCGATCGCCACCGCGGCGAGCGTCCGTACGCTCGCGCTTGTGGAAGTGTTGTTCGCGCAAGCGATCTCGCGGTTTTTGTTCGGCCAGCCGACGAGTTGGCGCGAAGCAGCCGGGATTGTGTTGATTGTTGCCGGTGTGATCCTGCTGATCTGGGCGTATTAGCGCGTGATGAAAATCAAGTTCGAGTAGGTTTCCAGAGCTCGTCATTGCGAGGCGCGCAGCGCCGAAGCAATCCAGAGCCCAGTGTTGTGGCCCCTGGATTGCTTCGCTTCGCTCGCAATGACGGTGGATTAGTTGCGATCTTCGGGCAGCACCGGCAAGGGATGAAACTCGATACCCTCGTCATGCAACTCCTTCGCCTCTTCGGGCGAGGCTTCCCCGTAGATCGAGCGATGCTCGATCTCGCCATAATGCATCTTGCGCGCTTCTTCGGGAAAACGCGGCCCGACGTGTTCGGCGTTCTGCACAAGATGGTCCCGCAGTGCCTTGAGCTTTTGCCGGAACTCCTGCTCCTGGGGCGAGATCATCGCGACGGGCGCCTTGGGCTCGGCAACCGGCGGCGCGGGCCCAGGGGCCGGCATCGGAGCCGGCAGCATCTCGCGCGGTTTGTCGGTGCGGGCGAGCCGCGGCGCCATGATGGCTTTCTCGACCTTGGCCGAGCCGCACGCCGGACAGGTCACGAGCTTGCGCTTGACCTGCTTGTCGTAAGCATCCGAACTCGCAAACCAGCTTTCGAATTCGTGCCCGCTCTCGCATTGCAGGGAGTAACGGATCATGGCGCCCGGACCAGATGCAGGTGGGCCGGCTCGGCGATCGGTTCGACCGACTCAAAGCGACGGCCATGTTGCAGCGACGGGATGCGGGCGCGCACCGTCGCCACCAGGGACGGGTCGACGTCGGCCATGATCACTCCGGGTTCGCCGCCGCCTTCCGCGATG
>JAFAXD010000202.1 GCA_019241285.1 Xanthobacteraceae bacterium | reverse complement strand
CGATTTTCGCGAATGCTTGGACGCCGAGAGTTACCTGGCATCGCAGGAACTCGCGCAGCAGCTCCTGGCAGCTGGGTCGCTCGGGATTGTTTATCCGAGCGTGCGTAAACCCAAGGGGACGTGCATCGGCTGTTTTCGTCCCGCACTTGTAACCAACGTTCGCAAAGCCGGAGCCTATGATTTCCGCTGGGCGGGCAAACCTGAGCCTCGGGTCATGAGACGCTAACGCGGGGATGATTGCCGTCACTTGCACCGCTCCCCAAACTCCTTTAGCCTTTCATATGTGTACAAATGAATTTCAAGCGCGCCGCATCTCCCTTCGGAGGCTAGCGCGCTTCATGGACGCGTATGCCCAAGATCGCGGCACCCGACGGGACGCAGCTCTATTATGAGGAAGCCGGTGCCGGCACGCCGGTTGTGTTCGTGCACGAGTTTGCCGGCGACTATCGCACTTTCGAGCCGCAGCTGCGCTATTTCTCGCGCCAGCATCGCTGCGTAACATTTAGCCAGCGTGGCTATCCGCCCTCCGACGTCCCGCCGCAACCGGAGCGCTACAGCCAGGACATCGCCCGCGACGATGTCATCGCCTTGATGGACGCGCTCAGGATCGAGCGCGCGCATGTGGTTGGTCATTCCATGGGCGCCTACACGGCGTTGCATGTCGGCATCCGTTATCCGCAGCGCTGCCTCTCTGTGGTCGCGGCCGGCTGCGGTTGGGGGTCATCGCCGGATGCGGAGCAGCGCGCCGCGCTCAAAGCGCTCGCCGCTGATACCGGCCGCATGTTCGCCGAGGAGGGCATCGCCGTCGCCGCCGGCAAATATGCGGATGCGCCGATGCGCCAGGCTTTCAAACACAAGGACCCGCGCGGCTGGGCCGAGTTTGCCCGTATGCTGGCGAAGCATTCGGCGCAGGGCCATGCGCTCACCATGCTCAATTTGCAGCTGAAGCGACCGACGCTGTGGGAGATGGAGCAGGAGCTGAAGTCCTTCGTTCCACCGTTGCTGGTGATCGTCGGGGACGAGGATGAGCTTTGTCTGGACGGCAGCCTCTTCATGAAGCGTACCGCGCCGACGGCCGCGCTGCTGGTGATCCCGCGCGCAGGTCACACCATCACCAGCGAGGAGCCGGCGGCGTTCAACGCGGCGCTCGCCGATTTGTTTGCCGCCGCCGAGGCCGGCACCTGGCTTGCGCACAAGCCGCGCACGTAAGTTCAAAGACAACGGGGAGCGACGAAAAATGGATCTGCAACTCAAAGGCAAGACCGCCCTGGTCAGCGGTGGCAGCGAAGGCATCGGGCGTGGCATCGCGCTCGTGTTCGCGCGCGAGGGGATGGACGTTGCGATCTGCGCGCGGCGCAAGGAGCCGCTCGAAGCCGCTGCCGCCGCGATTGCCAAAGAGACCGGGCGCAAGATCATTCCCATCACGGCTGATCTGACCAAGGATGCCGATGCCAAGGCGTTCGTGGAAAAAGGTCATCAGGCGCTCGGCCGCGTCGATATCATGGTGAACAACGCCGGCTCGGCGCCGGGCGGTGTGCTCGAGCACTTGTCCGAAGCGGATTGGGCGCAGGCGCTGCAGCTCAAGTTCATGGGCTATGTGCGCTGCCTGCGCTACGTGCTGCCGATCATGGTCAAACAAGGCGGCGGCCGCGTCGTCAACCTGATCGGCAATGACGGCGTTAAGCCGTCCTATTGGGAGATCGCGCCGGGCGCCGCCAATGCGGCCGGTCAGAACCTCACCAAATCGCTCGCCGGCCAATATGGCAAGCACAACATCAGCTTCTGCGCCGTCAATCCCGGCCCGGTGCGGACCGAGCGTTGGGCGGGCCTCGTGGGTGCCATGGCCCGCGACATGAAGCTCTCCTACGAGGACGCCGACAAGCTCGCGCCGTCATCGATTCCAATGGGCCGTATCGCCGAGGTTGAGGAAGTCGCGAACCTCGTCGCCATGCTGGCCTCGCCGCTGATGCATATGGTCAATGGCACTATGATTGAGATCGACGGTGGTCAGGAAAAATCCCTGATGGATCGCCTGCGCGATCGGTGACACGTGTTGATCCTGAGCCCTCATCCTGAGGAACACGCGCGCATTTGCGCGCGTGTGTGTCGAAGGATGGCCAAGGATGAGGGCATTTCGTTGTGGCCGTCCTTCGAGACGCCTGCCCTGCGGGCAGGCTCCTCAGGACGAGGTCCGCAAAGAGACGGACCGTTAAGCTTGACAACCCGCCACACCAAACGGATCATTTGTACACAAGCAATCCGCCGGGATCTGTCGTCGAACCGGAGTCACGCATGATTACTCGCGTCCCGCTTATCGCCTTGGTTGCCGTCGCGGCGACCGCGCTTTCTGCCAGCGCCTTCGCGCAAGACACGATCAAGATCGGCGAGCTCAACAGCTACAAATCGCAGCCGGCCTTTCTCGAGCCCTACAAGCACGGGATCGAGCTCGCCGTCGATGAAATCAATAAATCGGGCGGCGTGCTCGGCAAGAAGCTCGAGGTGATCTCGCGCGACGACGGCGGCAATCCCGGCGACGCCGTGCGCGTGGCTGAGGAACTGGTGACGCGCGAGGGCGTCAACATCCTGGCCGGCACGTTTCTCTCCAATGTCGGTCTCGCCGTGACCGAATATGCTGGCAAGAACAAGGTCTTCTTTCTCGCCGCCGAGCCGCTGACCGACAAGATCACCTGGCAGAACGGCAACAAATACACCTACCGCCTGCGCTCCTCGACCTACATGCAGGTCGCCATGTTGATGCCGGATATTGTCGCGGCTAAGAAGAAGCGCTGGGCGCTCGTCTATCCCAACTTCGAGTACGGCCAGTCCGCCGTCGAGGCGTTCAAGAAGTTGCTCAAGGAGAAGCAGCCTGATGCCGAGATCGTCACCGAGCAGGCGCCGCCGCTCGGCAAGGTCGACGCCGGCGCCGTCGCGCAGGCGATCGACGATGCCAAGCCCGACGCCATCTTCAACGTGCTGTTTGGTCCCGACCTCGCCAAGTTCGTGCGTGAGGGCAATACGCGCGGCACGTTCCAGAACCGGTTCGTCGCGAGCCTGCTTTCGGGCGAGCCTGAATATATCGATCCGCTGCGCGACGAAGCCCCGGTCGGCTGGCTCGTCACCGGCTATCCCTGGTACGCGATTGCGACACCCGAGCACAAAGCCTTTCTCGATGCGTACCAGGCGCGGTTCCACGATTATCCCCGGCTCGGCTCGGTCGTCGGTTATGTGACCATCAAATCGATCGCAGCCGGGATCACCAAAGCCGGCTCGACCGACACCGATAAGCTGATCGTTGCGTTCGAGAACCTGAAGGTTGACAGCCCCTTCGGGCCTTTCGTCTATCGGGCGAGCGATCACCAGGCGACCATGGGCGCCTACGTCGGCAAAACGGCCCTGAAGGACGGCAAGCCGGTAATGGTCGAGTTCAAATATGTCGATGGCGCCGCAGTGCTTCCACCCGACGATGAGGTGAAGAAGCTGAGGCCGGCCGGGGGCTGATCGCTCGAAAATTTTGGACCTCATCCTGAGGAGCCTGCGTGCGCAGCACGCAGGCGTCTCGAAGGATGGCCAAAACGATTGCATTCATTGTGGCCGTCCTTCGAGACGCCTGGACCTGTGGTCCAGGCTCCTCAGGACGAGGGCAACAGGGGTTGCTGCGTTGACGAAGCTGGGCGCATGACTGTCCAGAGTCTGTTGTTCCAAGCAATTGACGGGCTGGCTGCCGCGTCGGGATTGTTCTTTGTCGCTGCTGGACTGTCGCTGATCTTCGGGGTCACCCGCATCGTCAATATCGCCCACGGCTCGCTCTATATGCTGGGCACCTACGTGGCGGCGACGATCGCGTTGCGTTTCGAAGGTGCGCTTGGGTTCTGGGGCGGCGTCATTCTGACGGCGGCGCTGATCGGGCTCTTTGGCGCGGTCATCGAGATCGTACTGCTCCGGCGCATTTACCGCGCGCCCGAGCTGTTTCAGCTGCTCGCGACCTTTGCGCTGGTGCTCATCATCAACGATGCGGCGCTGTGGATCTGGGGACCTGAAGACCTGCTCGGGCCGCGCGCGCCCGGACTGCGTGGCGCGATCGAAGTTCTCGGCCGGCGCCTGCCAACCTACAACGTGTTCCTGATCGTGATCGGGCCGTTGGTCCTGCTCATCCTGCATCTTGCGCTTGCCAAGACCAGGTTCGGCCGGCTGGTGCGCGCCGCCACCCAGGATCGCGAGATGGTCGGCGCGCTGGGGGTGAACCAGGGCTTACTGTTCACCTCCGTATTCGCGCTGGGCTCGCTCCTGGCCGGGCTTGGCGGCGCGCTGCAGGTGGCGCGCGAGCCGGCCAGCCTGCTCACCGACCTCATCGTCATCAGCGATGCCTTCGTGGTCGTGGTGGTCGGGGGCATGGGCTCGATCACCGGCGCTTATCTCGCCGCCGTCATCATCGCTGAGGTCAAGGCGCTATGCATCAGCATCGGCACCGCGAGCATCGCCGGCGTTGCCTTTAATTTCTCCAAGCTAACCCTGGTCGCCGAGTTCCTGGTGATGGCGGTCGTGCTGATCGTGCGGCCGCACGGATTGCTGGGCCGCCGCCAGACCGTGATGCGAAGCCTCGCCGAACCGGAGGAGCCGCTGCGCCCGGCACCCGCCGCGCTGAAAGCGGTCGGCGCCGGTGTGGTCGTCGCGCTCGCCCTGACACCGCTGCTGGCGCGCAGCCAGCCTTATGTTCTGGTGCTTGGGATCGATGTGTTGCTGATGGTGCTGTTCGCCACCAGCTTGCACTTCATCATGGGCCCCGGCGGCATGCATTCGTTCGGGCACGCGGCTTATTTCGGCCTCGGCGCCTACGGGGCCGGGTTGCTGGTCAAATGGTTTGCGGCGACCATGCCCTTCGGGTTGGTCGCAGCACCGATACTGGCGCTGCTCGGGGCTTTGCTGTTCGGCTGGTTCGCGGTGCGGCTGTCGGGCGTTTACCTCGCCATGCTGACCCTCGCCTTCGCGCAAATTGTCTGGTCGATTGCGACCCAATGGGGCGAGTTGACCGGCGGATCGAACGGGATCCTAGGCATATGGCCGAGCGCGCCGTTTGATATTCGCTCGGCGTTCTTTCTACTCACGGCGGCATTGACGCTTCTTGGGGTCTTGCTGCTGCGGCGTCTGTTGTTTGCCCCATTCGGCTACGCCATGCGTGCTGGCCGTGATTCCCAGCTGCGCGCCGAGGCGATCGGCATCGACGTGCGGCGCGTGCACTGGATCGGCTTTGCCATAGCGGGCGCGGTGGCCGGCGTCGCCGGCGGACTGTTTGCCTTTGCAAAGGGCTCGATCTCGCCCGAGACCATCGACGTCGGCCGCTCCATCGACGCGCTGGTGATGGTGTTGCTCGGCGGCATCCAGACCCTGACCGGACCGATCGTCGGTGCCTCCGTATTCGCGGTATTGCAGGATACGGTGATGCGCCAGACCGAATACTGGCGAGCATTGCTGGGCGCGATCATCCTGGCGCTGGTGTTGCTGTTTCCGGCTGGCATCGTCGGTGGACTAGCCAGGTTGCGGCTTCGATTGGTACGCCCATGAACACCCTCGAGATCGCCAATCTCTCCAAATCCTTCGGCGGGGTGCGCGCCGTCGATGCGGTGACTTTCGCGGTCCGGCCTGGTGAGTTCCTGGCACTGATCGGCCCCAACGGCGCCGGCAAATCGACCTGCTTCAACATGATCAACGGCCAGCTCGCGCCTGATTCCGGCAGCATTCGCTTTGCAGATCGCGAAATCGCCGGCCTCCCGTCACGCATGATCTGGCAGCTTGGGGTCGGGCGCACCTTCCAGGTCGCGGCGACCTTCGTCTCGATGACCGTAGTGGAGAATGTCCAGCTCGCGTTGCTGTCGCACGCCGGCGAGATCTTTCGCGGCTGGCGTCCCGTGGCGCGGCGCCATCGCGAGCGCGCGCTCGAGCTGCTTGGCGAGGTCGGCATGCGTGAGGCCGCCGAACGCGCCAGCCGCGAGCTCGCTTATGGGGACATCAAGCGGCTGGAGTTTGCGATCGCGCTCGCGAGCGCGCCAAAGCTGTTGTTGATGGATGAGCCGACGGCCGGGATGGCCCCGCGCGAGCGCACCGATCTGATCACCTTGGTGAAGCGGCTGGTGGTGGAACGCGGCATCTCGGTGCTGTTCACCGAGCACTCGATGGACGTGGTGTTCGCCTTCGCCGATCGCATCATCGTGCTCGCGCGCGGCAAGCTGATCGCTGACGGCGACGCCAAGGCGGTGCGCGAAAACGCTCTCGTCCAGCAGGTCTATTTCGGGACCGGGAAATCGTTCGAGCGCAAGCGGGAACTGCTCCCATGACCGGCGAACCCCTCCTGGCGGTCGAAAGTCTGTGCGCCTGGTACGGCGGCGCGCAGATCCTGTTTGACGTCGCGCTGAGCGTAGGACGCGGTGAAGTGGTTGCCCTGATGGGACGCAACGGCGCCGGCAAATCGACGACCATGAAGACCATCATGGGCCTCGTCGGGCGGCGGCGCGGAACCGTGCGCTTTGCGGATCGCGATATCTCCCGCCTTGAGCCCTACCGCATCGCGCGGCTGGGCCTTGGTTTCACGCCCGAGGATCGGCGCATCTTTGCGGACCTCACGGTTCTGGAGAATCTCGACATCGGACGCCAGCCGCCGCGCCGGTTTGCCGACGGTATGCCGGCGCCGGCCTGGACACCGGAACGCCTCTTTGCGCTGTTTCCGAACCTCGCGGAGCGCCAGCACAATCTCGGCGGCGAGATGAGCGGCGGCGAGCAGCAGATGCTTACTGTCGGCCGCACCCTCATGGGCAACCCGCTCGCGGTGCTGCTCGATGAGCCCTCCGAGGGCGTGGCGCCCATCATTGTCGAGCAGATGGCCGACACCATCCTCAAACTGAAAGAGCAGGGGCTCGCCATCCTGCTCTCGGAACAGAACATCCAGTTTGCTGAGCTCGTCTGCGACCGCGCCTATGTGCTGGAAAAGGGGCACATCCGCTGGCAGGGAGCGATGGCCGAGCTGCTTCGCAACGACGATGTCCAGCGCACGTTTTTGACCATGTGATTGTTTGATCGGATCGACCATGCAACGACGCGGCCGCCTCAAGGCTATCGCCCCGGTATCGGTGACGGCGCACAAACCTTACGTGCTCAACGAGCAGGTTGGTTTCTTGCTCCGCGTCGCGATGCAGCGCCACACCTCGATCTTCATGTCGCGCATGATCGAAGGACTGACGCAGACCCAGTTCGCGGCGCTCGCCAAGCTGTTCGAAGCCGGACCGTGCTCGCAGAACCATCTCGGCCGGCTGATCTACCTCGATGCCGCGACCATCAAGGGCGTGGTTGACCGGCTGCTTGCCCGCGGTTTCGTGACCACCGGCCACGACCCGCAGGACCGGCGGCGTCGCGCCGTCATGCTCACGCCGTCTGGCCGTCGCGTCACCGAGGCAGCGATTGCGGTTGCCGCCGAGATTACGGCGCAAACATTGGCGACGCTCTCCGCCGAGGAGCAGCGCGCGGTGGTGCGGCTGCTCAAGAAGCTCGAGTGAGCGTAGCGACCATGGCCCAAGGGTATTGCGGGCGGGATAGCAGCCGGGAGCGGCCTAGACTGGCCCGAGCAAGGTGCGGATTGGCCTTGTGGTTCAATTGGTCATTATACGATAATGTCAGGCAGATAGAGCGTGTGTTCAACGGTTGTCGTGAAACAATGGGAACGCAAAATGGGTATCATTAGCTGGATCATACTTGGCCTGATTGCCGGTTTCATTGGAAGCAAGATCGTCGACAAACACGGCCAGGGCTTCTGGCTCAACATCGCCCTGGGCATCATTGGCGCGCTCGTTGGTGGCTTTCTGTTCGGTTTGTTTGGTGCAGGCGGCGTGACCGGCTTGAACATCTACAGCATGATCGTTGCAATCATTGGTTCGGTGGTTGTGCTGCTGATCTACAATGCGGTGGCGGGCCATCGCGTCTGATGGCCGACGGACCATATCACTCGCAAGCCGCGCCTTGCCGACGTTGAAGGTGGGGCGCCCGACGTAAAAGCCCATGGCCGGACCCGATAAGGATCAGCCGAGCTCAGCCTCCGCAAACCAAGGGGCGGAGCCGAGCAATGCTGACTCCAACGAAACTAAGAAAGCTGCGGACGCAGTCCTCGGTGCACGCAGATCCGCTGTGGACAACATCATGGCGGGGAAACCAGCCCCTTACTTCCTTGTCGACCAACCCGCCTCTGCGCACGCGCACCGGGGCATCTGGTGGTACCTGACAAGCGCGGCGTGGATTGTGGTGTTCGCGCTTCTGTGCATCGTCTTCATCCACGAGGTCAATAAAGCAACCCAGCAGCAAACTCGTGCTGTGGGCCAATCGTCCGGCCCGGGAGAAGTTTGGATTTGTCCGATCCTCGGCCGCTGTGGACCGGCTGGTACGCCAGGCCTGGGACGATGGTGAGAGGTACCTCCATGAACCGTGTTGTGGCCCAATTGTCTGCGATCATCCTCCTGGTTGCCATGGGGAGTGCCCTGTCAGGCTGCGGGTACAACACCATTCCGACGAAGGAGGAGGAGGCCAAAGCGCGCTGGTCAGATGTACAGAATAACTACCAACGCCGCGCTGACCTCATTCCCAACCTCGTGGCAACGGTGCAGGGTTATGCCAAGCAGGAAAAGGATGTGCTGACTTCAGTGATCGAGGCGCGCGCCAAGGCAACGCAAGTTCGCGTCGACGCGTCGCAACTCACCGATCCCGAAAAGCTGAAGCAATTCCAAGATGCGCAGAACCAATTGACGGGCGCGCTCGGGCGGCTCCTGGTGGTGACGGAGAACTATCCCGATTTGAAATCGAACGCGAACTTCCTGGCGCTGCAGTCGCAGCTGGAAGGCACCGAAAATCGCATCGCCGTTGCGCGCCGCGATTACATTGAAGCGGTGCGCGCCTACAACACTGAGATCAGAACCTTCCCGAGCGTCATCTGGGCCAAGACCGTGTTCGGCAGCAAGCCAATGGCCGAGTTTACGGCGAACGACAATGCCCAGGCGCCTCCAACCGTCAAATTCTAAGGTTGCGCAGTGGCGGTGACACTGCAGCAGCAGCGACTGCCGGTCGTTCCCCTGGCCGCCGTGCTGCTGCTTAGCTTTGTTTGCGGCTTGGCTTGGGCGCTCGATTTTCCGCCGCTGAGCGGCCGTGTGGTCGACGATGCCAACGTCATCTCTCCTGTCGTGCGCACGTCGATCGAGCAAAAATCGAAGGAGCTGGAGGAGAAGTCCGGCATTCAGCTGGTCGTCGCCACCGTCAAATCCCTGCAAGGGAGCGACATCGAAACCTTTGCCAATCAGCTGTTCCGCGCCTGGAAGCTCGGCGAAGCCAAGAAGAACAACGGCGTGCTGCTCCTGGTGGCGCCGGCGGAACACAAGGTCCGCATCGAGGTCGGCTATGGCCTCGAAGGCACGCTGACCGATGCGTTGTCGCAAGTCATCATCGCTGGCAGCATGGTGCCCCGGTTCAAGGCCAACGATTACAGCGACGGTATCGCGCGTGGCGTTGATGGCATCATCTCGGTGCTGAGCACCGACTCCAATGAATGGCAGGCGAAGCCGAAGGTGCGCTCCGAAGATGAGGAATCGCTGTTCGACGTTCTGCTTCCGATCCTGCTGTTTCTGGTCGTCGTTTTCATCTTCCGTAACATGGTCGGCAATGCGCGCGGCCCGTCGGGCACGTTGACCGGACGGCGCGGCCGAACTGTCTTCATTCCATACGGCGGGCCGAGCTGGGACAGCGGTTCCGGCTGGGGTGGCGGGTCGTCCTGGGGCGGCTCCTCGGATGGGGGTGGATTCTCGGGGGGAGGCGGGTCGTCGGGCGGTGGTGGCGCTTCGGGGAGCTGGTGATGTTGCTCACCGAAGGCGATCGCGAGGCAATCATGGCGGCGATCCGCGACGCGGAGCAGCGCACCCGCGGGCAGATCGTTTGCGTGCTGGCGCGCTCATCCTCCGATTACTCGGCGGTGCCGGTTCAATGGGCCGCGGTTTTGGCGCTGATCGTTCCCTGGCCTCTGATCTATTTGACCAATCTGTCGGTGCAGCGGATCTTTTTGTTGCAGATTGCGGCCTTCATCCTCGCCGTCGTGATCCTGTCATGGTCCGCCTTGCGCATCGCCCTGGTGCCGCGCGCGGTGCGGCGGGCGCGCGCGCACCGGGCCGCTATCGAACAATTCCATCTGCGCGGCCTTGCCAACACCAAACACCGGTGCGGCGTGCTGATTTTTGCCTCGATGGCCGAGCACTACGCCCGCATCATCGCCGACCAGGGCATCGCCGAGAAAACCAAGCGAGCGGATTGGCAGGATGCGGTCGACGCTTTGACCCGGCATATGCATGAAAAGCAAATTGCGGCGGGTTTTGTTGCTGCGATTGAACGGTGCGGCGCGGTGCTTGCCGCGCAGGCGCCGCCGGCCGATCCTCCCGACCACTTGCCGGATCGGATTTTTGTGCTGAGTTGATTGCTTCGGCGCATATTGGTATTGGGCCATGCGGCCCAGATCGGGTATCTGGAGCGCCCGGCAGATGTGATCGCGCTTGGTCAGCGAGCCCTCAAGGAGCTTGGTAACTAATCCGGTTCGTCATTCAATTCGCATGTCGTCGCCGTTAGCTGGTTCGGCTCCTATCATAGTACCCGAATTCCATAAGAGATTGCTTGTGTTCAGTCCATGTTCGCTCGATAGTATCGAAGGACATCGTTGCGACCGCGAGGCTCCCTCGACGGGGAGGGTAAGCGATGGGCTTGTCATCAACAATATGAAATGACTTCGTCGGGACCATGCGCCCGGCGCTGTTTGATCGTGACATCAAGCAAAGGGAGGTAATCCATGGGAATCATCAGTTGGATCATATTGGGCCTGATTGCCGGATTCATCGGCAGCAAGATTGTCGACAAGCAAGGCCAAGGCTTCTGGCTCAACATAGCGTTGGGGATCATCGGCGCGCTAGTCGGCGGTTTCATCTTCGACCTCCTCGGCTCGACCGGCGTCACCGGGCTGAACATCTGGAGCATGATCGTCGCGATCATCGGCTCCGTGGTCGTGCTGTGGATCTACAATGCCGTCTCGGGCCGCCGCACGACCTGAGGTGGGCTGAATGTTCAACTGGGCACTGATGGAGAAACCAAATGTCTGGTCTTGAAGATATGCTTCGCTCGTCGGCTCCCGGCGGCAATATCGGAAAACCGCTCATGCTCGCCCTGCTCGCTCTGTTGGCGTCCGGCGCGCTGTTCGGCGGCGGAGGTTCGGGGAAGCCGGCTAGTGCGCCGTCGCAGCCGACCCCTGACGAAGGCTCCGGTGGCCTGCTCGGAGGTTTGGGCGGATTGCTCGACAAGCTGCAGAAGGGCGGGCTTGGCGACGTCGCCAATTCCTGGGTCGGCCCGGGACAGAATAAACCCGTGTCCCCTGGTCAGCTTGGTCCGGCGCTCGGCAACGACCTCATCAAAACACTTTCCCAGCGCTCGGGGATTCCCGAGGATGAGCTGCTCAAGCAGCTGTCGCAGATTCTTCCAGGAGCCGTCGATAAGTTGACGCCGCAAGGGCGGATCCCAACGGCGGCGGAGTTGTCTCAGCTGAACTGATCGGCATCGGCGATCGTCGGGAAAGCCAAGCTCGTTGGCGGCGGGATGATGTGCTGTCTAAGACACTCGCCCAAGTTCCAAAACTACGCGCTGCGCGTTGCCTGAGGAGTAGCGCGCGGCGCCGCTTTGATGAAGTCGACAAACGCCCGCAACGGCGCCGGCACCAGACGTCGGCCTGGATAATAGAGGAACGGGCCGGAAAAACGTGGCCACCAGGGTTTGAGCACCGGTTCAAGCTCGCCGCGATCAAAATACGGTTGCAACCAATCCTCAAACAAATACACGATCCCGGTTCCTACAATCGCCGCGTCGACGGCAAGATCGGTCGCCCCGCCGATGGTCACGACCAGCGGTCCCGCCGGATCGACGCGGACCACCTTGCCGGCGCGCTCGAACTCCCACGGCAGAACCGTCCCGCTGTTGCTGAAGCGGCTGCCCAGGCAGATGTGGTCGAGCAACTGGCGCGGATGCGTGGGCCGGCCGCGACGGTCGAGGTAAGCGGGAGCCGCGGCGGCCGCAAAGCGCTGAACCCGCGGACCGATCGGCACCGCGATCATGTCTTGCTCCAGAACTTCATCATAGCGAATGCCGGCATCGCAGCCGGCGGCAACGAGATCGACAAGGGTGTCCTCGGCGATCACCTCCAGCCGGATCTCCGGATACGCGGCGAGGAATGGCGGCACGATTGCCGGCAGCACCAGCCGCACCGCGCTGACCGGAACGTTGAGCCTGAGCGTTCCGGCCGGCCGATCGCGAAAACCGTTGACCACGTCGAGGGCTGTTTCCACTTCGGTCAATGCCGGTCCGAGGCGATCGAGCAGCCGCTGGCCCGCCTCGGTGGGCACGACGCTACGCGTCGTCCGGTGCAGGAGCCTCACCCCAAGCTGCGCCTCCAGCCGGCGCACCGCCTCACTCAGTCCGGACGCACTTGAGCCGCTCGCGCGCGCGCCATCGCGGAAGCCCTTGGCACGCGCCACCGCCACGAAGGCGTTCAGGTCACCGAGGTCGATCTTCATTGTTCACAGTTCCGCACAGCCTGTGCGGATTGTGCCGGATTATCGAACGCGCCGGCAAGGTCTAGCTGATGCGGCATCACGAGAGGAAGATCGTCATGTCAAACATCGACCAGTCCGGCACGTTCAAGCTCGGC
The DNA here is from genome assembly GCA_019241285.1 of Xanthobacteraceae bacterium. Classification (GTDB taxonomy): domain Bacteria; phylum Pseudomonadota; class Alphaproteobacteria; order Rhizobiales; family Xanthobacteraceae; genus JAFAXD01. The sequence continues at coordinate 40,317 of JAFAXD010000202.1, read as the reverse complement.
ACCCGCACGGTGCGTCGGCTTGGCTATGGCGCCATGCAGCTTGCGGGACCCGGCGTATTCGGTCCGCCGAAAGATCCCGATGGGGCGCGTGCCGTGTTGCGCAGTGCGGTGGCAGGTGGCGTGAACCACATCGACACCAGCGATTTCTATGGACCGTACGTTACGAATCAACTGATCCGGGAGGCGCTGCATCCCTATCCGGACGATCTGGTCATCGTCACCAAGATCGGCGCCCGGCGCGGAGCGGATGGCGCGTGGCTTCCAGCAAACACGCCCGCGGAACTGACCAGTGCGGTGCACGACAATCTCCGCAATCTGCGGCTCGACGTTCTCGACGTGGTCAACCTGCGTAGCATGTTCGGCCATGGCGCACCCGCCGAAGGCTCACTCGAGCCGCAGCTCGCGGCCGTTGCTGAACTCCAGCAAAAAGGGCTCGTGCGTCACATTGGGGTGAGCAATGTCACGCCCACGCAGACCGCGGAAGCGCGCCGCATCTGCGAGATCGTGTGCGTGCAGAACCTGTACAATTTGGCACAGCGGAGGGATGACGCCCTGATCGATGAACTCGCCCGCGCCGGAATAGCGTATGTGCCGTATTTTCCGCTTGGCGGGTTTACTCCGCTGCAATCGTCTGTTTTGTCCGACGTCGCGCAGCGTCTTGGGGCCACGCCCATGCAGGTTGCTGTCGCTTGGCTGCTGCGTCGCGCGCCCAACATCCTGCTGATCCCGGGCACGTCGTCTCTCGCGCATCTGCGCGAGAACCTTGCAGCAGCCAAGCTGCACTTGCCGGATGATGCCGTTGCGGCTCTCGATGGCATAGCGGCAAGCGCGGATATCAGGACTCCCGCAACAGCTCGCGCAGCCGCCGAGGCGTAATCGGCAGCTGGGTAACGGCGCCGGGTCGGCCGATCGCGTCATCGATCGCGGCGGCAAGCGCGGCGCCGACCGCGTTCGCGCCGCCTTCGCCGGCGCCCTTGACCCCGAGCGCGTTGAGCGGGCTCGGGGCGTCCTCCGTAATCAGGACCTCGGTGCGCGGCGCTTCGCGCGCGCTCGGCATCAGATAATCCGCGAAGGTGACGCAGATCGGCTCGCCGCGCTCGTCATAGAGAAATTCCTCAAACAGTGCACCACCCAGCCCTTGCACGAATCCGCCGACGATCTGGCCTTCGACCAGCATGGGATTGACCGCGCGACCGATATCGTAGGCGACGAGATAGCGCTCGACGCCCACCGCGCCGGTATCGCGATCGATCGCGACGACCGCCACATGCACTCCGTACGGATAGGTCATATGGTTGGCGTGAAACCAACCCTCGGCGGATAGGCCGGGCTCGCGAGGTCGCGGGTTCGCAGTCGGTGCGAGCGCCCGCGCGATATCGCCGAGCGCAATGGAAGGCCCGACCGCCACGCCGGCGCGGACAACGCGGCCATCAACAATGTCGAGCGCGTCAGCGGGCGCCTGTAGCAGCTCAGCTGCGGTCTCGATCGCTTTCGCCCGCACTTTCGACGCCGCGATCCGCGTGGCCTCGCCTGTCATCACGGTTACGCGCGACGCGAAGGCGCCGAGGCCGTGCGCAATGCGATCGGTCTGGCCGTGAACGACGCGTATCTTCGTGTAGTTGACCCCCAGCACCTCGCCGCAAATCTGCGCGATAACGGTCTCGACGCCCTGGCCGACGGACGCGGCACCGGTCACGACCTCGACGGCACCGCTGGTGTCGACTGTCACGTGCACCTGGTCGAACGGGCCGAGCCCGCTTTTCTCAACAAACAAAGCAATTCCGGCACCAACAAATTCGCCGGCGCGCCGCCGCGCCTCCAGCTGCTGCCGCACTCCGTCCCACTGGATCGCCTTGAGGGTCCGGTCGAGCAGCCTCGCGTAGTCGCCGGAGTCGAGCACGATCTCGGTGCCGAGCGTGTCCAACGGCCGACGGAACGGCATTTCGGATGCGCCGATCAGATTGCGTCGGCGCACCTCGATCGGATCAATTTTAAGCTGGGCCGCGATTGCATCGAGCACGCGTTCGCGCACGAACGTGCTCTCGAACCGGCCCGGCGCCCGGTAGGTTCCGCATGGCGTTTTGTTGGTGAGGCGGATGTGGCCGACGGCCCGATAGGCCGGCACCCGATAGGGGCCAGGCAGCATGGCGGCGGCAAGGTCCGGCACGGTCGCGGCGTGCGTGCGCACATAGGCGCCTTGATCATGGAAGAACGCATTATCGATCGCGAGGATGCGTCCCGCCGCATCGACCGCAGCGTGCACATGATGTGTCTGCTGGCGCGAATGATTGGCCGCGATCAGATGCTCGCGCCGGTCCTCGATCCATTTTACCGGGCGGCCGAAGGCGAGGGCGGCGACGCAGACCAGCAAATCCTCCGGGTAGAGCTCGCCGCGAATGCCAAAGCCGCCGCCGACGTGCCCTTCGTACAATTGCACGCTGGCCGGGGCTCGGCCGAGCATGCGGGCGATCTGGTCACGGTTCCAGTGCGGCACCTTGGCGGCGCCGTGCAGTTCCAGCACATCGCGCGCGCGATCGTGCCGCGCGATGGCTCCGCGGGTCTCCAGCGGGACACCGGAATGGCGCCCGATGGCGAGGTCAAGCGTGATGACCGTGTGCGCGGCGCGAAACGCTGCGTCCACGTCGCCATATTCCTTATGCACGATCGCGGGCTCGGTGCGCCGCGCCGGCGCGAACTCCCCTGGCTCCTGATCGGCCCGCAGCAGCGGCGTCAATTCTTCTGCGTCGACCTCGACCAGATCAGCGGCATCTTCTGCCACGTAGGGATCATCAGCAAACACAGCGGCAACCGGCTCGCCGACGTAACGCAGCCGATCGGTGGCGAGGACATGCTGGCGATAGTGCTCGAGCCCGTCGACGCGGGTGAGGCGAAAATCGATCGGCGGAACGTGAGCGACGTCACCCGCCGTCCACACCGCATACACCCCCGGCAGCGCCCGTGCCTGCTTGGTATTGATCGCGAGCAGTCGCGCATGCGCGTAGCTCGAACGGACGATGCGCATATGCAGCTGGTGTGGGAAGGACACGTCCGCCGCGAATCGACCGGCGCCGGTGAGCAGCGGCGGATCTTCCAACCGCGTGACCGATCGACCGATGAGCTTTCCGCTCATGCCGACGCGTTGCTCCGCGCCTGCCGCATATCGTGGGCCACGGCGCGGACCGCCTTGATGATGTTCTGATAGCCGGTACAGCGGCACAGGTTGGAGGCAAGCACGTCGATGAGCTCATCATCGCCGATATCAGGCTCGCGCTCGAGCACGCCGGTGACCAGCATGAGAAACCCAGGCGTGCAAAACCCGCATTGCAAGGCGTGGTGTTCCATGAAGGCGCGTTGCAGCGGGTTGAGGTTGTCCACCGAGCCGAGCCCTTCGACGGTGCGGATCTCCTTATTGGCGGCCTGCACCGCGAACATCAGGCACGCGCGCACCGGGGCACCGTCGACGAGCACGGTGCAAGCGCCGCACACGCCGTGCTCGCAGCCGATGTGCGTACCGGTCTGTCCGCAGTCCTCGCGGATTGCATCAACCAACGTGCGCCGGGGCTCGACTCTGATGGAATAGCTGCGGTTGTTGACGGTGAGTGTGATGTCGCGCTTGTCGCTCATGCGCGTTGCTCCGCAGGTTTTCTGGCGGCATGGATCGCCGCACGAATGCGTCGCGGCGTTGCAGGAATTTCGTTGATCTCGGCGCCGAAAGGCGCGAGCGCGTCGTTGATGGCGTTGATCACCGCCGCGGGCGCGCCGATCGCGCCACCTTCGCCGACGCCTTTGGCGCGCGTGACCGAGGCATCGCTGACCGTTTCGAGATGGTGCAGCTCGATCGGCGGAATCTCATGGGCGGTGGGCGGCAGAAAGTCGGCGAGCGTGGTGGTGAGAATGTTGCCAGTCTGGTCGTAGACGATCTCTTCCAGCAGCGCGTTACCGATCCCTTGGGCGATGCCACCTTGGATCTGTCCATCAACAATCATCGGATTGATCAGGCGACCGGCGTCCTCCGCGGCAATGAAGTTTTCGATCCGGACCTGGCCTGTCTCCGGATCAACCTCAACAATCGCGACGTGGCACGCATTGGCGAAGGTGCCGGCCGGATCATAGGTCGCGCTCGCGGCGATGCCGGGCTCGATCTCACCCTTGAAGCGATGCACCTGATGATACGCGGCACGCGCCAGCGCTTCGATCGCGATTGAACGATCAGTGCCGGCGACTTTGGCGGCACCCCCGTCGAGCACGATATCGTCCGGTGCCGCCTCGAGCAGTAGGCTTGCGATCTTAATCAGTTTGCTGCGCACCTTGCGGGCCGCGAGCAGGCTCGCGCCGCCGGCAATCACGGCGGAACGGCTGGCGAACGTGCCGAAACCGTAAGGCGTTCGGTCCGTATCGCCATGGATGACGCGGATGCGGTCGGGCGGAACGCCGATCTCATCGGCAATGATCTGAGCAAGCGTGGTGCGCAGGCCTTGGCCGTGCGGGCTCGCCCCGATGCGCGCTTCGACGAGGCCGGAGGGGCCCATGCTGAGATCGATGGTCTCAAAACCCGGGATGATCTCCATGCCGCGCGCGGCGAAGGCCGGCGTGCCATAGCCGGTGCGCTCAGAGAATGCCGAGAAGCCGATGCCGAGATATCGGCCGCGGGCGCGGGCTTGTTGCTGACGCGCCCGGAAGGCCGGCAGGTCGAGCGCCGCGACGGCCATCTCCAGCGTCTGACGATAGCTCGCCTCATCGAAGGTGAGGCCGGTCGCAGAGACGTAGGGGAACGTCTCAATCAAATTGCGGCGGCGGATCTCGCTTGGCTCAAGACCGAATTCCAGCGCGGCGCGATCCATCAGCCGCTCCAGCGCGAAGGTGATTACCGGCCGCGAGACCCCGCGATAAGGCGCCATCGGGCAGGTATTGGTGAGAACGCCGCGCGCCGCGCACCGATAGGCGCGTACATCATAAGGTCCCGGCAGCTCCGCCATCGCCATCAAGGGCTCGACCGCGCAGGTGGTCGGGAAACACGAATAGGCGCCCACGTTGGCTATCACGTCGGCGGCGAGCGCCAGGAGCTTGCCGTTGCTATCAAACGCGCCCTCGATCTCGATGAACTGATCGCGGCTGTGGAATGCGGCGATCAGGTTCTCGCGCCGGTCCTCATGCCAGGCGACAGAGCTGCGCAGCTTGCGCGCCAGCCACACCAGCAACACGTATTCGGTGGCGAGCGACATCTTCTGACCGAACCCGCCGCCCACGTCGGGGGCAACGACACGCAGGTCGCTCTCGGGCATACCGAGCAGATCGGTGATGGCGGTGCGCGTGAGATGCGGCATCTGGGTCGAGCAGGTCAGTGTGACCCGGCCCGAGCCGGCGTCGAATGCCGCGTGGCCGCCGCGTGGCTCGAGCGGCATTGCGTTCTGGCGACGCGAGCGCAGCTCGAGCCGCACGATGCTATCAGCGCGTGCGCGCGCATCAGCAAAACCAGGCGTCTCCACGGCGCCTTTGACGATCAGATTGCCGGCGACCTCGGCGTGCACGCGCGGCGCTTCCGCCGCCAGCGCCGTTCGCGCATCAATCACGGCCGCCTGGTCTTCCATCGCCACCTCGATTGCTTCGGCGATATCTTCTGCTTCCGCATCGCTCGGCGCGACCACCGCGGCGATCGGTTCACCAACAAATCGAACGTGGTCGCGTGCCAGGATCGGCTGGCCGATCGGCACGTAATCGAACTTGTGCAGCATCGGCCGGATCGGCTTCACCCCGGCGAGATCTGTCGCGGTGATCGCAGTGGCCCCGTCAGGCACGTGGATCTTGCTGATGCGTCCAGCGGCGCGCTCGCTGCGCACGAAGCGCACCCGATAAGTCGCGGGCAAATCAGCGGTGAAACGGCCGGCGCCGGCGATCAGCGTTGGATCCTCGACGCGCCGGATGGAGCGGCCGACCCAGCCGGCATGCGGCTGCGCAATCGTCATTGCGCGGCCTGCTCCAGGGCGCGGCGGGTCATGGCGCGCACGAGATCACGCCGGTAGATGGCGTCGGCTTGCATGTCTTCCATCGGCTCGACCACCTCGGCCGCAATCTCGGCCGCCGCCCGGAACGTCGTCAGCTCGGCCGGCTTGCCGACGAGCGCGGCTTCGGCTTCGGGGATGCGGCGTGGATTTGCTTCGGCGCCGCCGATGCCGACGCGCGGCTCGACGATCGTTCCGCCATCAAGCCGAAACGTCACCAGCGCCATCGCGATCGCGTAATCGCCCGCGCGCCGGCTGAACTCCCGAAACCCGAAGCGCGTATCGGGTGCGAGCAGGGGAATGCGGACCTGTGACAGCAGTTCATCCTCCGCCAGCGCCGTCGTCATGATGCCGGTGAAGTAATCTTCTGCCGCGATTGTGCGTGCACCTCGGGTACTGAGCGCGATCATCTGCGCGCCCAAGGTCACGGCGACCAGGCACCATTCCGAGGCCGGATCGGCGTGCGCAAGGCTGCCGCAGAACGTGCCGCGCTGGCGGATCGGATAATGCGCGATGTGCCGCACCACCGTGCTCATGAGCTGCCCAAGTGGACCGGCAACGACCGGCCGGTGAAACGCCGCATGGCGCACGCAAGCGCCGATTTCGAGCGCGCCATCTTTGCTGCCAATCTGCCCCAGGGTCGCGATTGCGTTGATATCGATGAGATGCCCCGGTTTGGCGAGACGGAAGGCCATGGTCGGCACCAAGCTCTGCCCGCCGGCGAGGATGCGCCCGTCCTCGGCGGCAAGGCTGCCCAGGAGTTGCACGGCCTCATCAACGCTCGTCGGGGCGTGGTACTCGAATCGTGCTGGCTTCACCGGCCCCTGTGCTCCTTCGCGGGCACGTCAAAATTCATGTGTATGCTAACAATCGTCCGCGCGCTCCGTCAACGCGGATTGCGGGGTTGGCGCTCACGCGCTGCTCTTGCGCCGGATGCTTCATTCGAGCCAGATTGGCGGCGTGTGGCCAACACGACAGATGAGCGTCATGGCACTGATCAAGCAGCAACAACCGGGCAAAGGGATGTGGCCTTTCCAAACAATGTCGTTGCCGACCGCGACCGTCTGGGCCGACGCGGCGAGTCTGGTTCTGCTCGCTTGCGTCATCTGCGCCGCGGTGGCGACCTTCGTCCTCGTTCAGACTGCCAAGGTCAAGGAGCAGCGCTGGAGCGAGGCGGCGAGCCAAGCCCAGCAGCAGGTGGCAGCGCTCCAGCGCGAACTGGGCAGCGCACGTACGGCCAACGAAGCGAATGGCCGGGCGGCAGCGGCCAAGGATGAGGTGGCAAAAGCGAAAGGAACCGGTGCGCCTGTGGGCGCTGCACCGGCGCAGCCCGCCTCGACCGACGCGAGAGCAGAGCCGCCCAAGCTTCCGGGACGCGCGCTGACCGACGAGCAGGTGCAAGCGCTGGCCCGGCGCATGGCTCCGTTCACGCATCAGCACATCACCGTCGGGGCCTCGCCGGTGACGCTGGAATCGGGGCGCTTCGCCGACCAACTGGTGATCGCGCTACGGGCTGCCGGCGTCTCAGCCGAGCGAAGCGACTCGTCGGCCGGGATCCAGATTGGGCCGGCGCACGGTGTCGTGGCCCGCTACGTGACCGGGAACCAGCGCAGCGAGCAATTCGCCAAATCCCTGACCGAGGAACTCGCCGCCGACGGGATCACGGCGCGCGCCATGAACGGTCTTGTCGAGGAGATCATGCAGGCCCTGGTGAAGCAGGGCCGGCCGATCAACGACCCGGCCAATGAATGGGTCGTGGTCGCGATTGGGGACTAACCTCTGCCATCAGTTGGGCCACTTTGTGTGCGCACTGGGCACGGGTGCGATTTGGTGCACGGGGAGGCGAACAGGCACGTCGGGGCGACGGCCTGCCTGCAATCGCCTAATTTTCGGAGATCCTGATGAAGAAGACGCTTGCCAGAGTGCTGGTGGCTGTAACGATCGCTGCCACCTTGGCGGCCACCGCGACCGATGCCTCAGCGCAATGGCGCGGAGGTGGATGGGGAGGCGGCTGGCATGGAGGTTGGGGCTGGCGCGGAGGCGGCTGTTGCTGGCGCGGGCCGGGCATCGGCGCCGGCATCGCCGCTGGTGTGGTCGGTGGCGCGATCGTGGCGGGCGCGATCCTGGCCACACGACCCGCTGGCTATGTGGTTTATCCGGGCTATGCCCAGCCACTCTACGGTCCCAACTGCTACTGGGCGTCTCAGCCCGTCGTTGATCCATATGGGCGCGTTGTCGGATACACCGGGCAGCCGGTGCAGATCTGCCCCGGCTACGTAGCGCCGCCCCCGCCGCCGCCGGGCTACGCCGGTCCGCCGCCCGGACCCGTGGCCGCCGCGGGGCCTCCGCCCGGACCAGGACCGGACGATCCCACAGCCTATTGCACGCAGCGCTATCGCTCGTACGATCCTGCGAGCGGGACCTATCTGGGCAACGACGGCCAACGCCATCCCTGTCCGTGAGTTGACGGGCGGGCGCTCCCCGGTCTGAAGGTCCTACGGCCTCGCCGTCTCCGGCGGCGGGGCAAAAATCAGCGCGCCGCCGCAACGCGCGCGGACATGAGGGAACGCATGAGGAGCGCCCTGCGCTTCGTCGCGCTGCTCGTCGGCGCGATGGCGATCGGGCCGCGCGCTTTACACGCGGCAGATTATCCCGACCATCCGGTTCGTTTGATCGTGCCGTTTGCGGCCGGCGGGCCGACCGACACCATTGCGCGCATTCTGGCGGGCAAGCTCGGCGACCATCTCGGCAAACAATTCTACGTCGAGAATCAGGCTGGCGCCGGCGGCAACATTGGCATGGGCAACGCGGCGCACGCCACGCCCGATGGCTATACGCTGCTCGTCGTGTCCTCGAGCTTCGTCGTCAATCCGAGCCTCTACGCCAAGATCTCCTACGATCCCGAGCGCGACTTCCTCCCCATCAGCCTGGTCGCCGATTCGCCCAATGTGTTGGTCGTCAATCCGCAACTCCCGGCGAAGAGCGTCAAAGAACTTGTTGATCTGGTGAAAGCCAATCCCGGCAAATACAGTTTCGCCTCGCCGGGCGCCGGCACGACGCCGCATCTCTCCGGCGCGCTGCTCACACTCACGGCCGGGCTCGACCTGGTGCATGTGCCGTTCAGCGGCGCTGGGCCCGCGGCGCAGGCGGTGGCGGCGGGTCATACACCGATCGGGTTCATGGCCCTGCCGCCGGCAACGCCGCTGGTGCAAGGCGGGCAGCTGCGCGCTCTGGCCGTGACCGGCAAGACCCGCTCGCCGGCATTGCCCGATGTGCCGACCATGACGGAAGCCGGGTTCCCCGGACAGGAGGCCGACACCTTGCAAGCCGTGCTGGCTCCGGCCGGCACGCCCAAGCCGATCACGGACCTGATCTACCGTGAGGTCATCAAGATCGTGCAGGAAGACGATGTGAAGCAGAAGCTTGCCACGCTCGGCTTCGAACCCGTCGGCAACACGCCGGAGGAGTTTGCAACGCAGATCAAAGCCGAGATCGCCAAGTGGCGAAAGGTCATCCGCGACTCGAATATCTGCGCCGAATAGCAGCGGGAGGGCCATCCGACCATTCCAAATCGTAATCCCCAGCCTTTCCAAACATTAATCGGCCGACCTCGCAACTGGGCATCCCTGACGGCGTTTTCCCACCAACTGGAGGGGGGTGCGTCAGCTCGAGGGAGGCATAAATGCCCGGTTCGATTTCTCCTGTTCCACCCGCAACTCACAAACCACGCTCGCGCGGTCCGCTCCGTTATGCCTTGCTTGGGAGCGTGAGCCTGGCCCTGTTGATCGGCGGCCCGCTCGCATTGGAAAATGTTCATGGCCTTGGCGCTTGGGCGCCGCAGGCGCAGGCTGTCGAGACCGCGCCCCCACCGGTCGGCCAGCCCGCCCCGAATGAAGCGCGCCCGGTCGGCTTCGCCGATATCGTCGCCAAGGTGAAGCCAGCGGTGATCTCGGTGCGGGTCAAGATCGAGCAAACCGCGATGGCCTCGGGAGGTTCGGGCGGCGCTGACGAGTTTGGATTGGCACCAGGATCCCCTTTGGAGAAGTTCTTCCAGCGATTTGGTTCTCCCAACGCTCCCAGCCTGCCGAAAAGCCAGATGGTCACTGGCGTAGGTTCGGGCTTCTTCATCTCACCGGACGGCTATGCGGTGACCAACAATCACGTGGTCGATCACGCGGACAAGGTCACGGTCACGACCGATGATGGAACGCTCTACACCGCCAAGGTTGTCGGGACCGATCCCGCCACCGACGTCGCGCTGATCAAAGTCGATGCCAACAAGACGTTCCCCTACGTGCAATTTGCTGACAGCAAACCGCGCATCGGCGATTGGGTCGTGGCGGTCGGTAATCCATTCGGCCTCGGCGGCACGGTGACTGCGGGCATCGTTTCAGCAACAGGCCGTGACATCGGCAGCAGCGCGTATGATGATTTCATCCAGATCGATGCGCCGATCAACAAAGGCAACTCCGGCGGACCGGCGTTCGACATGAACGGCAACGTTATCGGCGTCAACACGGCGATCTTTTCGCCGAGCGGCGGCTCGGTTGGGATCGGCTTTGATGTTCCGGCCGACACCGCCAAGGCGGTGATTGCGCAACTGAAAGACAAAGGACAGGTGGTGCGTGGCTGGATCGGCGTGCAGGTGCAGCCGGTCACGGCCGACATCGCCGACAGTCTCGGCATGAGCAAGGCCGAAGGCGCGCTTGTTGCCGAGCCGCAGGCTAACAGCCCGGCCAGCAAGGCCGACATCAAGGCCGGCGACGTCATCACCGCAGTCAACGGAGCACCGATCAAGAGCTCGCGCGACCTCGCTCAGAAGATCAGTGCGATGGCGCCGGGAACATCAGTCAAATTGGACGTCCTGCGCAACGGCGAGAACAAATCGCTCACCCTCACGCTCGGCGAGTTGCCGGCGACGCGCGAGGCCAAGGCGAAGAGCGACCACTCGGGCCAAGCTGACAACGGGACGCCACAGCTTGGCTTGAGCGTCGCGCCGGCTGGTGAAGTCGCGGGCACCGGCCAGAGTGGCCAGAGTGGCCTCGTCGTAACCGGTGTTGATCCGGACGGGGCGGCGGCCGAGCACGGGTTCCGCACCGGCGACATCATTCTCGATGTTGGTGGCAAGTCCGTGGCCAACGCCGGCGACATCCGTGCCGCTCTCAACGAAGCTCGCAGCCAGGGCAGGCATGACGTGTTGATGCGTGTCAAGACAGCAGATGCGACGCGGTTCGTGGCATTGCCGATCGGGCAGGACTGAGGTCCGGGGCGCTCCTCGGAGAAGCCCGATGAGAGTCTCGCGCAGGGAGATCATCGCCGGGTTCGGGAGCGCTGTTGCCCGGCGAATTTCGCGATGCACGGGTGCGGCGACCGTTCAACTTCGCATTCAACTTTCAAGTGATCAATCGGGAGCTCTTCTATAATCAACACAAACGCATGGTCCGCTACTTCGAAGGCGCGATTTGGCTCCGCGCGGACTGCCGAACGAGCAGGAGCTCGCGCTGTTGCATCCGCTGCGCTCGCAGGTTCCAAACGAAGTCTTCATGACCGCCTAGTGGAGTCCCGTTGCGCCTAGGTGGCTCTGCCGAACCCTTACCAAAACGTAATTTTCGGGAATGGAAACCCAGTGTTACGGTTTCGTTATCATCCGAAGGTGCCACCAAAGTACCGTTTCGATGGAGGAAATGCCGGAATGAGCCGGAACGGCAGGTTGCCCCGAAGCCGAACCGTCAATCGAGTTCTCCCCTTAGTTGCTACCGTGCTGGGGCTCGGTGCCGGCGCTCACGTCACGTCCGCTGCCTCGCTCCCCTCCGGTCCGCCAGCAGCCCGCGCGATGAGCTTCGCGACGCTCGTCGCGCGCGTCGAACCCGACGTCATCGCCGTGCGGGTCAGCAAAGTCGAAGCACCCGCCCCGTCCGGAGGCGTGGCTCATAACGATTTCACGCGTCTCGACGAACAAACATCCGGCGCCGGCAACATTATCGAAGCCGGAGGCTCTGGATTTTTCGTTTCGCCAGACGGGTACGCCCTCACCAACAACCATGTTGTTGAGGGAGCGATGTCGATCCAGGTGAAGACGACGGACGGTCATATCTACTCGGCCCATGTCGCCGGGAAAGATCCAAAGACAGATCTCGCCCTGATCAAGGTCGACACGAACCGGAGGTTCAGCTACGCGACATTTGCTGATCACCCTCCCAGCGTCGGCGACTGGGTCCTGACAATTGGCAGTCAATTCGGCTTTGATAATACGGTCACGGCGGGGATCGTATCCGGACACGGGCGCAACATCGGGGTTGGTCCTTATGATGATTATCTGCAAATCGACGCGCCGATAAATCGCGGCAGTTCCGGCGGACCGGCCTTCAACATGAAGGGGCAGGTGGTTGGGATCAACTCGGCCATCTACTCGCCCTGCGGCGGCTCCGTCGGGGTGGCGTTCGATGTGCCCGCCGCGACCGCAAAGTTTGTCGTGAGCGGGTTGAAGGAGCAGGGACGCGTTCTGCGCGGCTGGGTTGGTGTACATCTGCAGACGATGACGCCGGAGCTCGCCAGCGGATTTGGTCTAAGCAAGGCCGAAGGCGTGGTCGTGGATGCGCCCGTTCCTGACAGCCCTGCTGCGCAAGCGGGGATTCGGGCCGGCGACATTATCGCCGATGTCGATGGCGCCCCGATCAAGGACCGTCCGGACTTTGGGCGCCGGATCGGAATGATTTCGCCAGGCCATCAGGCAAAGCTCCGTATCCTGCGCGATGGCAACAGCAAACTTGTAGCCCTCACTGTCGCCGCCAAGCCTGACGCTATCGAGGCCGTCGTGAATACATCGCCGGTCGAGACAGCGGCGCTTGAACCACGCATCGTGCTCGCATTGGCGCCGGCGGACCATGGGGCGCTCATCACGTCTGTGACCCCGGAAAAGCTCGCCGCCGCGCGGGGGGTGAAAGCAGGCGACGTCGTCCTGAGTGTCGGGCGGACCGCCGTTGCGAACCCCGGCCAGGTGCGCCAACAACTCCAAGCGTTGAGACGCGCCGGTAAGCAAACGGTGCTGATGCGCGTCAGGGCTGGTTCGGCGATCCGCTTTATTGCTCTGCCACTTGAGCAAGTCGCACTCACGCCGCAGGACGAACGGCAGATCCAGGCCTGGACTCCGGCGGATCCTCCGAACGGCGGACCTAACTAAATGCAGCTCGCGAAAACGTGATCGCCGCGTGAACAGTTCGCGCGGGCGCCGACATGCGTCCCGCTTCTTGACAGCCCCAATTTTCGAGTTGTTGATCTGCGATCAGCACATGGCTGACTTGCGCATGCAAATGACGCGGACGCACCCTGTGTCTGCGGGGTCTTTTCATTTACGACTGTTCATGTACTCCCATTCGCCGGGGCGACTATCCGAAAAAGTTGCTAGAGGAACTTCGCGTAGCATCGCATGGATCACGTCCGCCGTAATCTCCTCCTCGGTTTTCCTGCTGCGGCGGCCGGCGCCTCACTGTTGGCTCGTGCCGCGCTTGCAGAGACAACGCCGGCAGCCGCCGCCGGCGCGCTCGGGACTCCGCGCGCGCAAGTCCCGGTCCCCGGCGCTGCGCCTCTCGCCGATCCGTCCGAGCTCTTTCGCCGGGCCAAGGAAGATTTCATCGACGAGGCAATCACGATCAGCCGGGCCGCCCTCGCTCAGGACTCGGTGCGGGAAGCGATGGCCTGGGAGGGCGAATGTCCGCAGTCCGCGCTGTTCCGCGCTATCGAGCTTCCCATCCTGGCCGCGCACCTCGACGAAACCAAATACAACGTCAACGAGTTGCGCCGGCGCTACCCGGTGCAGATGGGGCTGCCGGCACCCACCCCGGGTGCCGTCCACAGGCACACGTCGCGGCTGATCGCCTCGCTCGACAAGGACCGCGACGCACAGTTCCGCAGCGACGGATTTCTCGGGGCAAACTACGGCAACTGCTTCTTTTGGAACGCGCCGGACCTGATCGTCACGACCGAGCACCTGGCGGAGCTCTTTCCCGACAGCGCGAAAAGCCTGCGCAAGGACGGCCTGGATATCAGCGTCGCGGTTGTCGGCGAGCATCTTGCCTCCCAGGCTCCCGAGCAGATCATCTACGACGATCCATCCGTGTCGGACGCCGATATTGAGGGCAATCTCGTCTGCATCGTCGGCCGTGATCCGGACGTGTTCAGCGATATGGACGGTGCCAAGGTCTATCCGGGAATCGCCGTCAAGATGACGCCCGAGTTCGTGCGCGGCGCGCTGTCCGAGGTCTCCCAGAGCAACCGGCGGGGCATGAGCGCGCACGATTTCGAGCGCTTCATTACGCGCGTGCGCAACCGCATGGACAACGCCTACATGATGATGCTGCCGCCCGGCGAGGCACGTGCCTATCCGGATATGGAGAGCGAGCTTCCGTGTCAGGGTATGTCGGCATCGCCGGTCTTTGGTTTCATTCGCGGCGCCTATCGGCCTGTCGGCATCTTCTTCTCGGCGATGTGCCTCGAAGATGTGGAGCGCCGGCGCAACGTCGATGTCGCCTTCTTCCATCCAATCAGCGCGATTCGCAGATTGGCCGGCGATCCAAAAGCGTATTGGACGCTGAAGTAGCCCAAACTTCAGGCACCTTGCCGTTGATTTGAGCGAGCGCGCTGCGCTGGCAATACGCACGCATATCCGCAACCAACATGTGTAAGCACGTGGGCACCTATGCGTGCCGTTTTATTGCCGCAAGTATTACGGCGCTGTAACCTTCGCGCGGGGACGACGAATGAAAACGAAAATAGAGGAATGCTAATGCGCAACAAAGTTCTGATGGTTGCTTCCGCGGCCGCGTTTTTGGTCGCAACGACTGGTGCCTGGGCCTATGTCGGCGGTAATGTGATCCCGCAATATCCCAAGGTCGAGGCCTCCAAGAATCACAAGATGACCAACGACGGCGTGGGTCCGAACACGGCTCCGAGCTACCCCAAGGTCAGCGGCACGTCGAAGAACAACACGGTGACCAAGGACGGCGTCGGCGGTAACTTTATTCCGGTCTATCCCAAGAGCGGGACGCACTAATCCGATCCCGTCTTGGTGTGCAGGTGTCCAATGACCGTGCGCAAGCGCACCGACGACACTGCACTTCCAGAGCATTTATTTGTGAGCAGCTGCTGCCGCCGCCGACGTCGCGGCGGCAGCCGCCGTTAGGGTGACGGAAGTTTTAGATTGCATTGCCGGGGTCACCATTTCGCTGACAAGCGCGCTGCCGGTTAGTCTCACAGACGGACGTCGTGGTGTTAGTTATTTGCTGTCCTCGTCAGTGACCTTGTCGAGCGCCGTCATCAAGGCGTGGCTCGGATTCGTGTCGCAATAGGTTTTGAGCTTCTTGCCGACATCTTCCATCTTGGTGAAGTTGATCTCGGCCGGTTCGTCGGAATCCTGCAGATATCCCATCATCCATGTCAGAATTACCCCGACCGAATCCTTGGGCGCGTCGACGAACTGCTTGCAGGTCATGGTCGACAACTGCAGGACTTCGTCCGCCGCAAGAGCCGGCGTAACCATTAGTGCAGCTGCGGCAACGACAATCCGAATGCCTCGCATGGAACACCCTTTCCCGTGCTTGCCCAACAATGGGCCGCACCATATCCGACCTGGTGCTTGGTTGCGATAGCGGCGCGCTTGAAAAACGCCGCTTTATTTCAGCAAAACGACCATCGAGGGGGCTGCCCGGCAACCCTCAATCAGCTTGACCAACCGGCGAAATTGACCTCAAAAGCACGCCAATAGGGGGAGAACGACCATGCAACGTCGGGTTTGTGCAGCCGGTCTCATCGCCGCCATGGCATTCCTGATGGCCGCTCATGTCAGCGGTCCGGCCAGGGCCCAAGACGGGACCGATTCGATCACCAAGTTTCCACGCGAGGCGATTCCGGTCGCTGCCTGGCCGGGCGGCAAAAAAGTTGCTGTCAGCTTCGTGTTGTTCGTCGAGGAGTTCGGGTTCGGCCAGGGCCCGGTCCTGCGCCCCGATCTTGCGAGCCGCAATCCGGACCTGGTGAACGAGGCATTCCGCGATTATGCAATCACGCTCGGCAATGTGCGCACCGCCCGTCTGTTCAAGGAACTGAACGTGCCACTCAGCATTGTGCTGAACGCGGCTTTCGTGCCGGCACATCCCGCGGTGTGGAAGGAGTTCCGCGCGGATCAGCCCACCGCGCCGATCATCGCTCATGGCATCAACAATTCAAACGACATCCTGCCGCTCGGCCGCGGGCTTGCGCAGCAGAAGGCTTATGTCCGCCGCACCCTTGACCTCATTGCCAGCACCACCGGCGTGCGACCGACCGGTTGGTCGAGCCCAAGCGTCTATTCCAACGCGGACACCATGCAGGCGGTCGCGGCCGAAGGGATCACCTACACGATCGACCAGATGGATTCCGATTTCATCTCGCGACTGAAGACGCCGGACGGAGCGCTCATCAATTTGCCATACCCCACGGTGACGGTTGACATGGGCCAGTTTCTGGCGCGCCTGAAGTCGCCGAGCGAGATCGAAACCTTGTGGTCCGACTATGTCGGCGAACTGGCGCAAGAAGCCCGCGCCGATCCGAAAGCGCAAGCCACGACGGTCGTGGTCGGTTTGCATCCGTTCGTGATCGGCACGCCCGATGGCGCCGCCGCCATGCGCCGCCTGCTCGGGCGATTGAAAACCAACGACCAGGTCTGGCTCACCGACACCGACGCAATTCTCAAAGCGGCGGCTACTAACTGATAGGCGAGCAACAAACTAAGCCCTCATCCTGGTGGGATGTGAATATTTGCGGCGGCTGGTTGCTCGCGGCCATCCTTCGAGACGCCTGGCCCCTGGCGGGGCCAGGCTCCTCAGGATGAGGGCTGAAATTGTTGAAGCGCCGCAACGAACCGCAGCCCTCATCCTGAGGAGCACGCGGGCTCTGCCCGCGTGCGTCTCGAAGGATGGCCAAGAACTCCGATCTCGCGTGTGGCCGTCCTTCGAGACGCCTTGACCCTTTAGGTCAAGGCTCCTCAGGACGAGGTCCAGAGTTTGTTCAGGCATTAACCGCGGCGCGGCCGAGATAAGCCTCCTGGACCATCGGGTTCTTCGCCAGCAGGGCGGTCGGATCGGCGAGGACGATGTGCCCGGTGTCGAGCACGAAACCATAGTTGGCGAGCCGTAACGCCGTGGCCACGTCCTGCTCGACCAGCAGCACGGAAAGCCCGGCGCGATTGATTGCGAGCAGCGCCTGACCAAGCTCGCCCACGAGCTTGGGCGCGAGTCCGAGCGAGAGCTCATCGATCAGCAATAACTGCGGCCCCGCCATGAGCCCGCGGCCAATGGCGCACATCTGCTGCTCACCGCCGGAGAGGGTCGCCGCGTCCTGCGATAGCCGCTCGGCGAGGCGCGGAAACGTGGTCAGCACCAGATCGAGATCGCGCCGAATCTCCGTGCGCGCGCCGCGGCGCAGGTAGGCGCCCATCAACAAATTTTCGCGCACGCTCATGCCGGCAAACAGGCGCCGGCCTTCCGGCACATGGGCAATGCCGCGTCGCACGATCTGCTGGGGCGCAAGCCCGATCAACGACTCGCCGGCGAAGCTGATGGTGCCGGCGCTCGCCCGCACCACACCCGAGAGCGCACGCAGCAGCGTCGTCTTGCCGGCGCCGTTGGAACCGATGAGACACACGATCTCACCGCGTTTGACGACGAGGCCGACCTCATGCAGGACGCGGACGTCGCCATAGCCGACGCACAACCCTGTGACCTCGAGAAGCGTGGTTGCCACGGCTCAGCTCCGCTCAGCCGTCGTGTCGGCGCGGAAGTCGGCGCCCAGATAGGCGTCAACCACCTGCGGATCGCGAATGACTTCGGCCGGTGATCCATCAGCAATCAGTGCGCCCTGGTGCAGCACCAGGACGCGGGCGCAAGCGCGGGTGACCACCTTCATCAGGTGCTCAACCAGAAGGATCGTGATGCCTTGGGCCGCGATGGCGCGGATCAACGTCAAGGCGCGCTCGATCTCGGTTGCGTTGAGGCCGGCGTTGACCTCATCGAGCAGCAACAGCTTGGGATCGGTGGCAAGTCCCTTGGCAAGCTCCAGCCGCTTGCGATCAGGCAGCGTGAGTTGCGCCGCGGGCGTGTCGGCAGTGGCGGCAAGCCCGGTGAATTCTAGACATTCCATGGCGCGGGTACGCGCCGCCGCGATCGAGTGGGCGCGACCGGCAAACAAGGCGCCGGCAGCGACGTTCTCGAGCACGCTCATGCGCGGAAACGGTTGCACCACCTGAAAGGTGCGGCCGATGCCGAGCCGGGCGATGCGAAATGCCGGTAGACGATCGATGCGATGGCCTGTGAACGCGATCTCGCCTGTATCTGGCGCCTGCACCCCGTCACGACATTGATCAATGTCGTTTTGCCGGCACCGTTCGGTCCAATCAATCCGACGATCTCACCCGGCACGAGCGTGAAGCTCACGCGGTTGAGCGCAAGCAGCCCACCGAAACGTTTGCTCACGTCCGAGAGCGCCAGCAGGGGACCGGATGAGCCGGGCGCTTTCATCATGCCGCGCTCCGCACGCGCGCCGTGCCGTTTGTTTGCTTCGACGCGAGCGCACGCACCCGTGCGGCGGCATGACGGAAGCTTCCGAGTCCGCCGGGAATGAACACCAGCAGGCAGACGATGATGATGCCGAGGATGCCGGCATGGAAGTTGAGGACGTTGCGCCAGACCAACTCTTCCAAAGCGACAAAGATTGCGGCGCCGAATACCGGCCCGGCGATCGTGCCGACGCCGCCCAGGAACGCCATCACGATGGGCTTCACAGAGAGCAGGTCGTCGAACACGTCGGTCGGGTCGATGTAGCCGATCCAGGTCGCGTAGATTGCGCCCGCGAGGCCCGCCGGCGCCGCGGACGCGACGAAGGCGGCGACCTTGGCGGTGAGCGTGTTGACGCCGAGCACGGTCGAGGCATCTTCGTTCTGTTCGATGCAGCGCAGCGCCCAGCCCAGCCTGCTGCTCAGGATCAATATCGTGAACAACACCGTCCCAACCGCTGCGGCGAGCATCACGGCGTAATAGAGCCGCGCCGTGGCATCGACACTTAGCGCGGTGGAGCCGGGCAGGGTGAGCCCCATGCCGCCGCCCGTCAGGTCCGTGGCGCCGTTGACGAGCTCGCGCAGCACCGGCGCCAGCACCAGGCTTGCGACCGCAAAGTAATGCCCGCGCAGCCGCAGGATCGCCGGCCCGATCAGCAATGCGAAGAGGCTCGCGGTCAGTGCGCCAGCGCACCACGCCAGCGGCAGAGCCGCGTGAGCGCGTACGATCGCGCTTCCATAGGCGCCAAGGCCAAAGAACGCCGCGCTGGCAAAGGACGGATATCCGGCAAGTCCGCCGATGATGTTCCAGGACGAGGCAAGCACCACGTACATGAAGGCAATGGTGGCGAGCCGCACCAGATAATTGCCGCTCATGAACGGAAGCGCGGCGAGCGCGAGTGCAAGCACCGCAAGGCCTCCGAGCAGCAGCGCGCGCCGCATCACACGAACCCCCGTTTGCCCATGAGACCGCTCGGCCGGAACAGCAAAAAGATGATCAGCACGCTGAAAGATAAGGTAAGCGCGTGCTCAGGCCCAAGGAAAATGGCGCCGAAGCTTTCGAGTACGCCGAGCAGCAATCCGCCGACCAGAACGCCGGATACGCTGCCGAGCCCGCCCAGCACGCAGGTCACGAAGGCCTTGCCCAGATAACTCGTGGCGGCGAGGGGCGAGATGGGAAAAATCGGGCTGAGCAGGGCGCCGGCAGCGCCGGCAAGTGCTGCGCCGATGCCGAACGTCAGCGCAAAGATCACGGTTGGATCAACGCCCATCAGGGTCGCGGCATAGCGATCCATACGCACCGCGACGATGGCGCGGCCCACCGCGGTCCGCCGTAGCAACAAGTAGAGCAGGGCCACGAATAGCAGCGCGAACAGCATGCTGGCCAGGCGATCGACGGGGACCACGACGTTCAGCCCGGGAACGAGTTTCCCGACGTCGACGACCCCGAGCGGGGGCACCAGGTTGATCTTGCGGAAATCGGCCTTGAATGCGACCAGCATGATGTTGTCGAGCAGCAGCGCGAGCCCGAAGGTTGCCGTCATGGTGACCAGCACCGGCGCCTCGATGACCCGGTTCACCACCGTGTACTGGATCGCGTAACCGAGCCCGAACAGCACGAGCGCGGCGATCGGCGCAAACAGATAGGGGTGAATGCCGAGCGCCGTATAGGCAAAGAACGCCAGATAGGCGCCCAGAACGACGAACGATCCGTGCAGGATATTGATGACGTTGAGCACACCCCAGACCAACGAGAAGCCGGCCGCGATGCACGCATAAAGGCCTCCCAGCAGGAGGCCGTTCACCAGCACCTGGACGTACAACATGCGTGACGGCTACTGTACGCCGAGCTGCAGGTCGCCGGCCTTGATCGCGTCCGGATAGATGACGACAGCCTTGCCCCTCTGGATCTGGAACACCGGCGGCACGTAGGACGTCGCCTGGCCGGCGGCGTTGAAGCTGAGCGGGCCGAAGAACGTATCAAACCCGCCCGCGGCCAGCGCCTCGCGAACCTTGGCGCGATCGGTCGAGCCCGCCTTCTCGATGGCCATTTGCAGCACCACGCCCGACGCGCTGCCGGTCGCGTTGGTGAAGTCGGGGAGCGATTTGAACTTGTTCTGGAAGAGCTCGGTATAGTGTTCGGTGCTGCCGAAGGCGTCCTTGCTCTGATAGTGCTCGGCCGGATGCCACCAGGTGGCGCTGGTGACGTTCTCGGCGAGTGGGCCGGTCGCATCGATGAATTCCTGATAGGCCGGCGCGTTGATCATGGTCACTACCTGCGCCTTGGCGCCGAGGTCCGCCATCTGCTTGCGGATCAGGATCATGTCGTTGATGTAGCCGGTCGCGACGATCCAATCCGGGTTCGCGCCCTTGATCTCGGTCAGGGCCGAGGCGTGGTCGAGCGTGTTGATCGCGTATTTGCCGAAGTAGACGATCTCGAACCCGCGCTTCTTGCCGGATTTCTCGAACTCCTGACCAAGCGCGAGCGGGTAAAGATCATTGCGCGCCAGAATGGCGATGCGCTGCACCTTGGGTGCCTTGGCCTTGGCGATGTCGGTCATCGGCTCCGACAGGGTGCTGTTGTCGGTGAACGTGCCGAACAGGTTCTTGTAGCCCTGGTCGTAGACTTCAGCCGAGGAGGCCGTCGGGGCGATGGTCGGAATGCCGTAGCGCTCGGACACGGTGCTCGCCGCCTTGGTGGCGCCGGAGCCGAAGGGCGAGAACATGAAGTCGACCTTGTCGTCGGTCGCGAGCTTCTCGGCGAGCTGCACCGCCTTGGGGGTCGCCGACTGATAATCGTAATAGACGATTTCGACCAGCCGCTTGGTTCCGCCGACATTGATGCCGCCGGCTGCGTTGACGACGTCCTTCCATAGCTCATAGCCCTGCTGCAGCTTGAGGCCTTCGGGCGAGAGCGCCCCGGTCAGCGGCAACGGCGCGCCAATGCGGATTGCAGAATTCTCCGCCTGCACGTGGGATGCGAGGAACAACCCGAGGGCTGCAAGTGCCAGCGCCAACATACGCCGGCGGTGCGGCTGGGATCTGAGCATGGCACCGACGCGAGGCCGCAAGAAGCGCATTTCGTTTTTCTCCGGTTATGATGTCGCGGGATTGCAAAATGGAAGGCAAGTCACATGCCAAATTTGTGGGCAACACGCGACGATTTCAGCACCGATGTCAAATCGGGGAACGAAACGGTTGTCACCGTCGAGCCGCGCGTAAGCGGCGGCCTCCGGAGCCGTGATTCTGTAAACGCTTTTTCTGGGCTCGTTCCGGACGGGCAGCGCATAGATGACGGCAATCGCATAGATGACGCCCATCTCCATACATGACATGTGTGGCCATCCTTCGAGACGCTCACGCGCTGTCGCGCGTGAGCTCCTCAGGATGAGGGCTGCGGGTTGCTGGAAGGCTGCGCGAGGGCTGCGGTTGATTACCGGCACTTCAGCAATCTCGGTCCTCATCCTGAGGAGCATGCGCGCTGCGCGCACGCGTCTCGAGGGATGGCCGCAATTTCTGATTCAATTTTCAAACAGCCAGACGCGGGTATCCCTGCGCTATTGCAAAAACATACTGCATACTGGATTTTGTTTTGAGGAAGTCAATCTAACGGATTGGGTTGGCAAGTCGCTGGAGAGCCACGTGCTAGACAATCGCTCAGTGTAACGTGTTGGAGGCCGGCGCGCGGACATCCGGATAATCAATGCCACTCTCGAGGACAGCTTTCCTCGACCGAACCGGCAACTCGAGTCCAACATTTTTGAGAGACAGTGCGACGGCACGCAGTGGGTTGAGCACCAAGTTGGCTTGCGCGGGCGGCAGCCATTCCAGCAGCTGCGCGAGAGCAGGTTCGCGTTGATCCTGTTGGGCCGCGGCTGCGGCGCGTACAAGCCGGATTTCATCTGCCGATATCATCCGACACCCCGGACCATGCACTTGGAATGGTCGCGTGGCGCAAGTTGCCGTCGTGCACATCAAGGCGTGCAGCGCATAAGCCGCATCGGCAATCCCGAGGCGGCCGAATTCGTGCTCGATTGGGCACAGCGGGCAATGCCCCCCACCGGCACACGCCGCCCAGGTGCGGCAGGCCCAGATCAAAAGCCGTTCGCCGTTTGCGAGGGCGGCATATGTATCAGGCGCGTTATCAGGATTGATTGATAGGGATTGCATGCGGGTTCGTTCCAGATTGCGGTTTGCTTCGCACCCATCGAAGGCAGCTATCAGCACACAGAGCCTGCGCGCCGGATGCGAGTCAATCTCCGCAACCCGGATCTACATGAATTCCAAGTGTTGATTAGAATTAGAAGTATATGAATTAAACCAGCTGGCGGTGCCGCGTCACCGATCGTGTGCTTTTGCTTGCGCAAGCACCCATCGACAGTGCTGGCGGAATTTCAATGCTGCCAGAACGGCCGTCTCTTCCGGTACCGCAGCCCAGTGCTCGTCCGGCGTCAGCTGTTCGCCAGCAGCTTCCCGCATGGCATATGAGACAGGCAGCCCAAGCAAGTCGCACAGCGCGACATGCAACGGATCGTGTTCCCGGCACATCTGATCGAGATCGCTATAGCCGAGCTCAGCGGCAATCGGAGCTTGCTCATCCGATGGTAGCCGAGAACGACCTTGCCGTCGCGCAAGATTACCTCGGTCCAAGTAGCAAGCAACCTGCCCTGAAGGGCGGGAGTTGGGGCGCGCATCGGTCGGCGCTGGGCTAGCCGGCCTTCGCGCGCCCCATCACACCCCCCACCGAGGGACATGAGCGCAAAACATGAGCAATGTGACCGCGGACGAATATAAATTCGAGACAAGGAAGGACCCTGCCATATAGTGCCGGCATAAGCACCGACGAGGTCCGGACCCGGAGACACAAATTGTTGTTCATGCGCCCGGAAGATGGCCATCACCATGGCGCCATGGTTAGTTCAAGTGATCTGCAGCGCCGTTATTCGATTCCGATCGGTCCGCGTGAACCGACGGCTGTGGTGCTGCCGATGACCCGGCGCCTCCTCTGATCCCTCGGCATGATACTTATTCCGCACTTATGACATTTGCCTCCAAACAATCTCGAATTCCTATCCCTAAGATCGCAGATTCAGGGCATGTCCTCTCAAAACATCGAGGGTTGCGACCGCGGCGGACCCTTCTGCCCCGACAGTGAATGAACACGACCAGCCAATCGAGCGTTCAGCCAACCCTTTGACCGAATCAACGCAATGCAAGGAGACCTC
The DNA here is from genome assembly GCA_019241285.1 of Xanthobacteraceae bacterium. Taxonomy (GTDB): domain Bacteria; phylum Pseudomonadota; class Alphaproteobacteria; order Rhizobiales; family Xanthobacteraceae; genus JAFAXD01. Next base: position 16,513 of record JAFAXD010000202.1, on the reverse strand, counting down.
ACATGCGTCGGAATGTTGAATCCCCCTCTAGCAATCCACCCTGCAGAAACCAGCTGTTCACGATCGGCAGAAATAGCCAAGGACAATGGATCGTGCGAGATCAGTCCGGATTGCGGGGTGGCCTATTCATTAATCGAACCGAGGCGTTGCGATTTGCGTTGTTCCAGAATGGTCATCAACCGCAGGCCGTGCTGATGGTTCCGGAGACCCTGGAACTCGATCTCGATCCAGGGGCGCAAATCGACGCTCGTTCTGATCTCGAGCGCAAGGCGGCATGATCGAAATTGTATTTTGGCTGAAACGGCTTCATTGCATGTGGAGTGTAAGATGATTTCGTCCATCGGAGTTTCCGTCGCGCATTTGAGCGGGTATGCACCCGCACTCCCGACCCCATTCGACGAAGATGATCGGGTTGACCTGCCCGCATTCGAGCGGATGTGCCAGCTCCAGATCGAGGCCGGTGCCACGGCGCTCGTGGTCGTTGGGACGACCGGCGAAGCATCCACGCTGAGCCGCGGAGAACATGCGGAAATCGTTGCCGTGGCGGCGGATGCGGCGGACGGGCGGGTGCCGGTCATTGCAGGAACCGGGTCCAATTCCACTGCAAAGGCCATCGAATTGACGCAGGACGCCGAAGCTGCCGGCGCCGACGCGGCCTTGTGTGTTGTTCCTTATTACAACAAGCCCACACAAGCCGGTATGTACGCGCATTTCTGCGCCATCGCTCAATCCACCGGCCTGCCGATCATTCTTTATGATGTGCCGTCTCGAACCGTGTGCGGGCTTGCTGACGAGACAATCGCGCGTCTCGTTGCAGAGATGCCGCAGTTCATCGGTCTAAAGGATGCGAGCGGGGATCTGAGTCGGCCGCAACGTCTGCACGCGTGCTTAAGACCCGGCTTTCGTCTTCTGTCCGGGGATGATGCAACGGCCTCGCAATTTCTCGCCCTCGGTGGAGATGGATCCATCTCAGTAACCGCCAACGTCGTACCGGGACTTTGCCGGGAGTTGTACCTGAGCGCTAAAGGAGGCGAGTTTGCGCGTGCCCAACACCTAAGTACCGCAATCGCACCGTTGACCGCGGCACTGCTTCGGGAATCCAATCCGGCCCCGCTCAAATATGCGCTGAGCCGTCTGGGTCTGATGTCGCCACGGGTGCGATTGCCGCTCGTCGAACCGACTGCGCAAACCACACGCGAGATCGATATTCTCTTGGCAGAGTTGGCCGAAACGCACGCAGACGGCCTCATCGTCAATTGGCGGGTCTGCCGGAAGCACGGGATTCTTGCCAAGGCTTCCTGAACCGAATCGCTCGCCGTCTCATACGCATCGCGCTCGACAAGGCGGAGTTTGTCGCGGCACCGGATCGCTATAACCAGCGGTGCGGCGGCGAGAGACGCAATGAGATGGGCCCCGCACGGTAGGCTCGAACTCGATGGAGATTGACTTAGGTCAACGCAGCATGGCCAACGATCCATTGATGTAGATTGGACGTAATCCAAAAACTGAACCCTGCCATGATCAAAGACCTTATCGTCAATCTCGCAATCGGTGCCGAACGCGACCCCGCGCGCGAGTATGCGCTGACGGTCGCCGACGTATTCCAGGCGCATACGGTGGGGCTCGCCTTCATCTACGACTACGCTCTGCCGGGCCATGTTGCGGGCGCAATTCCCACCGAACTGGCCGCCCAGGCGAAGCGCGAATATCAAAAGGCGGTGGACGCAGCGGTTGAGGCGTTCCACGCGGCGGCAAAGCGAAGCATGCTCTCCGCAGAACACATCGTCGACACCGGGTATGAGCGCGACGCCCCGCTGGCGCTGGCAAATGCGGCCCGGCGTTTCGACCTGAGCCTCATCACCCAATCCGAACCCGGCGGCCCCAACAACGACCGTCTCATCGAAGGATTATTGTTTGAATCCGGGCGCCCGGTGATCATGGTGCCTTACATCCAGCGCGACGCGCTCAAGCTCGACCGGGTAGTTTGCTGCTGGGACGGTAGCCGGCCTGCGGCGCGGGCAATCAACGACGCTTTGCCGTTCCTGACCAAGGCGGGCGCGGTCGAGCTCCTCATCGTCGTCAATGAAAAAACGAAGAATGACGACCACTTAATCCGCGGCGTTCGCATGGGCGAACATCTCGCGCGGCACAATATCGACGTTGAAGTGCAGACGGAGGTGGCCCCAGACATCGACGTCGCGAGCACGATCTTGTCGCATGTGGCTGACTCGAGCGCCACGATGATCGTCATGGGAGCTTACGGCCACTCCCGCGTCCGCGAGTTCATTCTCGGAGGTGCTACGCGGGGCATCCTGGCGTCCATGACCGTTCCGGTGCTGATGTCGCACTGAACGAGTGGGCGTCTGGATGGGTTGATCTGGGTCAACGCGCCGCCCCTATATCGATCGAAGCTTCAGCTAATATGTGCCGCGGAGGTTCGTGATCAGCACGTTCGGCATTCGGAGCATAGGTCCTAGGCGACGCCCGGCCTGGCCGGGCGCGCTGATGGTGGGGATCTTTGCTCTCGTCATCCTTGTGACCTGCCTCATCATCCTCGGGCTTACCAGTGACTTTCTGGTCGATTGGCTATGGTTCGGCGAAATCGGCTATCCGGGCGTGTTCTGGACGACAATCGTCGCACAAGCCGCAACGTTCTGTGCTGCTTTGGTTGCGACGGCCCTCATCCTGTGGGCAAATGGAGCGCTCGCCGATCGCTTCGCCCGCTCACCATGGGCGCGCCTCCCCGAACTGCGGAAAACGAACAGCGGGGCTGCGACCTCGCCCCATCCGTTGCAGGCTATTCGCCATCATTCGCGATGGCCTTTCGTTATTGCGTGCGCAGCGTGTCTGATCGCCATTCTGGTCGGCTGGGGAGAGGTGCATAACTGGAGCGTTTTCCTGCGCCTGCTCTATCAGGTTCCATTTGGGACGCCTGATCCGGTCTACGGCAAGGACATCGGCTTCTACCTTTTCTCCTTGCCCGCCTATGTCGCCATCAAGAATTGGATGCTGCTGACGCTGTTTTTGAGCGCGCTTTTCGCCGGCGCGATCTATTGGGTGCAGGGGCATATCACCTACGACGCCCAGCGCCGGTCCATGTCATCGACCGCCATCGCACACGGCTCCGTGCTGCTCGCCCTTTTCTTTGCGGTAAAGGCCTGGTCTTACGGTCTGGATCGTTACCTGCTTCTTTATGGTGACAACGGCGTCGTTGTCGGTGCCGGCTATACGGATGTCCACGTTCGGCTGCCCATCCTATGGGTACTTGTTGGCTTGTCGATCATCGCGGCGGTCGCAGCAGCGGCGAATGTGCGGGCGCGCAGCTATCTGCTTCCGGCGGGAGCTGCGGTTCTTGTGTTCGGCGGCTCGTTCGCCCTGTCGGCACTCATTCCCGGATTATTCCAGCGCCTCGTCGTCAAGCCTGACGAGCTCCAGCGCGAGAAGCCATACATTGAGCACAACATCGCCCTCACCCGGCAGGCCTACAATCTCCGGCAGATCAGCGCCAAACCATTTCCCGCGGAGCAGGACCTGACCCTCAAGGCTCTCGAGGCCAACAAGGCCACGATCGATAATATCCGGCTCTGGGACTGGCAGCCACTGATGGACGCCTATGCCCAGCTGCAGGAAATACGCACGTATTACAAGTTTCACGACGTCGAGGTCGACCGCTACTGGCTCGATAGCACGTACCAGAGCGTGACCTTGTCAGCTCGTGAGTTGAAATCGTCCCTGCTTCCTCCCAACGCTCAAACCTGGGTCAATACTCACATCCTGTTCACCCACGGCAATGGCGTGGTCATGAGCCCGGTGACCCGCAAGAATACCGAAGGCCTGCCCTTGTTTTACTTGCGGGATATTCCGCCTGTCGCATCCGGCGGTCCCGATGTTCGCGAGCCCCGCATCTATTTCGGGGAAGAAACCGACACATATGTCATCGTCAAGGCCAGCACGCCGGAGTTCGATTATCCGAAGGGAAAGGAGAACAGCTACGCGAGCTACGACGGCAGCGCGGGAATTGCCGTCGGCGGCGGCCTGCAGCGACTGCTGTTTGGCTGGTATTTCAGCGATGTGAACCTGCTCTTGTCAAATTACATCACCGACGACAGCCGAATCGTCATTCATCGGAGGATTCAGGACCGGGTCAGCACGATCGCGCCCTTTCTTCGGCTCGATCACGATCCCTACGTGGTGATCAGCGACGGACGGCTGTTCTGGGTTCAGGACGCTTACACGACGAGCAACTATTTTCCCTACGCACCACCCGCGCCGGGGCTCGACCTCAATTACATCCGCAACTCCGTCAAGATCGTGATCGACGCATACAATGGGACGACCAACTTCTATCTGATGGATACTTCCGATCCGGTCGCCGCAACCTACCAGCGGATCTTTCCAAGTCTGTTCAAGCCGTTCACGGCCATGCCGGCTGGCCTGCGGCAACACATCCGTTACCCGGAAGACCTGTTCGTCATCCAGGCGCAGCTCTATCAAGCCTACCACATGGAAGCGGCGGACGTTTTCTACAACCGCGAGGATCTGTGGGAGTTTCCGCGTCAGCCGGGCGGTGGCGGAACGACACGGATGGAGCCCTACTACATCATCATGCGGCTGCCGGGGGAAGCGCAGGCTCAGTTCTTTCTCATGCTGCCGATGGTGCCGACCCAGCGTGACAATATGATCGCCTGGCTCGCGGCCCGCTGTGACGCACCCGACTACGGCCGACTGATCGTCTATGAATTTCCCAAGGACAAGCTCGTCTACGGACCATTCCAGATCGAGGCGCTGATCAATCAGAACACCTACATCTCACAGCAGATCTCATTGTGGAACCAGATGGGCTCGCGCATCATCCGCGGCAATCTGCTGGTGGTCCCGATCGAGAACTCGCTTCTCTACGTCTCACCGCTCTATCTGAGGGCGGAGCAAGGGCAACTCCCTGAGCTCAAGCGCGTGATCGCCGCTTATGGGGATCGCGTGGTCATGCAGGAGACGCTTCCCGAGGCGCTGGCGGCGCTGTTTGGGACAGTTCCTGCTCCGGTGAGCGCGGGGGGCGGGGCGGAAGCCCCGCTCGAACAGCCCGCGACCGACCGCGGGCGCGAGGCGCTGGATCACTACAATCAAGCCATCGAGCACTTGAAGTCGGGTGACTGGGTGGGTTTCGGAACCGAGCTCGACCGCCTGGGCGGGGTCCTTCAGGATATGGGTCGCGCGCCGGCCGGACATTGAGGTCGTGTAGAGCCCAACCGCGTGTTGGTGGCATCGAGGCTTATGAAATCCTTATGCAGGCCGTCTCGTTCCCATCTGAATTTTAAATGCCGATCTTTGTATATGTGCTCGCGCCTGATTGCGCGGGCCGGCTTGACGCTGCCGACTTGATCTGCCGCAAAACGGTTTCGCGGTGATGGCTTAATTGTAAGGTGTCGGCGCGTGCGGATCGGAGCTTATGGCTATGCTCGTATTCTTCATGCTGCTGCTGTTGATCGCCTCGTTCGCGCTGGCGTTCAGCCTCGTCGTCTTCTGTGAAAACGTTATCCGGCCGCAAGCAGCGCCTCCTCCCGAACCGTTTGTGCAGCATCACGCAGAGGCCCCGCAGCGCAAGACAGTGCAAGTTCATATTGTGCGGCCATCGCCGGGTTGATTGGCGGGATCGGACCGAGGATGCAGCTATGGCGATGTATGTCCTGCTGGCAATCGTGGTCGGGCTTGTGATCTATCTGTTCTATGCAGTGATCAACCCCGAGAAGTTTTAGGCGATCGTGATGGCGCTTCAGTCGATTTTACAGATTATTGTGACCTTACTGATCGGCTTGCTGATCAGTATTCCGGTCGGTCGCTATCTCGCACGCGTCGTGACCGATCAAAAGACGCTGCTCGATCCTGCCTTCGATCCGCTCGACAATTTCATTTATCGGCTCATCGGTCGGCAAATATGTCGCCAAGGCATGCCGTGGAAGACGTACACGATTCACATGCTGCTCACGAACCTGATGATGGCCGTGCTCATCTATCTGGTTCTCGTGTTCCAGGATTATCTGCCGCTCAATCCGCTGCACTTTGGCGCAATGGATCCGCTGCTCGCCTTCAATACGGCGATCAGCTTCATCACCAATACGGATTGGCAGGCCTATAGCGGCGAGACCACGCTGTCGAATTTCAGCCAGATGGCTGCCATCACGTTCCCGATGTTTACGTCGGCGGCGACGGGCTTTGTTGTGGCGATGGCCTTCATCCGCGCGTTCACACCGGGGAGAAACGGCGCCGACCTGGGAAATTTCTACCGCGACCTGGTTCGCTTCACGACCCGGGTGCTCATGCCGGCCGCGTTCTTGCTCGCGGTCTTGTCAATCCAGCAGGGCGAGCCACAGACCCTCGACGCCGCGGTCACGGCGCATACGATGGCCGGCAAGGAGCAGACGATCGCGCTTGGTCCGGTGGCATCCCTCGAAACTATCAAACACCTCGGCACCAATGGCGGCGGGTTTTTCAACGCCAACGCGGCGCACCCGTATGAGAACCCAACAGCGACAACCAATCTGGCACAGACACTGCTGATGATCATTCTCCCGGCATCGATTGTGCTGTGCTTCGGTCACATGATCGGCAATCGTCGCCAAGGATGGATGCTCTATGCGGTCATGGGAGCGCTTCTGCTGCTGTTCCTGCCGATTACGATCTGGGCGGAGCAGGCCGGTACCGCGTCCTTGACGCAGGCCGGAATAGAAACGACGGCCACCGCCACCCAACCTGGCGGAAACATGGAGGGCAAGGAGGTCCGGTTCGGCATCGCGCAGAGTGGCCTGTTCAACACGGTAACCACCTCGTTCACGACCGGAAGCGTGAACAGCATGTTCGACAGTTTCACCCCATTGGGCGCCATGCCGGCATTTGTCGGCATGATGCTTCAATGCATTTTCGGCGGAAAGGGCGTCGGTTTTCTCGCCGCGCTCGTCTACGGCATCGTCGCGGTGTTCGTCGCGGGATTGATGGTCGGCCGCACGCCGGAGTTCCTCGGCAAGAAGATCGAGAAGCCGGAAATTGTCCTTGTCTCGCTCACGCTGTTGATCCATCCGCTGGTGATCCTGACGCCGACCGCCTGGTCCGTTGTCGCACCGTACGCCCTGGCGTCGATGGGCAATGGCGGCATCCACGGGTATTCGGAAGTCCTGTTTGCGTTTGCGACGTCCGCCGCCAACAACGGTTCTGCATTTGCGGGACTCAATGCGAACACGACCTGGTACAACTTGGCGACGGCGTTTGTGATCCTGATTGGCCGTTATCCCCCCATCATCTTCATGATGGCGGTTGCCGGTTCGGTCGCAGCCAAGCCGACGTCACCTGCGACAACCGGCACCTTGCGAACCGATACCCCGCTATTCGCTGTCTTCTGGTTCGGCGTCATCCTGATTGTTGGTGCGTTGACGTTCGTACCGGCGCTCGCGCTCGGTCCAGTAGCCGAATATTTCGCAATGAGGGCGCACCTGCTGTTCTGACGATGCAAATGCAGATCGAAATCAAACACGACGCTCAGACGCGGCCGGCCGCGCGCAAAAAGCGAGGCCACGCCGCGTATGGCTATCGGCTGTGGGGCCAAGCGCTTTACGCGTCTGTGCTCAAACTTGATCCGCGCACCCAGATCCATAACCCGGTGATGTTCATCGTCTGGGTTGGAGCAATCGTGACCGCCGCGCTGACCATCGATCCGCTGCTCTTTGGTCCATCGAGCGCCACCCGGACATACAACGGGGTGGTGACGCTGATCCTGATCCTGACTGTTTGGTTCGCGACCTTGGCAGAAGCGCTTGCGGAAGGCCGCGGCAAAGCCCAGGCTGCTTTCTTACGCCGAACCAAGGTGGAGCTGCGCGCCCGGCGCATCAAGCACGACGGCACGCAGGAGGAGGTGCCGGCGACCACGCTGCGCAAAGGCGATATCGTGCGCGTGGAAAAAGCCGAGATCATTCCAGCCGACGGGACGGTGATCGAGGGCATCGCCTTCGTCAATGAATCGGCGATCACCGGCGAGTCAGCGCCGGTCATGCGTGAGCCGGGCACTGACATGCTGTCGTCGGTCACGGCCGGAACAACGATCGTCTCCGATTGGCTGCTCATTCAGGTCGCCGCCAACCCGGGAGAAGGTTTCCTCGATCGCATGATCCATCTGGTCGAGGGTGCGAAACGGCAGAAAACTCCCAACGAGATCGCACTGACCGTGCTGCTGTCGATCCTGACGTTGATCTTCGTCATCGTGGTGGCGGCGATGGCGCCCGTGTCGTCCTATCTCAATGCCAGGGTCAACGTTGCCGATCTGATTGCCTTGGTCGTGGCGTTGATCCCGACCACCATCGGCGCGCTGCTCTCCGCTATCGGCATCGCCGGGATCGATCGCATGGTGCAGTTCAACGTAATTGCCCTCTCCGGCAAGGCGGTCGAGGCCGCCGGCGATGTGCACACGCTGCTGCTCGATAAGACCGGGACCATCACAGTCGGCAACCGGCAAGCAAGCAAGTTCCTGCCGCTGCCGGGATGCTCGCCACATCGGCTGGCGCAGGTGGCAATGCTCGCGTCGCATTTTGACACCACGCCGGAGGGGCGCTCGGTAGTCGATTTCGCGAAGCTTCAGGGCGTGGTGGCGGAGCCGCTGCCGCAAGGTGCGCGGGGGCTCGACTTTTCCGCGGAATCACAAATGAGCGGCGTCGATCTCCCCGACGGTCGGAAGATCCGCAAAGGCGCTGCGGCGGCAATCATCGCGCACGCGCGCGGACACTTCGGCACGCAGGCGCCGCCGGAGCTTGCCGGCGCCGTCGAAGCCGTCGCCAGGGAAGGCGCCACGCCGCTGGTCGTCTCGAGCGATGGTGACATCCTCGGCGTTATCGAATTGTCCGACGTGCTCAAGCCCGGCATCCGCGAACGCGCCGCGCAACTGCGCACCATGGGAATTCGCACCGTCATGGTGACGGGCGACAACCGCGTGACGGCGCACGCCATTGCCGAGCAGGCCGGGCTTGATGCCTTCGTGGCCGAAGCAAAGCCGGAGGACAAGCTCGACCTTATCCGCGGCGAGCAGGCGCAAGGGCGACTGGTTGCCATGACCGGCGACGGCACCAACGACGCGCCCGCCTTGGCGCAAGCCGACGTGGGACTGGCGATGCATTCCGGCACGGCGGCCGCCAAGGAAGCGGCCAACCTCATCGATCTCGATTCGGATCCGACCAAGTTGCTCGAGGTGGTCAACATTGGCAAACAGATGTTGATCACGCGCGGGGCATTGACGACATTCTCGATCGCCAATGACGTGTCCAAGTATTTTGCCATTCTCCCTGGGATGTTCAGCCTGGCTTTGCCCGGCTTTGCGGCATTGAACATCATGGGGCTGGCAACGCCAGAGAGCTCGATTCTCTCGGCGCTGATCTTCAACGCAGTGATCATCCCCGCCCTTGTACCGCTGGCACTGCGCGGCGTTCGGTTCCGGCCCAAGACAGCCGAGGGCATGTTCCGCCGCAACCTCCTCGTCTATGGCGCCGGCGGACTGCTCGCACCGTTCATCGGCATCAAGTTGATCGATCTCATTATTTCGGGATGGTTGTGAGGACACTATGCAGGCTTTGCTCGCTGCGTCGCGCGTCTCCGTCGTGCTGTTCGTGTTGTGCGGTCTGCTCTACCCATTGGCGCTGACCGGCATCGGGCAGTTGATTTTGCCATTTCAGGCGAACGGCAGCCTGCAACAGTCCGACGAGGGAACTGTCATTGGCTCGCGGCTGATCGGCCAGCAATGGGATGGCCCGCAATGGTTCCACGGGCGTCCATCCGCGACCACCGACACCGATCCAAACGATCCCGGCACGACCATCAGCGCGCCCTATAACGCGGCCAACTCCGGCGGATCGAATCTGGGCCCAACCAGCCAGGCGCTGCTCGACCGGCTCCTGAAGGATCGCAAGACGTTGGAGGCTGCCGAGCCGCAATTTGTCGGCCAGCGTTTACCCGCCGACATGCTCACCACGTCGGCCTCCGGGCTCGACCCGGACATCAGCCCAGCCAACGCGGCGCTGCAGGTGCCGCGGATCGCGCAGGCGCGCGGCTTGCCTTTATCGGAGATCCATGCCCTCGTCGAGAAACATGTGACCGGCCGCATGCTCGGAATTTTCGGCGAGCCGCGGGTGAATGTGCTGGCACTCAATCTTGCGCTGGACCGGGCTTGCGACGCAACGAACGCTCCGTGCAAGACGGCAGCAACACGCGGTGTCTGGCAACGCGAACGGCCTGTCCAGCGGTAGGATCGCAGGGCTTGTGCAACACGCGGCCGCCGGAATGACCCGCTATGGCTGTTGAACTCATCATCGTGGTTCTGCTCGTTCTCCTGAACGGGTTTCTCGCCATGTCGGAGATTGCCATTATCTCGTCGCGCCGTACGCGTCTGGAACGCCTCACTTCCAGCGGGTCCGCTGGTGCGCGTGCTGCCCTGAAGCTCGCCGACGAGCCTGGCCAGTTGTTGGCAGCCCTGCAGGTCGGCATGACATCGATCGGAATTATGGCCGGCGCTTTCAGTGGCCTGACGCTGGCGGACCGGGTCGACGTCTGGCTCGATCAGTTCCCGACCATTGCGGCATTCAGCAAACCGGTTGCAGTGGTGCTGGTCGTCATCGGGGTTACGTATCTGTCGCTGGTCGCGGGCGAGCTTGCGCCTAAACAGATCGCGCTGAAAAATCCCGAGCGTATCGCGGTCAAGGTATCGCGACCGATCCTTGTCTTTTTACGGTTCTCGGCGCCGCTGGTGTGGCTGCTCAATGCTACGACAACCCGGATCCTGGGCCTGTTCGGGTTGCAACCCGGCTTCGAACGCCGCGTCACCGACGAAGATATTGTCGGCGTCCTTCTCGAAGGCGAGAAAGCCGGCCTCATCCATGCCGCTGAGCGCGAGATGGTCGAGGACGTGCTGGATCTCACCGATCGGCCGATCCGCGCGATCATGACGCCTCGTCCCGATGTCGCCTGGATTAATGTTGACGCACCGCAAGATGCAATCGCGCGGACGATCCGCACCTGTCCATTTCCCCAGCTTATCGTGTGTCATGGCACGATCGACAAGGTTGTCGGGGTCGTCCGGAAGCAAGATCTTCTGAACCAAGCTCTCGACGGGGCGTCCCTCGATATCAGACAAGAGCTGCAGCCCCCGTTGATCGTGCCGGAGCGCACCTCAATCCTGCGCACGCTCGATCTCTTCCGCAACACGCCGGTCAACACTGCGATCGTCGTGGATGAGTACGGCACAGTGCAAGGAATCGTGACACGCACTGATTTGTTGGAAGCTGTAGCCGGACGACTTCCGGACATTGACACCCAGCCCCACAAGAAAGTGATCCGGCGCCAGGATGGCGCGCTCGTGATCGACGCGGCAACCCCGATCGACGATGCCGTTGAGCTGCTTGGATTGGAGGGGAATTGGCAAACAGACGTCGTCACCGTGGCAGGATTGATTCTGTCCAAGCTCGATCATGTCCCGCATATCGGCGAGCATCTCTCGTACAGTGGATGGCGCTTCGAGATCGCCGACATGGATGGGGCCCGCATCAGTCAGGTGTTGGCACGCCCAGTGGCGCAAACTCCTGAAGGGGCATCCCAGCCTTGATGCCACCCCAGCCGAGCGGCTTCGCTACGGCCTCGAGCAACATACGTCGGCGGCGCACTTTGCGAGCTCGTTGCGAGAGACCCCTCGGCGCAGCTGGCGACGGTCATTGCAGGCCGTTTGCAAACCAGCTCGTCCGGGTTGGCTGGCTCGCGATTAGAGTTGCAGCCGTCTGAGGCTCGGCAGGGCCATAGCGCACGCGTAACGCCCATCTGCTCACCCCGCAGGCTTCTTTTTTTCAGAGTCCTGCCTGCGATGCGTGAAACCCAAAAGCTCCTGCCCGCCCCCTTGTGTGGACGAACGCGGCGCAGGCCTGCGGGTGCCATCACGGTGTCGATTTAGTTTACCCCGGTATTCCTCGAAGGCTTCGAAATAGGCGCTGTCAAAGTTGGTACCGTGTCCTACACCCTCGAGACCTTCTGCTTCCAAGTGGACGCGGATAGCACCCGGAAACACCGTGATATGAATGCTAAGGGGCTCCGACCTGTCCAAGCTTCTGATCGCCTCAACGAGCGAGGTTTCCATTGGTGATAAGCGCATTGTCCGCCTCTGATATTTGTGGGCGACTGTGCATCCTGCTATGTCGGCTCCTCGCTGCCGGACTCATTATGCACGTACCGCCCCTCCGCCTTCGAGGCGTGCGTGCGTCCTGCGCAGACTACCTTAGATGAAGAGCCTTTTCTTGCGCTAGCGCAAGAAACTGCGTGACCACTCGGTTTGCCATCCACCGATTGGGAGTAGGCGGACAGCAGGACATCAACCCACCTGAACGATCAACGCGTCGTCGGTTTCCATAGTCGCGCGCGTTTCTGTGCGTCGGCGATCTGGGCGGGGCTCATATGTTGTGCGCTCCAGGCCAGCGCTTTTTGTGCATTCGGCTCGCCTTGCGCCGCTGCAAGTTCGAACCACATCCGCGCGCTGACATCGTCCTGCGGCACCCCTGCGCCCTCCGCATAGGCTGAGCCCAGCAGAAACTGCGCTCTCGCCTCGCCCTGGTCGGCGGCGCGCCGAAACCAGCGGGCAGCCTCGCTGTCGTTGAGCGGCACGCCATTGCCCGCTGCGTACAGGAATCCGAGCAAAAATTGAGCTTTCGCATCGCCTTGGTCTGCCGCCAGGCGAAACCAGCGGGCGGCCTCAGCGTAGTTCTGCGGCACGCCCTCGCCATTGTTGTACATGATGCCGATGCGATATTGGGCGGTGACGTCGCCCTGGTCCGCCAACTGGCGCCACAGCATTGCAGCGGTCGCATAGTCGCCTCTGCTGTAGGCCGAGACCGCCTCTTCGCCCAGGCCGGCGAGGGCGGGGACACATAGGCCCGCAAGCAGCGCACCGGCGGCAATGGCTTGCTTTATCAGGCGCATGTCAAGGTGCACTAATTATCCAACATGTCGTCTGGCGAGAAGTCGATCTCGAGCATCTGCCAATCTGCGTATTTGTCAGCAGGCAAATGATAGGGAGCGCATCGTCGCAATGCCCGTATCGCAGTCAGCATCATGGGATAGCCGATTGCCGGCGCAGCCCCGTCGAGGACGATCGGATCGCGGGCGAGTGCGCCGTCGCGGGTGAGCTCGACGCGCATGATCATTTTGATCCGATCCGTGCGCGCGACGCCGGGCGGCAGAACGAAACATTTGTTGAGCTGGGCTTTCAATTCCTTGACGCCTTCCGTGAGCTTCGTCAGGCGCTCGGGGGCTCTGCCGAAACCTGCAGGTGATGATGGCCGAGTTGAATCAGCTGGCAGTCCGAGAATCGCCGCCAACCGGTCGGGCGCCATGTCGCGCGTGGTCATGGCTTGCTGGCCCGGACTCTGCGATTGAGCACCGGGCTGGTCGGCTGGGGCTTGATTTGGTTTTGGATCGGTCGCCGGCGGTGCGTTTTGTTTGATCGACTTCGCCGTCTCGTCCTTTGTGGGCGCCTCGTTTGCGGGGGGAGGGACTTGGCTCGGCTTCTCGGTTCTGTCCCGGGCGGTCTGTTGCTTGGCGGGTGCTCGCTCGCTGCCCCGTTCAGAAACCGATGTCTCAGGCTTTGATTCCGCCACTTCGGGCTTGGTTTCGGCAGGGTCTTTGTCTGGTTTGGTCTCTTCGACGGGCGCGGGAGCCTCATTGGCCGGAACGATGTCAACTTTGATGACCTCGCCATGCGTGGTTGCCAGCAAATCGTGGCCAGAAAATATCATGAACAGCACATGCAAGATGATCGAAACGATCAGTGCAATGCGCATGATATTCGCCGAATTCTCCATGTGGGTTTCGGGGCCTGCTGTCGCTCGCGTCTTTGGCAGCATGGGGCGGCGTAGCAATCAAGATGCCAAGGCCACAACCTATTTGCGCTCCGCCGCGAGCGGCGCAGCATCGGACGACGCCCGATTTGCTTGCTCGGACATGGACTTGTTGGAATCAACCGCGGCGCCTGGTGCGCGCTCATCAAGCCGGAGATCACACAGCGACTATGCGGATAGCTGAAAAATTTATTTTTAATATATGAACTCTGCCCTGAGTACCCCCTGAATTCCTATGCCGCAAAACGTAAGTAGATGCTGGATCGAAACGGGGTGCCCGGCACCTTGGCCAACGGTCGGCGAAGTGCACGCTCCGCAGGAAAAACAGGAGGGGCCGATGACCGTCAGCGCGGCCGGCAAACCGCCTGTTCGGGGATGGATCATGGATCTTCTGCAGGCGTTCTCGCACAGGCTGGTCGGCGCGCTCGACCAGTATGGACAAACCCGGGTTCATCACACCGCATCGCGCGCGCAGATGCAGCGCGCGCAGCGTGATGTGATTCGCATGAAGCAAGCGATGCACCCCCGCAGGGCGAGTACCCCGAATCGAAAAGCCGCGACCGAGCCTGTGACCGACCAATAACCTTCCGCAGTGCACTTCCTGCGAGCAGGGCGACCATGACGAGCGCGGGGGCAGTGGCCGACGGAGATACGGATGCGGGGCGTGGGAGCCTCGGCGCGCTCGCGGTCGGTGCGCTCGGCGTCGTCTACGGCGATATCGGCACGAGCCCGTTGTACACCCTGAAAACCGCGCTCGACTGGGCCGGCGGCGCAACGCCAGCCGTGGCGATCGGAATGCTCTCGTTGATCATCTGGACCCTGTTGATCACCACCTCATTCAAATACGTCGCAGTGGTGATGCGCGCGGACAATGACGGGGAGGGCGGAATATTGGCGCTGATGTCGCTCCTCGGCATCAAGCATGGCGAGCGCGTCGGCATCATCGCCATCGGTCTTCTTGGCGCAGCTCTGCTATACGGGGATGGGGCGATCACGCCGGCGATTTCGGTGTTGAGCGCCCTGGAAGGTCTCAAAGATCCCGCCCCCGAGATTGCGCCCTATATCGTTCCTCTCTCCGCTGCCATTCTTATCGGCCTTTTTGCCCTGCAGTCCCAAGGTAGCGGGCGCATCGGAAAACTGTTCGGGCCCATCATGGCCGCCTGGTTCGTGACAATCGGACTGCTGGGGATTACCGGCATTGCGGTGCATCCGGGCGTGCTGGCGGCGCTCGATCCACGGTATGGGATTGGATATCTGTTCGGGCACGGCTTGACCGGATTTGTCGTACTCGGAGCCGTGTTCCTCTGCGCCACGGGCGCCGAAGCGCTCTATGCCGACATGGGGCATTTTGGTCCGCGGCCGATCCGCACCGCGTGGTACAGTCTCGTGCTGCCGGCCCTGTTGTTGAACTATGCCGGCCAGACGGCGCTTGTGGTCGATGGCGCGGTCGCTCCTGGGACAAACCCGTTTTTCACGCTCTGCCCGGCGGCGCTGCAGCTGCCGCTCGTAGGGCTTGCGACCATCGCCACGATCATCGCCAGCCAATCCATCATCAGCGGCGCGTTCTCGATGACGCGGCAGGCCATTCAGCTCGGACTTTGCCCGAGGCTGCACATCGTGCAAACGTCGGCCGAGGGCTATGGCCAGATCTATGTCGGGTTCGTCAACTGGATGCTGATGGGGCTCACGCTCATTCTCACGCTGGGATTTCGCTCATCCGACAATCTAGCCGCAGCGTTCGGCATTGCCGTGTCAATGACCATGCTGCTCACATCGCTGCTCATGTTTGTGACCATGCGGGAGGTGTGGGGCTGGAATCCGCTGGTCAGCGTTGCCCTGGCGGGCCTGTTCGTGATCGTCGACCTCTCGTTCGTCTGCGCCAATTTGATGAAGGTGTTTGACGGCGGTTGGTTTCCGCTGGTAGTGGCCGCGTTGGTGTTCTTCTTGATGATGACATGGCGCCACGGCCGCGAAGCCCTGATGCGCAAGCTCGAGCGGGACACGCTGCCGCTGGCGAACTTCATCGCCCAGATCCGTAGCAAGGACCGCGTGCCGGGGACGGCCGTCTACCTGACGAGCCGCGTCGATGTCGTACCGGTTCCGCTGCTGCACAATCTCAAGCACAACAAAGTGCTGCATACGCGGATCGTCTTGCTGCACGTGGTAACTGAGAATATCCCCCGGGTGGCTCCGCAACGGCGGGTCGAGGTCACGCACCTGGGCGGCAATTTTCACGCCGTGGTCGCGCGCTATGGGTTCGTTGAACAGCCGAACGTGCCCCGGGCGCTCGAGGATTGTCGTGCCTACCAGCTCAATTTCGATATGATGGATACCTCGTTCTTTGTTGGTCGCGTGACCATCGTAACCCGCGGGCGCTCGCGCCTGACGGCGATCCGATGGCGGCTCTTCGAGGCTATGCATCGCAATGCGCTGGCGGCGACGGAGTTCTTTCGCATTCCGCCCAACCGGGTGGTGGAGCTCGGCGGCCAGGTCGAGCTCTGAAGGGGTGGTCGGGGCGCTGGTCCGTCCATGATCGATGCTGCCGGCGTTCTCCTCGTCATTGCCGGCTTGCTGATTGTTGTCGCGTGCGGCCAGCCGCTCGCGGCGCGGCT
>JAFAXD010000592.1 GCA_019241285.1 Xanthobacteraceae bacterium | reverse complement strand
GGTCCACATAAAGCAGGAAGCGCTGATCGGATACCACGAGAGCGACACCGAGGCTACGAAGTTGCCCGGTAAGAAGCGGTCGTGAGCACTGCCAAATCACCTTGGGTCGTGCTTTCTTAGTCGGTCGTTAACAAGCCGCTCTGAGTGCTGATTGGATCGGGACGCTGCGCCGGATGACGATCAGGATTAGCCGCAAAAGAGCCCTCAGCCAGGCGAGGAGCAGGCGGAAGTTGTAGCCGACGGCGGTGAGGATGGCGTTGGCAGCATCGCCGTCTCGGCCCTTGAGGTAGCAGCGCCCAAGATGACCGTCGTTCTTCATGTGGCCGATGACGGCTTCAATGGCGGATCGGCGTCGTAGCTCGCGCTTAATAGCGCCGAAGACGCCGCGCTTCTGTCCGGAGATGAAGACGCGGCGTGGATTTGCGGTTTCATGGCCGCGGTAGCCCTTGTCAACATAGGCGCGTTCGACCTCACAGCCCGTGAGCTTCTCGGTGCCCTCGATGACGGCTGCCAGGGTATGGCCGTCGTAGGGATTTCCAGGGAGCGCCTTGGCATGCAGCACGAATTGGCCGCCGGGGGCGCGGGCATTGGTGCTGACGATGGATGCCTTAACGCCGAACTCGTAGGGCGCACTGGCCTTGCCCTTGCCGATGCATTCCACCTCAGGAGCATGGAACGAATACAACTTCCAGCCACGCTGGCGCTGTTGCTGAGAGCGGATTTGTGAGGCGCACGACAGTGGCCAGGCAAATACGGCTTCAAGCTCTTCGTTGCCCACAATCCTGCGCCGGATGTCGCGAATGATGCGGCCCAGCCCAGTGCGCAGTTCCCCACGGTGGCGATTGAACTGTTTGGCATGGGCGTAGCCCCCCGTCATCATGGCGGCGCGCTTAGCAATGCGCAGTTAGGATTGCCGCAGCCGCACACCATGCTTGTTGGTCAACCGGTTCAATCCCTTGATCGCCGCGTGCGCAGCTTGGCATCGGTCGTCGGCAGCGCCAGCCATGATTTGGACACAACGAAGCTTGCCTACGAGCGCACTGAAGAGTTTTTGGCCAAATATTTGAAGTAGCGCTGGCTTGCGTTCGGAATGAGACCGACAGGTTCGCATATCAGGAAGGTTCTCTAAAAAATAGGCCCGTGCGTGCACAGCGACACGGGCCTTAGTTGGGTCCAAAAGGACCTGGGAGTTAACGTTAGCGCTTTAAAGGTCGAGAACCAGCTTGTCGCCTTTGCTGCCGCTACAGCAGATCATCATCGTCTTGTTTGCGGCGCACTCCTTCTCGGTGAGGACCGAATCGCGATGGTCCGGAATACCCGAGACCACGGCGGTTTCACAAGCACCGCAGATGCCTTGTTCGCAGGAATAAGGTACGTCCAGCCCGGCATCGCGAAGCACCTCGAGGATGCCTTTGCCCGGCGGGATCACGAACTCCTTGTTGCTGCGAGCAAGTTGTACGATGAAACCACCAGCGGTGCTCTTCTCCTCTTTCGGGGTGAAGTATTCAACATGCACCTGCTCGGCAGGGAGATTCGCCGTGGCCTCCTCGAAGGCATTGAGCATCGGGATCGGACCGCAGCAGTAAAAATGCGCCCCCTTCGCTGCACTGGCCACCAGAGGCTTGATGTCGAGAAATTTGTCGGCGCTCTCGTCGTCGAAATGTGGGCGTGCCGACCCCATGTCCTTGAGCTTGTCGAGAAAGATCATGTCGGCTCGCGATCGCGAGGCATAGTGCAGCTCGAACGGACGGCCAAGCTCGGTCAGGCGCTGAGTCATCGCCCAGATCGGCGTGATGCCGATTCCGCCGGCTATCAGAACAACGTGGTCGGCATTCTCGACCAAGGCGAAGTTATTGCGTGGTGAGCTGATCCTCAGCGTATGGCCGACCTTCAGTGTGTCGAAGATGTATTTCGAGCCGCCACGGCTGTTGGCATCGCGCTTGATGCCCAGAATGTAGCTTTTCGGTGCACGGTCGGGCGTGGTCAACGAATACTGCCGCATCATGCCGTTGGGCAGGTGGAGGTCGACGTGAGCGCCTGGATCGGCTGGCGGCATTTCCCCGCCCGCGAGCGGAGCGAGCTCGAACAGGTGCGTGTCGCGCGCGGCATAGCGGATTGAGATTAGGCGCACTTCTAATAGGTTCGACAAATCGCCTCTCCCGACAGCGTCTTCGGAAACGCTGCTCTTTGCGAGCTCCGATGCCACGGATATGCGATCTATTGCACCAGAAAGACCGTCCCGATCAGCATCAAGGAAATTAGGGTGAATACGGTGATGTTCACATCGAATGAGAGCACTCCCGCCTTGAGTGGCTGAATCCCGTTGTCATCGTAAGTCCGTCCACCATAAAGACGTATGCAGAATAGCGCGCCGAAGAACCCGCCGTAGATTGCGAAAGCGAGCGCTGCCGCTAATTCAAGACCAAAACTTCCGTTGGAATCGACGGGCCCCCAAATAAGGAATAGTGAAATCGCAGCGATCAAAACATAACTTAGCACCTGCCAGACGACGTGGTACCGCGCGTGACCCGTCCATGCCGGATTTGTCGCGTGAGTTTTATTGAAGTCGGCAAGCACCGGTATCAATGAGTAGCCCAGTGTGATCAGAGTTAGTAGCAATCGTGCCAACATATCGAGGCCTCCTTGTTTTGGTTCGCGCCATTCGGTTTATAACGCCTCTGCTCTGTAGCGGTGCTGCCCGCCGCACGGAATTTCCGGGTCAGTGACCGGTGTTGTTCACTACTGATCGACCCGCAAGCATCGGCATTTCGCCAAAAACAGGAACAATCACACGCGACTCGTAGCGCCACTGCCGAGTACCGTCGCGGACGTAAACGTCGTTATAGTCAGCGATAAGG
>JAFAXD010000494.1 GCA_019241285.1 Xanthobacteraceae bacterium | reverse complement strand
CGGGGCCGATGGCCGGTGATTGTGCCGAGGCATTTTCCTCGACGATCGTGTTCCACTCGCCGCACGCTTCGCACTTGCCCTGCCAGCGGCCATAGGCCGCCCCGCAGTTCTGGCACACGAAGGTCGGCGCGTTACGGGCCATTGCTGTTAGTTAATGTGTGATCAGGTCTTCCACACGCGATGGAAGCGGCGGCCCAGGCGCGTGAGCACATCGTAGCTGATGGTACGGGCCCAGCCGGCCATCTCGTCGACACCGATGCCGTCGCCGAGGAGCGTGATCCAGTCGCCGCGCTGCACATCCTTGCGCAGCCCGGTAATGTCGACCGCGATCAGGTCCATGGAGACGCGCCCGACGATCGGGCAACGCGTGCCGTGCACCACCGCCTCGCCGCCGGGGCGGCCATCGGCGCCGCCGATCGGACGCGAGTAGCCGTCGGCGTACCCGATCGACACGATGGCGATGCGTGAGGTGCGCCGGGCGGTCCAGGTCGCGCCGTAGCCGACGCTGATGCCTGACGGAACCAGGCGCGCCTGCAGGAGCCGGGCCTTGAGCTCCACCACCGGCCGCATCGGGTTGTCGCGGGTGGTCGGGTTTGATCCGTAGAGCGCGATGCCGGGACGGACAAGATCGAAGTGCGCCGCCGCGTCCAGGAAGATGCCCGATGAGTTGGCAAGCGAGGCCGGGATGCCGCGGAACATCACGCGGATGTCGCGGAAATCGCTGATCTGTTTCTGGTTGAGCGGATGGTCGGGCTCGTCCGCGCAGGCAAAATGGCTCATCACCAGCGTAATGCCGTGGTTCGGCATCGCCGCCATCCTGGCCGCAAGGCCGGGTGCCTCTTCCGGCCCGAGGCCGAGCCGGTTCATGCCGGTGTCGAAATGCAGCGCCGCACCGCCGGACCAGCCCTGCACGGTGCGGAACGCGTCCCACTCGGCGAGTTCGCCCAAGTTCCCGATCACCGGGCGCGCATTGATCTCGGCAAATAGATGGGCGGTGCCCGGCACGATGCCGTTGAGGACGTAGATGACGGCGTTGGGGAGGGTGGCGCGCAGCCGTCGCGCTTCGGCGACATGGGCCACAAAGAACGTCTCGCACCCGGCCGCGGCAAGCGCCGTTGCCACCGGCTCGAGCCCGCACCCATAGGCGTCGGCCTTGACCACCGCGGCGCAGTCAGCCGGCGCGGCGCGGCGTCCGAGCGTGCGCCAGTTGGCGACGACGGCGCCGCAATCGATGGTCAGCGTGGCGCCGGCTTCCTCCAACGGGATCGTTGGCCCGGATTGAATCTGCGGGGCAGGCGGCAGCGCCTCGGCGGCACGCGGTTGCCGGGGTGGCTCCGCGACCGTGCTCGGCGGCGGCTCCATGGCGACGACAACATCCGACGTCGCCACCGGATCAGGACGTTGCGACTTGACCTTGCGCTTGGTGAACAACATCGAGCTTCGCCCCCGTTCGCCCCTGGGCAGGGGCGCAATATCGAGGCTTATTGTGGCGGCGACAAGAACACTCAGCGGTGGGCTGGGAGCTGGTCGTCCGGGGCGAGGTCGGCAAAGCGGGTGACGTCGGCCTTGAACTGCAGCGCCACCGTGCCGGTCGGTCCGTGGCGCTGCTTGCCGATGATCACTTCGGCCTTGCCGTGGACCAGTTCCATCTCGGCCTGCCACTTGAAATGCTCTTCCGTGCCGACGCGCGGCTCGCGATTGCGCAAGTAATATTCCTCGCGGAACACGAACATCACCACGTCGGCATCCTGCTCGATCGAGCCTGATTCGCGCAGATCCGAAAGCTGCGGCCGCTTGTCGTCGCGGTTCTCGACCTGGCGCGAGAGCTGCGACAGCGCGACGATCGGCACGTTCAGCTCCTTGGCGAGCGCCTTCAGGTTGGTGGTGATCTCGGTCACTTCCTGCACGCGGTTCTCGGAGCCGCGCTTGCTCGAGCCTTGCAGCAGCTGGATGTAATCGACGACCAGCAAGTCGAGCCCGCGCTGTCGCTTGAGCCGCCGCGCGCGCGCCGCAAGCTGCGCGATCGACAAGCCGCCGGTCTCGTCGATGTAGAGCGGCAGCGATTCGATCTCACGCGCGGTCTCGGCGATGCGATCGAAATCGGCGGGATCGATCTCGCCGCGGCGAATCCGATAGGAGGGAATCTCAGTCTGCTCGGCAACGATGCGCGTCGCCAGCTGCTCGGCCGACATTTCCAGCGAGAAGAAGCCGACAATGCCGCCGTTGATCGTTGCCATGCGGCCGTCGGCCTGCAGCTCGCCTTCCCACGCACGCGCGATGTTGTAGGCGATGTTGGTCGCGAGCGCCGTCTTGCCCATGCCCGGGCGTCCGGCGACGATGATGAGATCGGATTTCTGCAAGCCGCCCATCTGGCGGTCGAGATCCTTCAGTCCAGTGGCAATGCCTGAGAGGCGCCCGTCGCGCTGGTAGGCATGCGCCGCCATCTCGACCGCGGTGGTCAGCGCCTGTGCGAATCGCTGGAAGCCGCCGTCGTATCTGCCGGTCTCCGCGATTTCATAGAGCTTGCGCTCGGCGTCTTCGATCTGATCGGCGGGGGCGAAGTCGACTGGCGCGTCATAGGCAACGTTGACCATGTCCTCGCCGATGACGATCAGGTCGCGGCGGATCGACAGATCATAAATCGTGCGACCATAGTCCTCGGCGTTGATGACGGTCGTCGCCTCGGCGGCGAGCCGCGCCAGATATTGGCTCGCGTTGAGACCGGCGACGTCGAGATCGGCGGGCAGAAACGTTTTCAGCGTGACCGGGCTCGCAACCTTGCCCTGTCGCACCAAGCTACCGGCGACCTCATAAATCTTATTGTGCAGCGGCTCGAAGAAATGCCGCGGCTCGAGAAAATCGGAGACGCGATAGAACGCCTCGTTGTTGACCAGAATCGCACCCAGCAGCGCCTGTTCCACCTCGATGTTGTGTGGTGCAGTGCGAAACCGAGCTGCATCCTGCAGCGGTTTGCGGGCGACTGATTCGACGGCCATAGCCTGGATTGCCATAGCGGCTGCGCACTTTCACTGGTTTTGTTAAACGCAGGCGGTACGCAGGCTGACACCGACCAGGCGGTGTCGCGGACCAACCGCTCTCACCCTCACAGCACTCGCTCTTACATCCGCGGGCGAACCGGCGGGCCACAAGTTTGTACTTGTCCCCAATGATCACCGCCGCGTGATGATGGCTGCGGGCAAGCCTTGACGAAAGCCGAGTTGCTGATCGCGGCTTATTCGCCGGCGAGCCGCAACGGCGTGCGGCGCTTGAGTTCAAGTCCGCGCAGCCGCGCTTCTTCCTCGCCCATGTAGCCACGCGTGATCGGAACGATGCCTTGCCGTTTGGTAAGCTGGATCTGCATCACCATCAGGTTCTGCTCGCGAAACGACATCTCCGATGCGGCGAGATAGAACTCCCACATGCGCACGAAACGTGCGTCGTAGATCCGTTCGACCTCTTCGCGATGCGCGAGGAAGCGTTCGCGCCAAGCCTTCAGCGTCTCAGCATAGTGCAATCGGAGAATCTCGATGTCGGTGACCAGCAATCCGGAGCGTTCGATCGCCGGCAACACTTCCGACAAGGATGGGATGTAGCCACCCGGGAATATGTATTTGTCAATCCACGCATTGGTGCTGCTCGGTCCCTCGGAGCGGCCAATCGAATGCAGCACCATGACGCCGTCGCGGTCAAGAACGCGGGCGCAGGTGCGGAAGAACGCATCATAGTGGCCGACGCCGACGTGCTCGAACATGCCGACCGATACGATCCGGTCGTACTGCTCGGCGACGTCGCGGTAGTCCTGCATGCGGAACGCGACCCGCTCCTCGAGTCCGAGCTCGCTGGCGCGCTCGCGCGCGACCTCAAGCTGTTCGCGCGAGAGCGTGATCCCGGTGAGGCGCGCGCCGGTGAGCTCCGCCAGATAAAGCGCGAGCCCGCCCCAGCCGCAGCCGATATCGAGCACGCGCTTGCCGGGATCGCGCAACAACAACTTGGCGGCGAGGTGGCGTTTCTTGGCGAGCTGGGCGTCGTCCAGCGTCGCGCCGGGCTGCTCGAAATAGGCGCAGCTGTACTGACGATCCGAATCAAGGAACAACGAGTAGAGGCGGCCGTCGAGGTCGTAGTGATGCGCCACGTTGCGGCGCGACCGTCGCCGCGGATTGTACTGGTGCAGTCGGCGCCGCAGCTGGCGCAGCTTGGAGCGCGGCCGCGCCCTGCGCGGGCCCTTTTGCATGATGTCCTGGCTGAGGATCAGCTGCAGGAAATCGGCGATCGAACCTTGTTCGACCACGAACGTGCCGTTCATGTAGGCCTCGGGGAGCCGCAGGTCCGGATTGAGCAGGATCTCGCGCTCAGTCCGCGGCGTGGTCATGCGTATCGCGACCAACTCGCCGGTGCCGTCGCCCACCCTGATCACCGTGCCCCGTGACGTCGTCAGCTGTAGCTGACCGCGCTTGACGATCGATCCCAACGCTAAACGTAGCATTCTGTCCATCGGCGGCCTCCTGGCGCCTGACCAGACAGACATTCCCCAGGAAAGCCCGACCTGGCGCGCACGCGCCGCGCGGGATGGCATTGCCCCATTCTGTCCGCAGTCACAGCAAAATTAGACCAAAATCTTGTCGCGTCGGCAATGCGTGCAGACGTACCGATGCGCGACAAATAGTGGCCCAGATCATATGCGGATGGTTTAAAGAATCCCCAAGGGGTGTGCGAGACAGAGCGATGACGTGTCAGGGCGGGTGAGGATGAAACTGTTGCGAGCGTGTTTGACGTTAAGCGCGATGCTCGCGGCGCCGGGCGCCGCGCTTGCCCAAGTGGACTACAGCGCCGGAAAATCGGCGCCGCAGCTCTTTTCCTCCGACTGCTCGGCCTGCCACCAATCCCCGGGCGGGCTCGCCAAAGGCCGTGATGCCTCTGCGCTCGCGAGTTTTCTGCGCGAGCATTACACCACCGGAGGGGCATCTGCCGGATTGCTTGCCAACTATCTGGCGGGTCTGCCTGCCGGCCGGCAGCCGGCGGTGCGTACGCCGCAAGCGCCTGGCGCCACGGCAACGGCGCCCGCCGGGGCCACGCCACGGCCGCCCGCCGCGGTCGAAGCCGAGCGCACAAAGCCCGGTGACGCGCGCAAGCCCAAGCCGACGGACGCCGAGCGCGAAGCCAAGCCGGTCGGGACGCAGGCTGAACGCGAACCCGCCAAGCCGGCCAGCGTCGATCCATTGTCGACCAAGCTGCGCAGTTACGCGACGACCGGGGAGCCTGCGACGCCCGTTGCGGCGGCAGCGCCTGCGGAGGCCGAGCCGGGTGCGGTTCCGCTCCCAGTCGAATCAAGTCCGCCGGAGCCGGCTCAACCAAGCGAGCCAAGCCAATCCGCGCGTCCGCCCGGATAGGCCGAACTTACTTCTCGGCCGAAGCGGTCTCCTGGTCCACCTCGTCCTCGGCCTCCGCGCGCTCGGAATCCTCCGGCCGCTCGAAGAACGCGGCGGCCGCCGCAGCCGCAGCTTCGGCTTCCTCGACGGCTTCGCGGCTGAGCGTAATGTCCTCGCCGCGCGCCAGGCGTTCTGCTTCGTCGGCGTTGCGCGCGACGCCGATCTTGATCGCGACCTCGACCTCGGGATGCAGCGCGACCGGTATGACGTGCAGGCCAATCGATTTGATCGGTGCATTGAGCACGATCTGGCTGCGGTTCACCGTGAAGCCGGCATCGGTCACGATGGTGGCGATGTCGCGCGCCGACACCGATCCATAGAGCTGGCCGGTATCGGACGCCTGGCGCAGGACCACGAAGCTCTGTCCGTCGAGCTTGTCGGCCACCCGACGCGCGTCGCCCTGCTGCTCGAGGTTACGCGCCTCGAGCTGCGACTTCATGGTTTCGAACTTGCTGCGGTTATCCTTGGTGGCGCGCAACGCCTTGCCCTTCGGCAGCAGGAAATTGCGGGCGAATCCGTCCTTCACGCGCACCACGTCGCCCATCTGGCCGAGCTTGGCGATGCGTTCCAACAAAATCACTTCCATGGTTCTCGTCTCCGTCGTTGATCAGAACATTGGTTAATCGCGCAGCGCCGGCGGGCGGCGTTGCGCGAGGCGACCACGCAGGTCAAACAGGCAATCGATGAGGGCGAGGCCGGTGAGCGCGAATACCGGCCAATGCAGGACGCGCAGCACGGCAAAGAACGGAAGCGCGCCATAGACCGCCGACAGGATGGCGGCGCGACCCGGCACGCCACGCGTGAGCGTGTGCACGATCGCGAGCCCGGCAGCGGTGTGCGCGATCAGCAGCGCGGCGCCGAAGATGCCCATGATGAGGCCCGCCATGCCGCTCAGGTAGGAGCCGATCAGTGTCGCGATCAGCAATACGGGCGCGCTCAGCGGCAACCGCAGCGCGGGCAAGTCAGGCCAGGGTCGGCGCAATCGCCCGGAGATGTGGAGGATGCGGCCGGCGAGCCACAAGTTGAGCATGTTGGTCACGCTGCCCAATGCGGCGGCGGCCGGCGGCATGACGGCAACGAGAAAATCGAGGAAGCGATCTTGATCGGCGCTGCGAAGCGCCGGTGCCGAGGCCGCGTCGCTGTCAAGCCGCAGCGCGGCCTCGAGAACCTTGCGCAGCGTCGCCTGGAAGGTTTGCAGATCCATGCCGTAGAACGGGATGACGACCAGCATCACCGCGGCACCCAGAATCGCCGACCAGAACACCAGCGATCCTGCCGGGTACCATTCGACGCCGCCGGTTGCGGGTTCGACCCGGGCCAGCAACGCGAGATAGCCGAGCCACCACGCGGGTGCTCCGATTCCAAGGACGAACGGGATGCTGACGGAAGGAAATTCGCCGAAGCCGAATATGACCGCTAATCCGAGCGCCGCGGTGCCGACCGCGACGAGGCCGGCCCAGTGACTCCACCCCATGGCGGCAATCAGAATGGGCAGCGGCGCCACCAGCAACAACAACAGCGCGAGCGGCGTGCCGGACGCAGGCGAGACGAACAGGAACGCCGCTGCGGCGCCTGCCCCAATGCCAATAAGCCCGTTCTTCACCATCGTCAGCTGTCCCGCGCTGCGCATGTTCGCCGGCAGACTTTGTGGTCGCCGGCGATCGTGCAAGCGGTTAGAGGCTAAGCTTGCGCCTCAACCATCGGCCGCGGAGCTCA
>JAFAXD010000473.1 GCA_019241285.1 Xanthobacteraceae bacterium | reverse complement strand
GGCATTCAACTCTTTTGCGATCGGGCCGCGCTGCGCTCCCCTCTGGGAGCGGAGGCCCCCGCGATCCGTGCGGCCCGCGAACAGATCGCCGCGACGACTGCGGGCCGGGCATTCTTTCTTCGTCACATGTTGGAGCAGGCGCTTGAGGCGGAGATCGAGAATGCAATCGATCGTTATGTCACTGATTGGCGGACGTCGCTGCGCTCTGCGGCGCGCGCTGCGACAAAGTTGAAGACTCAAGCACCAGCCATTCATGGCCAACCGCATGAGATGGTGTGGAACGGCGCGTTCCTGGTGGCGCAAGACTGCGAGTATCGTTTTTTCGAGCTGATCGCCAACTTGAAGGACACCTACGGTTCGTCCGGATTCGATTGCGGCTGCACGGGGCCGTGGCCACCCTCCAGCTTCGCTGAGAGCAGCTTGGGAGCGAACGATGAGCATCGCGGTCGGGCATGAGCGAGATGTGGCAATTGCCGATCTTTTGGATCGTGCGCTGAACAAAGGCATCGTCCTGTGCGGCGAGGCCACGATCTCGCTTGCCGGCGTCGATCTCATCTACGTCGGTTTGAAGGTGCTGGTGGCCTCTTATGAAACGGCTTCTCGCATCCGCAATAAACAGCCTTCAGCCGCGCCCCTGCCCGACGAACGGGGCACCCAATGATGCTCTACGTCTATGGCGTGGTCGATTCGCCGCAGTTCAGCGCGGCCGTGAGCGGACACGAAGGCGCCATCGTATTTCCAGTCGCATGCGGCGATCTCGCTGCTGCCGCAAGCAAGCTCTCGGGCGCCGTCGAGCCTGAGGTCCAGCATGTCTGGCGCCATGAGCGGGTCCTGGAATTGCTGATGCAGGAGCACGCGGTGCTCCCGCTGCGATTTGGCACTTGCGTCAGCGACGTGGATACGGTGTGCGGTGAGCTGCAGCGGCGTCGTCCGGCACTCTTGGAGGGCCTGGCGCGCGTGCGCGGAAGGGCAGAGTTCGCATTGCGCGTTGCCGGCATCATGGCCGGACATTCGTCGGTCGCATCCAGCGACGATCGCGCAAGCTCACCCTTGCCCGGGACGCGCTATCTACAGGCAAAAGCAAAAATCTTTCACGAACGGGCCCTCGTGCAAGCCGCGGCAAGACGTGTCCGCGACACGCTGCAGCCCTATCTTGATGGCCCGGCTGTCGCCGCCGTGTGGGGGCCGGGTGACGGGGCTTCCGCCGAGCTGACCGCATCCTGCCTGGTCGATCGAGATAACATTCCTCAATTCATCCATGCGGTCGAGGAGGTGCGCCGCAATCATCGAGCGCTCGACGTCACCTGCAGTGGTCCATGGGCGCCATACTCGTTTGTGAGCATGCGCGCCGCGGAGGCAGAGCGATGACGCAAGCATATGATGCGGATCGCAGCGCGCTCGGCAAGCTGCGCTATGACGATCTGTTGTCCGCCGGCGTGGAAGCGAAACCGGAAAAGAGCCCACAGCTGTCGCCACGTATTTCCAGCAATCCCGAGACGGCGGCCGATGATCTTGTGCGTCTCGTTCTGTCTCTCGTCGACACGGTGCGGCAGTTGGTCGAGCGCCAGGCGATCAGGCGGGTCGAAGGCGGTCATCTCTCCGATGACCAAATCGAGCGGCTTGGGATGACGCTGCTGCAGCTTGAGCAGCGTATGACGGAGATGAAGTCTCTGTTCGGTCTTGAGAACGAGGATCTCACGCTGCGACTCGGCGCGCTCCAGGATCTTATGGATGTCTCGACCGAAGAGATCGGCTCGTTTGAATGAAGGCAGCTAAATAGCATAGCCCTGCACCGGTCGCTGGGGCGCGGTGCCGTCGCAAATAAAGTTGGAACAGAGCCATGTTGGAACGAAAGGCCGCATCCGATCAACCGCAGCCAGCCGAGCTTACGCGCAAAGCGAGCGAGGCTTTGGCCAAAGATGTCGGCCGTGGGGTTGCGCGGCTGGACCCCGCCGACATGGCCGCAATCGGCGCGGCACCGGGCGATGTCGTCCATCTGGTTGGCAAGAAACAGACGGTCGCCAAGGTCATGCCGGCATTTCCGCCAGACCGCGGCAAGGGCATCATTCAGATCGACGGATTGACGCGGCACAATGCCGGGGTGGCGCTCGGTGAGCGCCTGCGCGCGCGGCGCGCAGAGTACCATCCCGCCAATAAGGTTCGATTAGCTCCGCTCAGCGTGCAGCGTTCCGCGCGCAAAGAAGGTGACGATCATTATGTCGGTCGTCTCCTCGAAGGCCTCGTGCTGGTAGAGGGTGACCGTGTTCGTGCGACCTTCATGGGGACACGCAGTCAGGATTTCACCGTGCTGCAGACGACGCCCGCGGGTCCGGTCGCAATCCAGTCCGCGACCACGATCGAGATCAGCCGACGCAGCGGCGTCGAAGTGCTGCCGCAGCGGGTCTCCTATGAGGATATCGGTGGCCTGCACCGAGAGCTCGGCTCGATCCGGGAAATGATCGAGTTGCCGCTGCGCTACCCGGAAATCTTCGAACGGCTGGGAATCGAAGCGCCAAAGGGTGTGCTGCTGCATGGGCCGCCCGGATGCGGCAAGACCTTGATCGCGCGGGCCGTGGCCAATGAGACGGACGCCAAGTTTTTCAGCCTGCGCGGCCCGGAGATCATGCACAAGTTCTACGGCGAGAGCGAAGCGCATCTGCGCCGCGTCTTCGAGAGCGCGCGTCAAGGCCCGAGCATCATTTTTATCGACGAAATCGACGCTATCGCGCCCAAGCGCACGGCTTTGGGGAGCGAGCAGCAGGTCGAGCGCCGAGTCGTATCGCAGCTCCTCACCCTCATGGACGGCCTTGAGGCGAGGGGGCAGATCATTGTCATCGGCGCAACGAATATTCCCGATGCACTTGATCCTGCGCTGCGTCGGCCGGGCCGATTTGATCGGGAAATCTCAATCGGAGTCCCTGACAAAACCGGGCGGCTGCAAATCCTGCACGTGCACAGCCGCGGCATGCCGCTGGCGGACGACGTCGATCTCGAGCGGCTGGCGCAAGTCACGCACGGCTACGTGGGCGCGGATCTGCACTCGCTGTGTCGCGAAGCGGCCATGGCGCGGCTGCGCAAGATCTTTCCCAACATCGATTTCGAGCGCGCCGCAATTCCATATGACGAAATCGAAGCCCTGTCGGTGCGGATGGAGGACTTCGAGGACGCGCTCGCGTTCATCGAACCCTCGGCAATTCGCGAAGTCTTCACCGAGGTGCCGGACGTGCGTTGGACCGACATCGGTGGACTCGATGCCGCGAAACAAATCCTGAAGGAATCGATCGAGTGGCCATCGCTGCATCCGGATTTGTTCCGGCGCGCGGGTGTCACCCCACCCAGGGGCATCATGCTTTATGGCCCGCCGGGCGTGGGCAAGACCTTGTTGGCCAAGGCGGCCGCGACCGAAAGCGGCGTGAACTTCATATCGGTCAAGGGCCCGGCTTTGGTCAGTCGATGGGTTGGAGAGACCGAGAGGGCGGTTCGCGAGATATTCCATAAGGCGAAGCTGGCCTCGCCCTGCATCATCTTTCTCGACGAAATTGACAGTATTGCACCTCGTCGCGGGGGTGGTGAGGCGTCCGGCGTGACAGATCGTGCAATTGCACAACTGCTCACCGAGATGGACGGCGTTGAGGAACTAAAAGGCGTCACCGTATTGGCGGCTACCAACCGCATTGACATCGTTGATGCAGCGCTGCTCAGGGCCGGCCGTTTCGATTTTCTTTTGGAACTGCCAATGCCGGACGCAGATGCGCGCCTGGCCATATTTCAGGTCCATACCACCGGCAAGCCGCTGGCCGCCGATATTGATCTGCAGTCTTTGGCTGATGCGGATACGATCGGCCGCAGCGGCGCAGACATCGAACTGATCTGCAAGAAGGCAAGCATTGCGGCTATCCGCGAATACCTGGCATCCCGCGATCCGGATCTCGAGAGCGTTGAAGGATTTGCGATCCGCGCAGACCATTTCCGGGCGGCGGTGCGCGAGCTCGGTGCCGATAGATCAGAAACAGTCACATGAAAGAGAGACGGAGACCCTAGGCATTGCGACGGCTTCTTCACGTTCCGATCGTCCATGGCAACGCCGATATGGGCTCGGCTTTGAGCAGGGTGCGCCAAGCCTATATCGATGATCGGGGCGAAGATGCTTGGGAGGCGAGCCGAAGGGCGATTGCGGAATTCTGGCAGGCGATCGAAATGGGCATGGACAATCTCTGCCTCGATTACACGACCGTTCGCCTGTATCAGGACGGCCTTCCCGTATGCGGGATCGAGCAGAAGATCGTGAGCGATCTCGCCGCTCAGGGCATTGCGAATTACCGCATTCTTCTCAAGTTGGTGGACCGGGGCGCAACTCTTGAGGGAACAGAAGATCCGGAGCTGCTGCGCAAGGAATATGGGTTGATTATGAGCGCACTTCCTAGCGCTGGGGGCAAAGGAAAGGCTGGCCCCCCGGAGGACGCGCGCCATCTTGAACTCAGCCGCCTGCTGGAGGAGCGGGATTTGTTCATCGCCAGACGAATTGACGCGACCCTGCTCGACGACGAAACAGGAATCTTATTTCTGGGCGCCCTGCATCGTGCAGTCGAGAAGCTACCAAGCACGATCACGGTGATGACATTGCCCGAGTTGCTGCAATCGTCGGGAGCGCCGGGGAAAAATTAGACACCGGTCCGGCGCCTTTATGGGGTGCATGGCCGCCGATAGCAGGCCGCGCACAAACAAAGTTCAACCGTGCGATACGGTGGCACTCGCATGCGCGACGCGGCTATGGCGCGTGCCGTAAAGCGCATAGATCGCAAGCCCGACCGCGAGCCAGATGATAAAGCGCAGCCAGGTGTCGAGCGGCAGTCCGCACATCAGGAAGAGTGAGAACCCGGCGCCTGCGGGTGCGACGACGTGCACGGCCGGGGTCGTGAAGGCGCGCGGCAAGTTCGGTTGCGTGATGCGCAGCACCAGCACACCGGCGCACACGATCATGAAGGCGAACAGCGTGCCGATGCTGACGAGCTCACCCACGAGGCCGATCGGCAGCAGGCCGGCGAGAATGGCCACGACCGTGCCGGTGAGGATGGTCGTCACGTAGGGCGTGCGAAACCGCGGATGCACGCCGGCCGCCGCCGCGGGCAGCAAGCCGTCATGCGCCATCGCGTAGAACACGCGCGACTGGCCGAGCAGCATGACCAAGATGACCGAGGTGAGCCCGAGGATCACGCCGAGTTTGATGAGCGGTGCGAGCCAGCGCATGCCGATGGCGTCGATGCCGACGGCGATCGGGTCCGGCACGTTGAGCCGGTCATAGGGGACGATGCCGGTCAGCACGAAACCGACTGCCACATAAAGCACGGTGCAGATCGCGAGCGAGCCGAGGATGCCGATCGGCATGTTGCGCTTCGGGTTGATGGTCTCCTGCGCGGCGGTGGACACTGCGTCGAAACCGATATAGGCGAAGAACACCACGGCGGCGCC
The DNA here is from genome assembly GCA_019241285.1 of Xanthobacteraceae bacterium. Lineage (GTDB taxonomy): Bacteria > Pseudomonadota > Alphaproteobacteria > Rhizobiales > Xanthobacteraceae > JAFAXD01. Next base: position 5,632 of record JAFAXD010000473.1, on the reverse strand, counting down.
GCGCAGGATGCCGCTCAGGCCGAACTGGCCTGGCCCGTTGCCGGGCGGGATGAAATCGCCGGCCGGGTTGCCGGCGGTCACCCAATTGCGCGTGCTGATGAACCAGACTCCGGTCGCGATGAAGATCAGGATGATTGCAACTTTGATGCCGACAATGGTGTTGTTGATGCGCGCCGATTCGTGAATGCCGACGACCAGCAGCGCCGAGATCAACACGATCACCAGGGCGGCGGGCACATTGAACATGGCGCTGGTCTGCGTCCAGCCATGGCCGGCCGCGTCATAAACGAATGGAGAGGAGGCGAGGCTCGCCGGAAGCGGGAGGCCGATATCCTTGAGCAGGCTTGCCACATAGCCCGACCAGCCGATCGCGACCGTGGTCGCACCCAGTGCATATTCCAGGATCAGGTCCCAACCGATGATCCAGGCGACGAGCTCGCCCATGGTGGCATAGGCATAGGTGTAGGCACTGCCGGCCACCGGAACCGTCGAGGCCATCTCTGCGTAGCTGAGGCCGGCGAACGCGCAGGCGATGGCGCCGAGCAGGAACGACAGCACGATCGCCGGCCCCGCATTGGCCGCGGCCGCGTGCCCGGTCAGCACGAAAATGCCGGCCCCGATGATGCCGCCGATGCCGAGCGCCACCAGTTGGGTCGCCGTGAGGGTGCGCTTGAGCGGCACGCCGTCGTGCGAGGTCAGCGCCTGAACCTCGCGCTCCTCGGCTTCCGCCTGGAGCGCGGCAATCGATTTGCGGGCCAGGAGCTGGGTCATGTTTGCCGGCAGGGCAACGCGTGCGGGGCGTGTTGGTTCAACCAGATTGGCGGGACCGACGCATAAAAAAGCCTATGAGGAGGGTGCTCCTCATAGGCCTTATTCCAGGTCCCCGCCCCCGCTTGCGTGCGCCAGCCGGCGCACCGCAGGCGCACAGCCTCACTTCATATAGGACGTATTCCAGTTGTCCTGGAAGTCCTTCACCGCCTTCATGTAGGAGACGTTCCAGTTATCCTGGAAATCCTTCATGTAGGAGACATTCCAGTTGTCCTGGAAATCCTTCTGCGCCTTCATGTAGGAGACGTTCCAGTTGTCCTGGAAGTCCTTCATCAGGGCCGCCTTGTACTGATCCTCCAGGCTTTTGATCTTCTGCATGTCGGCGTCGCTCGGCTTTGCCTCTTTCATGTAAGAGACGTTCCAGTTGTCCTGGAAATCGTTCAGCTTCTTCATGTATGACACGTTCCAGTTGTCCTGGAAATCTTTCATGAACGAAACGTTCCAGTTGTCCTGGAAGTTTTTCATGTAGGACACGTTCCAGTTGTCCTGGAAGTTCTTCATGTATGAGACATTCCAGTTGTCCTGAAAGTCCTTCATGTAGGAGACGTTCCAGTTGTCCTGGAAGTTCTTCATGTAGGAGACATTCCAGTTATCCTGGAAATCCTTCATCGCCTGAGCGTATTTTGCATCGTCGCCCTTCATGTAGGAAACGTTCCAGTTGTCCTGGAAATTCTTCATGTAGGAGACGGCCCAATTGTCCTGAAAATCCTTCATGGATTTCATGTAGGACACCGCCCAGTTGTCCTGGAAGTTTTTCATTGCCTGCGGCGCGGCCTCGGGCGTCCCTTCGACCATGTAGAGCTTGTCGCCGTAGCGGAAGATGATGGCGCCCGGACCGACTTCCTTGGCGCCGAGCTTAGCGATCTGCGCGGCCGGATCACCCTTGGCCTTGCCGCGGGCGATATTGAAGGTCTTGCCGTCGACGAAGATACCCTCATTGTTCGCCAATTGACCGATGACGTCCTGAGACTGCTGCGCGGACGCAGGCTGGCCAATGCTCGCGAACAGACCGATGGATGCAATTCCCAACGCCGAGATGGCGGGTTTTGATAGACGCATGTGAGCTCCTCCGCGTAGCTACGAGATCTAGATGCGAGGAATTCGAACATTGTCAGCGCGGATTGCGGCTGCCGGTCGAATTTCCAGTCGCATGTCTTCGCGCTCACTCATACCAGCACCCCTAGACGGTCACAACCGTGCCGACAGTGTGGTGCGGCGCATATTTCTATTTGGCCGGGTCCGCGGCCCCTGGCGACACCGCGGTCCCGGTGGCAGCTGGCGGCGCGGCGGCATCCGTGACCGGCGGGGGTGTTTCGGCCCTGCCGCCACCAAACAGACGAATATTGGGGTCGGGCATCCAGGCTCGGTCCAGAACCTTTTTGGCGACCTCTGCATCGACGGAGGGCTCGATGAGCTTTTTGTAGGCGAAATTCACCTCGCCGTATTCGGTAGGGCAGGACTTGGCTCGAGCTGCTGGAAGATAGCCCTTGTCCACGACATCCTGGAACGCCTCGTGATCGGCCCCGTAAGCCATGCACAACAAGTCATAATAGCGTTGCATGGGCGCACTGTGCACGTCGGCAAACGCTCCGAGATTGACCGTCACCCGCGGATTCTTGATGTAGTTAGCGTAGCTGTACGCGGCGCCCAACATGAGCTGGCGTGCGCGTTCCTTGCCGAGTTGCAGCATCATGTAGGCGGCGAAATCATCGGCGGCGTCCTCGGGCGCTCCCAAGATCGGAATTTCAAGGACATCAAACAGGGCATGCCCCATCTCATGGGTGAGCGTATAAACAAATTGTCCCCGCGCTGCGTCGCGCGCCGTGATGCCGTCAGGCGTGTCTCCGGGTGGTATGCTCTTGATAATGTCGTCCAGGTATTCGTAACAAACAGTGACGGTTCCGTGCACGTACCAGGCATTTGACATTCCGCAACTGCGGACAAAAATGGTGATGTCCTGCGGCAACTTGAAAATCCCGAAAAAGTCCTGCGCCTCCTCCATCCATCGGCTTCTCTTGAGGAGCTCGTAGGCCTCCTGCATGTCCGGAGTTTTAGGCGGCAAGACCTCGACCTTGACGCGCTGGGAATGAACCTCTTGGGCAGCCGTCAAGCCGGGCATGGCCAGCGCCGCCACAAGGATTCCGGAAAGCAATGAAAAGCAGGGGAATTTCATATGCCACCCGTTTCAATAAGGGGTAGGGTGGGCGATATCATTGCATCATTGAGGCGCCGATGACAGTGGCAATGTTATTTGCTGCCGGGATATGCTAAAGCACGTTCCGATCCATTCGATTCACTCTCCGTCGTCATCGCCGGGCTTGTCCCGGCGATCTCGGTTGTAGAAGCACGGCTGTGCCTTCCTAAGCGAGATGGCCGGGACAAGCCCGGCCATGACGAGTCGTGAGGTTTGGGCCGCTTTAGCGCCGCCGACCCCGGCGACTTATTCCTTCGCCTTCAGTTGCGACTCATTCGCCGCAATGAAATCCCGGATTTCCGAGGACATGTCGAGCAGCCGCAGCCACTGTTCTTTGTAGAGGGTCACCGGGAAGCGCCCCATCCCATAAACTGAGACCGCGCCCTTTTCGCTGACCTTCATTCGGACGGCGGGCCCGCGCTTCTTGAGCGCCTCGTTCTCCTTGCGCAAACGCGCAAGCTCGTCATTCTCGACTTCATCGGACATCGTTGAGCCTCTTCGTCTGAACCGGTCTGGGCCGAGGCGACCGGTCAGGTCGCCGTTCCGGCGCGTTTCGTCTAAGTTGTGCTGATGGCTGCCGTTGCTTCAGTCCGCGGACGGATAACCAAAGATCGGATCCGGGAGCGAAGCTGGTTGCAGCGTCGTGCTCCCGTTCGTGTCCAAGACAAAAACAGGCTCGCGATCCGGCAGCTGCTTGGGCGCTGCCGTTTCGGCCTCGGCCGGATGACGGGCTGGCCGGTGCAGTTGGTTCTGCTTGTTGAAGCTTTGGCGTGCGCGCGAAGATGTCACGTCGAATCCCCCGATACCCAATTAACGACCTCCAGGTGAAAGCTATGGACCTCACTTGATGGCTGCATTAGGGCAATCGGGACGGCGTGGAGCCCGCGCGCGCCCGCATCCCGGCATGGCATACCGTCTCGCGGGCACAAATTTTGCTGGCTTTCCGCCGCACTCCGGAATGCAGAAACATGCGTGAGGTTCGCTCAAAAGGAGAATTCGATATGACGACCAGCGGGATCACCCGGCGCATGTTCGGCGTGGCCACGACGGCGGCCATGACCGGCGTCGCCCTTCCGGCGGTTTGGATGGGCCGCGCGCTGGCGTCCGATGCCGTTCGCGAGGGCATTCAGATCGGAGCGCTGGGAGCTTTGCGCACCGCGCTGCCCGCGGCAGGTAAATCATCGGACCTGACATTCGACGTCAAAGATTTTCGCGACAGTACGGCGGCGCTGCTCGCTATCGAGCAGGGCGAGCTCGATATCAGCAACACCACGACCCAGCACCTGATCAGAGCAATCAGTGAGACAATCCCGGTCAAGTGGGTGTGCGGGTGGGGCGGCGGTTACAACGTCCTGGTTGCGCAAAGGGGACTCAATCTGAAACAGGGCGACAACGCGGCGCTGCAATCGCTGGCCGCTTCGCGCAAGCAATCGGGAAAGCCGGTGATCTTCGGCGTGCCGACCGGGTCGCTTCAGCACGCGAAGCTCGCCGTTTATCTGAAATCGCTGCAAATCGATCCCGACAAGGACGTACAGATCGCAAATATTCCATTTCCTAATCATCCACGCGCGCTCGACGCAGGCGAAGTCGATCTGGCGATGACACTATCGGCGTTCGGCGCAATTGCGATCGAGAACGGCAACGCGACGTTGTTCCTGCATCTGTTCGGCGGAAGCTTCGGTAAGCAGGAGGTCGGATTTATCGTGACGGAGAAGCTCATCAAGGAGAAGCCGGACCTGGTGCAACGGATCGTGAGCACGCATGTCGATGCCATGAAGACGTTCATGGGCCAGCCGGACAAGCAGATCGAGCTGGAAAAGAAATACTCGCGATTGCCGGATCCGGTCATTGCCATGCAGGAGCGCGATTTTCTGCGCTACAATTTCCGAACTAACATGGCCGATATCAAAACCATGGCGCGCGAGCTGCATCAGCTTGGCTGGGTGAAGGAAGACTACGGCCCCAAGGTCGAAAGCTTCGTTGATTTTTCCTTCGTCGCCAAGGCATCGGGCCTCAGCCCGACTGACTTGTCATCGTGGTGATGCTCAAACAATCGCCCCCTCAGATCGCTCCGCCTTCGGTGCGCGTCGAGCCGCGGGACGGCCTCCGCCGCGCATCGATCATGCTGCAATACGCCATATTTCCCGTCGCTATTCTGCTGCTTTGGCAGATCTGCAGCGAGGTCGGATTTGTGCGGCGGAACGTGTTTCCGCCGCCGTCCGAAGTTCTGTCCGTGTGGTTCGACCTGGTCACAGGCTCGACGGACGCCGCCGGCCGGTATTCCGGCACATGGCTGGACCATGCGTGGGCAAGCACCTGGCGGGTTTTTGCGGGCTTTGTGTGGGGCGTAGCACTTGGGATATTCGTCGGCGTGCTGATCGGGCTCACGCGCGTGATGGAGCGGATCCTCGATCCGACAATCCAGGTGCTGCGCAACATCCCGGTCACCGCGTGGGTGCCGCTGTCGCTGGTTTTTTTCGGGATCGGAAACGCGCCGGCTGTCTTCTTGATCGGCCTGGGCGCATTTTTTCCCGCTGCGATCAACTCCACCCACGGCGTGCGGCAGGTCAACGTCACGCTCTACAAAGCGGCGCGGATGATGGGAGCGAA
>JAFAXD010000214.1 GCA_019241285.1 Xanthobacteraceae bacterium | reverse complement strand
ATAATCCAGGAGAGCGACGGCGTCCTGCGCAAACAGACCGTAGCTGAAAGCGCGCGACGTCACCGGGCTGCGGCCGTGTCCGCGGGTGTCCATCAGGGTCACCGCGAACTGTTTGGCAAGCTCGGCGACCTGGTGCCCCCAGTAGTTCGAATTGCCCAAGCCGCCATGCAACATCAGCACCGGTGGGCCGGCCTCGCCGCACTGCGCGAAATAGATCCTGGCGCCATTGACTGACACCGTCTCGCTGCGGCGCAGCGGCGGCAGTTTTGGCGTCGGCGGCAAGGTGAGCCACTTTGAAGGCGTGCTCGTCGCCCACGACGGGTTAGCCAGTCCGGCCGTAGCGGCGAGGACCAAAATTTGCAGTGCTCGCCGCCGGGTCCAGAACACCTCTGGGCCGGCGAGCGCGCGGGCGATCGGGCTTGTCACCACACCGTCAGACGTGCTTGGGCTTAGTGGCGCCATTACGGGGGCCAAAGGGAATGCAACCGATCGTTCGGGTTGAGGGCATCCACAAATCGTTCGACAAGACCCCGATCCTGAAGGGGGTGAGCTTCCAGATCGAGGAGGGTGACCTCGTCTCGCTCATTGGTCCGTCGGGATGCGGCAAGTCCACCCTGCTGCGCTGCCTCAACGGCCTCGAAGTGCTGGATTCAGGACGGGTCGAGATCTGCGGCGTCGCCATGGAGCGCAAGCCAAACGTCCCGGCCGGGCCGCTCGCCGACATTGCCCACAAACTCCGCCGCAACGTCGGCATGGTATTTCAGACCTTCAATTTGTTCCCGCACAAGACCCTGATCCAAAACGTCATGCTGGCGCCGATGGTGGTGAAGGGTGTCGCCCGCGACGAAGCGGCGGCGATGGCCGAAAAACTGCTCAAGAAGGTCGGCCTCGGCGAGCAAGTGGACCGCTATCCGCTCAATCTCTCAGGCGGCCAGCAACAGCGCGGCGCGATTGCCCGCGCCCTGGCGATGGCGCCCAAGGTGATGCTCTACGACGAGCCGACGTCGGCCCTCGACCCGATCGTGGTCGACGAGGTGCTGGACGTCATGAAGGAGCTCGATCGCGAAGGAATGACGCAGATCGTGGTGACGCACGAGATGCGATTTGCCCGCGACGCCTCCGACTACATCGTCTTCATGGATAAAGGTGAGATCATCGAAATTTCCGATGAAGACGAGATCTTTCAAAATCCGAAAGATCCGCGCACGCGCCAGTTCCTGCACCGCTTCCTCTGATGAGGTCCCCCCGCATGACGCGCCTTGCTCTCATCTTTGGCTTGCTGATCTCGTCCGTTATCCCGGCTTTCGCGCAACCGGCACAAACCACGCCCGCTGGCGCCCTGCCCCAGCTACGCTATGGCGGCGCGCTCAGCAGCGGCGCGCCGTACACGTTTCGTGATCCGGGTGATCCCAATAAGATCATCGGGTTCGAGGTCGACATCATGAACACCTTGGCGGAGCGGCTCGGCTACCGTCCGGTATTCGTCAACAATGACTGGGCAAGCCTGATCCCGGGGCTCGATACCGGGCTTTACGACCTCGTCATCAACGGATTGGAAATCACATCCGCCCACCAGGCCGCGGCCGATTTCTCGATCCCGTACTACATCACGTTCGGCCAGATCGTGATCCGGCGCGGCGACCCGCCGCTCGATAACCTGGCCGCCCTCAAGGGCAAACGCGTCGGCACCTTGCAGGCGAGCCAGATGGAATACGTTCTGCGCGCCGCCGGAAATATCGACGTACGCGTCTATGACGAAGAGATCGATGTCTACTCGGATCTCAAACTGGGGCGCCTCGACGCCAGCGTCATGGATTTCCCGATCGCGGTCTATTACGCCAAGCCCGACCGCGCGCTGGAGTTCACCGGCGATCCGATCGGACGCATCGAATACGGGATCGCGTTGAAGAAAGGCGCGCATCCCGAGCTCCTCGCCAACATCAATTCGGCGCTCTCCACGATGCTCGCGGACGGGACCATGCATCGCATTCTCGACCGCTGGGCGCTGTGGACGCAGATGATGGCGCAGGCCACCGGCGACGCGCGCTCCATGCTGGCGCAGCCGATCGATTATGATCGCTTTGTCGAGGCGACCGAACCGACCACGTGGCGCGGCCAGCTCGAGCGCTACATGCGTTTTCTGCCGCAGCTGGGCTGGGCGGCCGTTGCGACGGTGCAGATCTCGGTCATGTCGATGGTGCTCGCGGTGGCATTCGGCGTGGTCCTGGCGCTGTGCCGGGTCTATGGCGGCGTCGTGCTCGACCGCATCGCGCAAGTCTATATCGAGGCGATCCGTGGCACGCCGCTGCTGATCCAGCTTCTGTTCATCTACTACGGGCTGCCCAAGATCGGGCTCCAACTCGACCCCTATGTGGCGGGCGTGCTGGCGCTCGGGCTCAACTACGCGGCCTACGAGGCGGAGAACTATCGGGCGGGCCTGCTGGCGATCCCGCGCCATCAGATGGAAGCCGCCATCGCGCTCAACATGACAGAGCGGCAATCGCTGCGCTACGTGGTGATCCCGCAAGCGGCGCGCATCGTCGTGCCGCCGACCACCAATGACTTCATTTCGCTGCTCAAGGATTCCTCGCTCGTCTCAGTTATCTCCTTGGTGGAGCTGACCAAGACCTACGAGCTGCTCTCGACCACCTACTACGATTATTTCGGTACCGGCCTCCTGGTCGGCGCGATTTACTTGCTGCTCGGCTTGCCGTTCGTGCGCCTGGCCCGGTGGGCCGAGCGCCATCTCAGCCGCGGCATGACGCGCGCCTCGTCTTGATCGAACTATGAGCAATCAGCTGAACACTTCGATGCAATCTCGTCCCGCCTTCTTGGCGGCATAAAGGGCGCGGTCGGCGGCTCGGATCAGCGCGTCGACGCTGCGCCCGTGCTGCGGAAATTCGGCAACCCCGACCGACATGGTGACGCTCGGCATGGCGCTGCCCCGGTAGAGATAAACCCGCTGCCTGATGTCCTGGCAGATCTGGTCGACGCGCGGAATGGCTGTCACGGCTGCGCTGTCAAGAAACACGATCAGGAACTCCTCCCCCCCATAGCGGCAGACGATGTCCGTTGAACGCACCGCATCCTTGAGCATCGCCGCGGTCGTGCGCAGCACCTCGTCTCCGGCCTCATGCCCGAAATGATCGTTGTAATCCTTGAAATGATCGATATCGAGGATAGCGACGGCGACCGACACTTGCAGACGGCTCGCCCGTGCAAGCTCGCGCTCCAGCGTCTCCAGCAAATAATAGCGATTGAACAGGCCCGTCAGCTGATCATGGTTGGCCATGATGCGCAGGATGGCCTCGCGCCGCGTCAGTTCGGCGGTGGTGCGATAGAGGTCCGCGGTCAGGTTCTCGCGTTGGGCCTGCAATCTCAGGGTGTCGACGATCCAACGATTGGCCCGCCATCCCACCACGGCTTGCACGATGGTGAAGGCGACCAGCATCAGTCCCATGGCGAGCGAGGCCTCATCGCCGCGGATGGCAAAGGCGATGCTCGCAGGGGCAAGGATGGGCAGCACGAACGCAACGAACGCGGGCAGATAGGCAGCATCGAGCAAAACCGCGCCGGCGGTCATCCCGCCAAGCACAAAGATGATGAACACCGGATAGGTGAGCCCGGGGATGGTCAGGATCGGCCAAGCAAGCAGGCCCCAAGCAGCCCCAGTCGCGGCCGAGCCGGCGACACCGAGCCGGGCGACTGTCGCGGTCGGCCAGCCACGCTGCCGGCTGACGTGCGACAGGATCAGGCGGGCCGGGATGATGATCGCAAAAAGCGCGTACCATCCCATTAGCAATTGATGCGGGAATATACGCCATAGCACGACGAAGACCAGCAGGGCGTTGACCAAATTGAACACGATGAGGCTGGGGTGCTCTCGCAGCAGACGAATCTGCTCGGACCTGACGTCCAGCGGCGCATCAGGGGTCGCGCGGCTCGTCTCCGAGGCGCCTGCGGGAAACGGGACGACTCGGTTTTCGGGCGTCTCAGACGCACGTACCGGCTGCGTCATGCCCTCACGTCCAAGCAGGCACCCACCAATCCGGCCTTGAAGTACCGCAATTGCTAAGTCGCGTATGCGGCTGCCGCCGAAACAAGTCTAGGGCCTCCAGGTTGAAGGTTCTAAGACACCCAATCGAAACCTCCGTATAATTGCCCCGGCAGGCCTGGAGTGAGATTATGCGCTCACCCCGTTAGCGCTGGGTCCCCCCCTCACCCTCCAGTCCCAGCGCCCCTGTTCCAAAAGCCCCGCCCCACCCTCGGCGGGGCTTTTGATTTGTGGGCGTATGATACCGCTTGGCTCAGGTGCCACACAAGACATTACTTCCGCAACTATGTCTTATGCCGTTGCGGAGCGCCGGCGAGTCCGTTTACCACGCGAGCGACGGAACCGTACCCCACTCTCCGTTCCGCCGTAGACGGGCTACGGCGGTTTTTTATGTGTGCTGGGCAGTTTCGCACGCTGACACGGGGACGCCCAGCAAGGACCTTCTGGCCGCTTCTACCCATGACGGCGTTTTCCAGGCGAGCGAAGGGCTTGCGTTGCTGCACGAAGGCTTCGAAAGCGGCTCGCGCCCGGACCGCTTCGGCAGTCGGCATAAGATTGAAAGAAGGTTTGCCGATCAGTTCCTGGGGCTCGTAGCCCAGGATGTCGCGCGCACGCGGACCAATTTGGGTGTAGGCGCCGCTGGTATCGACCTCCCAGATCCAATCAGCGAAAGTCTCAGCGAGAGAGCGAAAATTATTCCCGCCGTTCGCTACATTCGCCAGACCCGTTTCGGATCGCCTGTCGCCATCCGGACAGGATCCGTGCGGTTGCCCTTGGATCATCGATGTTCAATGCACGCCCGGCCGCAAATAGCTTTGATCGAGATCAAACGGGCCGAACTACCAGACCGTTGCGAACAGCAGCGCGGGCGATCGCCGCTTGTCGCGACGACCGCCCGATGCCAGACCCGTAGTGATCAGAACTTGTAGCTGGCCGCGACGCGGGCAACCTGGACGTTGTAGTTCGACCAGCCGTAGGTCAGAGTTTGCGTGCCGCCGAGTTGAACCGGGAGTACGGGGCCGGTCAGAGAAATGTTGTTGTTGAGATTATAGTAGAGGTATTCCGCCCGGATCATGATGTTCGGTGTTGCCATCCATTCGGCGCCGCCGCCCAGAACCCACCCCGCCTTGGTGGTCGTCGCCGCAACCTGGCTGGTGACCGGGGTGCCCAAGAACGTCACCATCGACTGTCCGTTGTATTCAACGTTGGCCCACGCGGCACCGCCGGTGAAATACAACAACGTGTTGTTCCAGCCGACGTAGCCGACGCGGGCGCGGGCGCTCGAAAGCCACTGCGTGTTTGCGCTCATTGACGCCGAGCTGCCCGTCATGGCGGTGCCGCCGTTGAAGGTCAACGGCGCGAGCGTGCGATGGTCGGTGAGCGAAGCCCAGGAGAAGTCACCCTCAACGCCGAGCAACCAAGCTGGCGCGAATTGCCAGTTGTAACCGGCCTGCAGTCCTCCCACGGCGCCCAGGTTCCCAGTTCCCGTCAGGGTCTGCGGATCAAACACGAGGAGTGCCGGACGATCAGCAAAAGACCAATTCGGTGCGGATTGCCACCCGGCCCCGCCATGGACGCCAATATAGAGGCCACTCCAGGTCGCAGCGACAGCCGGCGGGCTGGCGAGTGCTTTTACCGCCATGTCGGCCGCCGGAGCGACTTGCGTCAAGGCAAATACGGATGCTCCGCTGAGGAGCGTGACAGCGAGACGTTTCATTGCAATTCCCCACCCATGATGTCGGGTATCTGGATAGTATGACTTCGCCCGGTATCATAGGGCGAACCGCGTTGCGCCCGCCGAATTGACAGCCCTTGTGACGTTTGCGTTACACAGAGCAGACATCCCTCGGATTGAGGGCGCGGCTCTAACCAGTTGTCTGATCCCGCGACCAGATCAGCCCAACCACGGTCGCCATCAGGGCTTGTGAGACCAGCAACATGCTCACTGTGGCCGGCCATCCTGCTTTGGCCCAGGTGAGTCCCGGCAACACTGCGCCAACACTTCCACCGACGTAAAAGAAAGTGACGTAGAGGCCGACGGCCGACGACCTTCCCTGCTTGGCGATCGTGGTCACGTAGCCGGTGGAAATGGTCTGACAAACGATGCCGCAAGCGGCACACAAAACCAGTCCGATCGCAATTGCAGTGACAGAGGAAAACAGCGTGATGAGCCCGCCGATACCCCACACGGCTAGCACGCCGAGCATGAACCTGCGGCGGCCGAAGCGAGCGACGAACTGCCCGGTCCACGGCGCAACCAGGGCCCCGGCCAGGTAAGTCACGAAGATGAGCCCGAGCAAGCTGCTGGAGAAGCCGTAAGGCGGCGCGGCGAGCCTGAAACTGACATACGTGAAGGTCGCGATGAAGTTGAAGAGCGTGCCGAACCCGACCGCAAAAGTCGCCAGCAGCTGGGCGTTGCCGAGATGGCGCAGCATCTGACGCAGCGCAGTGTAAAGCCCCTCCGAACGGGTGAAGCGTTTCTCGCGCGGCAGCATGAAGGCGATGACAATCGCAGCCACGAACGTGATTGCCGCAGGGGCTGCGAGGCCAATGCGCCAGCCGAACGCGTCACTCAGCAACCCAGGGATCATGCGGCCGGCGAAACCGCCGACGCTCGAACCCGCCACGTAGATGCCCGCAACACCAGTCACCTGCGAGGGCGGCCACTCGTCGCCGATATAGGCCACCGTGACCGCAAAGATCGGCGGCAAGAGCAATCCTTGGACAAAGCGCCAAAACGCAATGCCCGGTATGTCTGCCGCGGTCGCCACCAGCAGCATCGGCACACAGATGCAAAAAAGCGCAGTGACGATGACGCGCTTACGTCCCAGCGCATCCGCGATGGCGCCCGTGAGCGGCGCGGTCAGCGCCACCGCGAACGTGCTCGCGAACATGATGGTGCTGACCGCGGCCGGTGTCGCCGCAAATTGCCGCGACAACTCCGGCAACAGCGCCTGGGGCGAATACAGGTTGAGGAAGGCACAAAAGCCGCTCAGGGCGACGGCATATCGGCGCAGATCCGTGGTCATTACGGATCATCTGCTATCACCAATGACGGATTTTGCCAGCCGAACAGGCGCGGGACGGCTGTCCAAAACTTGCAGGCTCGAGCCGCAATCCAGTCGCGCGAAAATCTCCTCGGTCGTGAGCACGTCCCCGAACTGCTGGATAATCGTTTCGAGGCTCGCCTGATGCTCATGGTCCGACAGCGCCGCACAACAATCGGAGACCATGACAACCTTGAAATCGAGCATCATGGCATCCCGCGCGGTCGCTTCGCAGCACACGTTGGTCTTGGTGCCAGCGATCAGAACGGTGTCAATGCCGCGTTCCCGCAACTCGCGCTCCAGACCCGAGGAGCCGGCAATAAGCGCGCTGTAACGATTCTTGGTAATCGTAAGGTCCTGCGGTGCGGTCACAAGATCGCCCCAGACGCGTTGCCGGCCCGGAGCGAGACTTTCGATCGTGCGTTCCCGCACGTCATCGGCCACCACATAGTTGAAGAACAGGTCCCAGTCGGTTGCGCTGCCACGTCGCGCGTTGGCGTGCAGCACCCAGATCACCGGCACACCGCGCATGCGCAACCCGGCCGTCAGCGTGTTGATGCTGCCAATGATGCCCCGCGCGGACGGGACCTCCGCCGGTCCGCCGGGTGCGCAGAACGTTTCCTGCATGTCGATGACAAGGACCGCAGTTCTTGCCGCCTCGAGTGTGTCGAACCAGTGCACTCGACCGCGGCGGGCGAGCACGCGATCGAGAATTTCGCGACGGATCTGCGTCTGATGCACCGAATGATCTCCGAGCCGGGAAGCAACCGTTCAAGACCGTTTGTTCTCTCGTAATCTGTTAGTTTTTATTCTACGCTGTTGAGCGTCCGCTTGTTATGTTGTCGATCATCGATACGGCTTTATCATGTAACTAAAAAGTAAATATAACTCGCAACTCGATTACCGCGCCATAGCTTTGCGGCGGCGCTCCCGGGGGTAATCGAGGGGGTCAGTGATGGCAAGCGCGCGTTCATGTCCGGGGGCTCAGTACGCGAATGACTGGCGATCATCCGAGCATCAGTTCGGTTGAAACACCATCCATCGATCCAATGCGCGGATCGGATGGTGGCATTCGTCCCCCCCAATCACCACTGCCGCCCGCAGTCCGCCAATTGCGCCAGATCCGACGGGTGCCGAACCCGCGGATGAGCGGGCCGTTCGATTCGCCGGTGCGCAACCTCAGCGTCGGCGTCGCCTATACGGTGACGGTCATGATCCTCGGCATGGCCGCCTACATGGCAGCGGGCTGGAGCTTCCGGGATGCGCTCTACATGGTCGTCATCACCGTTTACACAGTGGGGTTCGAGGAAGTCAGGCCAATTAACACGCCCGCGCTAAACGCAATCACCCTCGCGCTGATCGTTTTTGGCGGGACCGGCTTTATCTTCGTCACCGGCGCGTTCGTCCAGTTCATCACCCAAAGCCAGCTCAACAAAGTCATAGGCGTGAAGCGCATGAGCTCACAAATCGACCAGCTTACCGGGCACGTGGTAGTTTGCGGATTCGGGCGCTTCGGCACCGTGCTTGCCCGAGCGTTGCGAGCGAGCAGCGCCGCGTTTGTCATTCTTGAAGAGAACGAGGCCCGTGCCACCGAGGCGCGCGCGCAAGGCTATCTCTGCATGCACGCGGATGCGACCAGTGAGAACGCCCTGATCGCTGCCGGTGTTCGCCGGGCCCATGCGCTGGCGACGGTGCTGTCAAACGATGCGCTCAACGTCTTCATCACGCTGACCGCCCGGGCGCTCAACCCCGATTTGTCCATCGTCGCGCGTGGTGAACGCGCAAGTACCGAGAGCAAGCTCCTGCAGGCCGGGGCGGACAAAGTCGTGTTGCCGACTCAGATTGGCGCCGAACGCATTGCCGAGCTGATCCTCTACCAGGAATCCGCGCGCATCATGGACAGCTTGGAGCGGGCTCATGGATTCCAACGCGTTCTGCACAATTTCGGCATAGAAGTCGAAGTCGTGACTGCCGCGCCGCAGAGTCCGGCCGTGCGCATGACCGTGGCGGCCGTCGAACGGCAGGCACGTGGAGCCTTCTTCATTGTGCAGATCAACCACCGCGACGGCGACGTGTTCATCAACCCGCCGCCCGAGACCATCATCGGTGAAAACGACGGCGTGGTCCTCATCGGTCGACCCAACCGGGCGGCAATCCTGACATCGCTGTTCGAACCGCGCCAGCGCATGGGTCCCCGGGGCTGAGCGCAACTCCGAGCAGCACAAGAGACTCACAAAAGCTCATACTCACCCGGAAGCACTTCCATCAGCAGGAAAAGCAATAGCACGCCGACCAGGATCGCCATGACCACGTGGAACTGGATCTGTACGAGCCGTTCGCCGAACCGTTCCCCGCTCAATCCAAGGAAGAACTTGCTCGAGGCCAGTATTGCGGCTGCCGAGATGGCCACGAACACCGCAAGTGCAATCAGATTGACGAGCCAGTACTCGAAGAACTGCTCAACGGATTCCAGAGATTCCCAATGCGTGGTCAGCCCATGGCGCACGAAGGTAACCACCAGGGCGGTCGCGAAGAACAGAGCAAAGAGCTTGAACTCGCGGGACAATCTCATCGTCAGCCTCAATCAACTCACGCCACGCGCAGGACATACGATGCGCAGTGGCGGCGCCGCGTGTGGATCGCGTCGGTGAAATCCTGGAACGCATGTTGGTGCATTTACAACGCGTGAACGCGCCCGCACGCAACATATTTTTAGTCTGGAAGCTTGCTCGCGAGCAATTCCAGATAGGAAGCAAGCCCCGTGACCGGACGATGTCCCGGAAGGCCCACGTCGCTCACGTCCATCTGGAGGATCTGCCGTCCCAGGGCGATCGAAATTCCGGCTGGCGGCGGCGGCAGCGGGACATCGCCGACCCCCTGCTGCTCGAGCCGACGCGTCAATTCGGACTGCAGAAATTGCGCGTGTGGGAGGATGTCCCGGGCGAACTCGCTGACCTTCTGAGTCTGCAACGCCTTCAATTCCTCCACCTGCTGATCGCGTTCGCTTTCGGTGTCCGTGCGTTTTTCCAAGATTTCCAGGCGTCGCGAGTCGTAGAACTCTTCGAAGGCCTTCATCTGCTCCGTGAAGGCGCTTGTCGCGGCCTTGAACTGCGTGTCCGTCATGTCGGCCGACCCAACCCGTGTGACCGCCGGCGCGCTCGGAGCCTTGGCGTCGGTCTGCGACGCAGGTGGAGCGGTTGTTATCTGTTCGGGTGCGGGGGCGGCCGGCTGTGCGCTGGCCTGCGGTTGTTCCACGACCGGTGCGGGCCCGGCCTGAGGTCCCGGACCCGAGGGGGGAGCTTCCGGCCGGGCAACTGGAGCCATGGGCGCGTCGGCCAGGGCCCCAGGTTTTGGCGCACGTGCGAGATGCACCTGCCACCACACCCCGACCGCAGTGATCATGAGACCGGCAATGATCGCCAGCAACGGGCCTGCGTTCATATTCACCACTCGCATTCCAAGCGGCATCGCCTCCGACTAGCTGCTGCAGTGCTCAGCAACTATATGCGTTCTGACGTATCGAAGCGAATATTACCCGGGTTTGTTGAGGAATGCGCCATGGCTGGGGTTCATCATGTCACCGCAATCTGCGGACGAGCCGAGCGCAATCTCGCCTTCTATACCCACGTACTCGGGTTGCGACTCGTCAAGAAAACGGTGAATTTCGATGATCCCGGCACCTACCATCTCTATTACGGGGATGAGGTCGGACATCCGGGGACGATCCTGACGTTTTTCCCCTGGGAATATGCGCCATTGGGGCGCGCGGGAATCGGACAAGCGGAGCAAATCATGTTCCGTGTGCCGGCCAGTGCGCTGGGATACTGGATGCATCGCTTTCTCGAACGCGGCGTTGCCCACGAGCAACCAATCAAACGGTTCGGCGAGACCACCCTGGCCTTCGCGGATCCGGATGGTCTGCGCATGGCGCTGGTCGCCGTCGCCGGTAGCGAGGTCGAACCTGCCTGGAGCGCGGGGGATATCCCGCGTGAGCACGCAATCCGTGGATTTCATAGTGTCATGTTGATGCTGGAGGACGGTGCGCGCACGGCCGCCGTTCTCACCGACGTTTTTGGATTTGCCCAGGTCGGGCGGGAGGGCTCGGTGCATCGTCTCCGCGCCAAGGGCGCGATCGGCGGCATCGTCGACATCCACGAGGCCGGGGGCTTCCTGCCGGCCGCCATGGGACGCGGCGCGGTGCATCACATTGCCTTCCGCGCCGCCGATGACGGCGCACAGGCGGAGTTGGCGCGCAAGGTCCGGGACAATCACGGTGTGCAAACCACCGAGCGCAAGGACCGCCATTATTTTCGGTCGATCTACTTCCGCGAGCCGGGTGGCACCTTGTTCGAGATTGCGACGGATCAGCCGGGCTTTACTGTCGACGAATCTCCAGCCGTTCTCGGTCACGCGCTCAAGCTGCCGCAGTTTCTCGAACTGCGTCGCAAGGAGATCGAGGCGGTGCTTCCGCCGCTCGAGGTCGCTGCCTGATGACCGCCCCGCTGTCGTTCACCCACCGCTTCGAGCCTGCGCAGCGGGAGAACATCCCTCCGCTCCTGTTGTTGCACGGGACGGGCGGCAATGAAGACGACCTCCTTCCGCTTGGACGCATGGTCGCGCCGGATGCGGCCCTGCTCTCACCCCGCGGCAAAGTGCTTGAGAGCGGAATGCTGCGCTTTTTCCGTCGCGTGAGCGCAGGTGTGTTCGATGAGGACGATGTGCGTCGGAATGCCGATGACTTGGCGGATTTCGTGGAACAGGCTTGCAAGGCGTACGACCTCGTGCCCCCGATAGCGCTCGGCTATTCCAATGGGGCCAATGTGGCAGCGGCTGTCTTGCTGTTGCGCCCGAGCGCGCTCGCCGGGGCCGTGTTGTTGCGTGCAACGTTGCCCCTCTCCCAGCCTCCACGCCCAGAGCTCGATGGCAAGAGCGTGCTGATTCTATCTGGCGCGACCGATGCCTTGATCTCCCGAGATGGGGCAAAGCAACTCGCTGCGACGTTGACTGAAGCCGGCGCGAACGTGACACACCGTACCTTGCCCGTGGGTCACGAACTATCGCAAGCCGATGTATCGCTTGCGCGCAAGTGGCTCGACGAACAATCTGTCGGCGCTCGCCCTTGATGTGATCGCAGCCGATCAGTTCTCTTTTTTTATGGGCTTCGCGGTACCGACTTGGCTGGCGATCTGATCGAGAATGGCCTGGACGCTCTGCCCTTCGGGGCCTTGGTTAATCTCGGTTTCGCCCTCCATGGCTGCGAGCTTGCGCAGGATGGTAACATCCGCACTGACCTGAATGTCGTCCTTCTCGGATGCAATCGTAAAGGTGACCCGCTCCACCGGATTGCCGCCCCGCACAGCGCGCGACGGGAGGCTTTCCAGGGCCGCCTTGGAGGCCGGCTGCTCAAACGCGAGGGTCTGCCCGCCGTCCTTGGCCACGTGGAACTTGCGCTTGGACATCTCGGCAACGAGCGCCTTCTTGACACGATCGAGACTCGTTCCCGAGATCGTCACCTGCGGATTGGTTGGCTGTGGCAGGGGCGGCGTCGCGGAGGTGCATCCAAACAATAGGCCCGCACAAGCCGCAAACCCCAGCATTCGGATATGCGCCGGATTCCAAGTCATCGCCGTCGTGTGATCCACCCCGATTCGTTCCCTGGTGTTTTGTCATACTGCGTCGAGGAAGCCTAGATTCCAAGCGCCGCTGAGCGTCTAGGGCGGAATCGGCGGCACCGAGGCCCTGCGGGGTGCGCTCCGGAAGCGCCGTCTCTATCACCAACTTCCAGCCTGGCACGGAAACAGGACATCAGGAGTGCAAGCCGAGCAGATGTTGCCCGGCAAGTTGGAAATGCGAACCCCGCGCCTGCAGCTGCTGCGAGACGGTGTTCATGTCGCGAAAGCGCCGCTCGAATTCTTGCGCGCGGAAGATCGCGGAAGAACCGGCTGCGTGATAGATGGCCGCCACAACTGCGCCGGCTTCGCGGATCACATAAACGGACGCTAACCGCATCAATGCGCTTCCCGCCGGGGTGAAACCGTCGACGACCGCGATGTCCCAGGCCTCTTGTAACGTTGTCAGCAAATACGCCCGGGCCGCGCGCACTCGCGCTTCTGCCAGCGCAACCTCATGTTGGACAACGGCATCCTCGCGCAACCGTCGGGCCGAACCGTGCGGCGCCTTCTCTGCTGCCAATTGCACGAACGCATCCAGCATGGCGCGCGCGATGCCAAGCGCGACAGCCGCGAAACCAAATCCAAACATGTTCAGGATGGAAAACCGATAGAGCGGCGCGTCCAGGCGCCGCTCAGCAGCGGCGTCGCGGGTGAACGAATAGGCCTCTCGGACAAAAAGATCTTTAACGGCGTAGCGATGGCTGCCGGTCCCGCGCAGGCCCATCACATCCCAAGATTCGGTAATGACGGCGCATGCTTTCGGGAACAGGAGCGTGCGCTCGACCGCCCGGCCGTCTTCCTCTCGCCGCGGCGACCCATGCGCGTCGCAAATGGTGCAGTGAGCGCCAAGCCAAGTCGCATGCCCGATGCCGCTGGCGAAAGGCCAGGAACCAGTCACCCGAAACCCGCCTTCTACAGCAATTGCGCGCGAGTTCGTTCCTGGCGGCCCCGACGCCAGCGCAGCGTCGCGAGCGCCAAACACATCGCGCGCGACCGCTGGCGCCAGATAGGCCGCACCGAGCGACGACCCGGACGCCTGGGCCATGCACCAGGCGGTGCTGGCGTCGGCCTTGGCAATCGCTTCGACCGCCTGCACATACCAGACGGGTTGCAACTCCTCGCCATCATAAACGCGTGGAATGAGCAGGCGGAACAGACGCGCATCATGCATTGCGGCGATGACATCCGCTGAGATTGCACCGTCCTGTTCGATGCGGGGTGCGGCAGCGGTAATCATCGGCGCCAGCGCGCGCGCTCGTTCAACAAAATCGGCAGGCGATTGGACGCGATCGCGCGACCGCTCGAGCATCAAGCCTCCCACTTCGGTGCGTTGTGACCCGCACTCCGTTAGGCGACCCGAACCATACGTCGAGATCACGGCAGTTTGCTAGCGCTGAACGCAATCGGGCAAACAAACCTGTGCCCGCGGCTACCGCCGCGGGCACATGAAACATCGGGTGACTACCCGGCGTTAACGGCGCTGTTCCATTCCCGCACCATGAGGCGAAGCGGCAGCGCCACCTTGCATCGCGGTTCCAGCGGGCATTGCATTGGCCTGCGCGGCGCGCCCGGCTTGAGCCCGTCCCGCTGCCATACCGGGAGCAGCCGTGTTCATACGGCGAGATACCCCGCTGATATTGGTCGTCGTGACCCCACCACCGTTCGCCATCCCATAGGCCCGTCGCCCTGATGCCATGCCGTAGGCGCGTCCGTTCCGATAAACGGGTGAGGCCGCATAGGTGCGCCCGCCACGCGTCGCATAAGTGCCGTAGGAGCGATAACGATAGCGCGGAGCATAAGCGTAGGAGCGGCTATAGGTGCTTCCGACATAGCCGTAGGATGGGCCGTAACCGTAGCTCGCGTAGCCGCCCGGGCCGTAGCCATAGTCGACATCATACCCGTAGCTCGCATAACCGGGGTATCCGTACCCGTAGGCATAGCCGGGATAGTCGTAGCCATATGCCGCATACCCCGGGTACCCGTAGCCGTAATAGCCGCCGTAGTAAGGCCCCGCGACTGCCGCACTCGCAAGCGCTGCGCCCGCAAGGCCAAGACCTATGCCCGCTGCGACAGGGCCGCCCCAACCCCAGCCGCCCCACCAACGAGCTTGTGAAGGAGTAGCCGAAGCTACCGCGAGCGCTCCCGTGAGGGCCACGGCGGCCGTGATCTTACCCGCAAAGTTCATGTGTGATGCCTTTCTAGTTGACGCACTCCTGCATAGGAACGAGGAAGCCGGAACACTGTTCCCTGTTCCTTGTTGAGTAGAATGATGGATGGCAACTGGAGAGCGATCGCGGCGGCGGCTTCAGGATCCGCTACGCGGGCGAATACGCTCCACTAATTGCGCGGGACGCGCGGCTCCTCATGCGGGACGCGCGTCTGTTCATATCGCTCGTGAAACACCGCGGGAGCGAAGATCATCAACAATACGGCACTCAGCAAAGTCGTTCCCGTCGCTATCACCAAAGTGCCATCGAGGAGGTTGTCGAAAGCAAACTCTGCGCCATCGGCCAGCTCACTCGCGGCCCAGCTCAACGCCGCCACTGCAAGGCTCAGCCCAAAGATCAGCACCAGGCACCAGAACAAGCGCACTTTGTCCACGGGACCTACTCTCCACGGCCGACTTATCCGGTCCGGTTCCGTCACGCGCCTTGCGATCTTAAAACGGCCGACCGCAAGTTGCACAGACATTCTGCGCTCGCGCATTGGCCTTGTCGCAGGCCGCTGCCCATTATGGTTGCCCGCGACGCGTGCAAAATTGGTTGCGGTGCGGCACTCGATATTGCCGAGCAATCAGCTCTCGTGTCTGTCAGGCCGCCCAGACCCGATTACGGCCGCCGTTCTTAGCGGCATAAAGCGCTTGGTCGGTCATTTTGATGAGATCGAACAGCGTTTCCATGTATGGATTGGCTTGAGCGACCCCGATACTGATCGTTGTCGTTATGGCACGCGAAGCGATCGAAAACTCGCGCATTTCAACCACGCGACGCAATCGCTCCGCCACGCTCTGTGCCTCGTCCAGGTCCGTTTCGGGCAACAGCAACAGGAACTCCTCTCCCCCGAAGCGCGCGACGACATCAGACTTGCGTTTCTCCTCGCGGCAAATATCAGCGATGCGAATGATGATGTGATCGCCCACATCATGGCCGAATTGATCATTGATCGACTTGAACCGGTCGATGTCGATCATTAACAGCGACATCGGCCGCCAATGGCGTTGATACCTGGCCCACTCGATCTCGGCGAGCGAAAAGAAATGCCGGCGATTGAACAAACCGGTCATGCCGTCAACCGTCGCAAGCTCTTTCAGCTTGTCGGCCTGTTCAATCAGATCGGTAACATCGGTATAGACCAGCATGCGCCCGCCATCGGTCAAAGGTTTGCACTTGACGCGGATGACCTTGCCGCCATCAACGCGCACGTCGCGTGGGTCCTCGGCACCGGCGCGAATAAGCTCGGCTCGTTTCTTAATGAACTCATTGAACTTGATCGCAGGCATCGGCTGAGCCTGTTTGCTCACGATAACCTGCATCAGACCTTCGAAATCGAGTTTCTCGAGTTCCGTCGCATTGTTCAGATGCCACATGCGCATGAAGCAGCGATTGACGAATTGCGGCACCAGATCCCGGTCCAGCAACACCACCCCGATCTCGACCTCGTCGAGGGCGGCACGCAGGGTGTCAACAACCTGGCTGGGTGGCGTTTGATCAATGACCATGGCAGGGCCCCATCAGGCTGTGGCGATCAGAAACAATTCAATAAAAGACCCCGGCGGCACTAGGCAAATTGCGAGGCCAACTTATCACGAAAACGACCGCTCGGAAGAACGGCTTACTGAGTTTTACAAAACGCTCTATAGGGCGAGATTCAAGACCGCGATGTTCAGGTTGCCCTCCGCTTCAGTGATGACGCGGAGCGCCTTCGCATCAAAGGCGATGCCTACCAGCCGCAGATCGGTAATGCCGGCATCGACGCGGACGGACGGGTCTTGCCTGGCAAACTCGGCCACGGCTGCCGATAACTGCTGCTTGGCCTGGGCCGCGAATGGCTTGAGGTCGATGACGGCGTATCGGGCGAGCTCATCGCGCAGCATCGGGCGAGCCGCCTGGGCTGCGGCACCCAGCAGGCCAAAGGCCGCTTCTGACTGGACATCGAGCTCGATGTCCGTCAGGCGCAGAATCTGCTGCTCGCGATCGAGTTGAGGACGGCCCCAGACATAGACGTCCGCCTCCGCACCTAGCCCAAACCAGCTCTTCTTCTCGCGCGCTTTGACCCGCAACGAGATCAGCAGGCGGTCCCCCGACGGAGCCAGGGCGGCATGCCGAATGGTGACATCGACCGGGCCGCTACCATCCTGGGGGTACGTCTTGCCGGTCAGCTGTGCCTCCAGCAGCTTGTCCAGCTCAGGGAAAGGAATGTCGATCGGGACTGCAATCTGCACCCGACCCTGTTCGGGCCGGGGAACGAGCTCGAGCTCCGCCGGGAACGGACACGTCGGCCGGGTTTCAGTCGGGACGATGCGAGTCTCGGCCTGAACTCCCAGTGTGAGGATCACGTCATTGGCCTCGAATCGGGGCTGCGCCGAGAAGGCCCGGGTCGGCCGCACCTCCAGCCAAAGGTTCGGCAACCCGCGAGGACCACCCCCTATCGGAATGGAACGGCACATCTGTGCCCATTGGCTTCGCGCCGTCTGCTCGAGCCGCGGATCGCTGCGCACCCGGCCCTGCAGAAGGGACACCTGCTCGGACACCGCCCGATCGAGATAAGGCTTGACCTCGTTGCCGATGTTGAGCGGGACGCCCGAGATCGAGACGGATGCGTCGGCGAGCGAGACCTGCGCGTTCAGGTTTGGGTCGATCCGCCAGTTTGCCGTGACCGTCGGGCGGGCCGTCATCGTGACTGTGCCCCGAAAGTCAGCGCGCTGATCAATCGTCTTGCCAGTCAGCCGCTGCAGGTTTTCGCCAAGATTCCGGTCGATCAGGCCTCCCAGCATGCCGGTCAGATTGCCAGCCGCCTCGCTGAGCTGGCCGGTGATGTGCATCGTGCCATTGAGGGCGGTCGAAACAACGAGTGCGTCGGAACGTCCGGCAACCGCCAGCGGACCGCGATGCACGGTCCAGCCGATATCGGCGTTCGACAGCAGCTGAGCGACGGGATTATCCTTTTTTCCCGCGAGATCGCGTGGGGCTTGCGCCTCTAGGGCGTCGCGAATGGCAGCGTCGGCGATGGCGACGGGCACAACAATGGTCGAGGAACGCGCAACGGCATCGAGCGGGGGGACCTCCGACAGGGCAGGCGGACCCCCCGGCGGCACGCGCGGCCAGATCCAGTCCATGATCCACAACGCGCCAAAAAACGCGATTGCGAGGAGCGCGACGATTACGGCTGCCCTGCGCATACCCTCCCATCCCATCGGTCCGAATCCGCTGCGAATCTGCCACGAACACGCGACTAGGAAAACCACACTCCATTCCGCCCGCTACCGTGCCGAGATCAGCCGCGCAGGCAACCGCGGCGGCGTTACTATTGGCAGTTCGGATTGCGAACTCCGAGCCTGCAGCGGCCCCGAAAACCCTCTTGGCTTCACTCGGGGCCGCTTCTATTTTGCTCACGTCGTGGTTGCTTGCGGAAACCGAAATTGCTTGCGCGCGAGCCGAATCGATAATTTACGACCTTCCCTCATATTGGTCACGGCCCAGCACAAGGGCGCGAATCTTCCCGTCGGCAATGCTTCGCTTGAGCATCCAAAAACCACAGTCGGGATGCACGTAGCGCACCCGCTCGGGGCCGAGTACTTTCGTAGCCCGCTCGATACTGCGCGCCACCAGGTCGGCGCTCTCAATCTGCGTCGATTTGATATCGATCACCCCGAGCCCGAGCCCGATGTCGGGGCGCAACCCGCGAAAGACTTCGAGTTCATGCGCCGGCCGGTGCGCGGTCTCCATGACGACGTGATCAACCGTGAGGGCATTGAGATAGTCGATCAGCTTTCCCCAAGTGCCTTGCTGGATCGATTGACCACCGTAGTTGCCAAAGCACAGGTGCACAGCGGGCACTCTCTTCACGGCGCGCAGTACGCGATTGATTGATTCTGCGGCCCAGGGCCACTCATCCGGACTGCCGGGCAAGTTTGCTTCATCGACCTGCACGACGTCAGCATCGATATGACGCACTTGCTCGGCCAGCGCATCGCCGAGCGCCAGTGCAAGTTCGGGCAACTTGCCGTAGTGATGATCCACCAGCGTCTTTGCCAACATATGCGGGCCGGTGAGCGTGAACTTGAATGGCCGGGTGGCAACGCTTTTGGCGCGGGCACAAGCCTGGGGCAGATCAAGCGTTCCGGGACCGATTGGACCTTCAACAACTGCGGGCGGACGCGCGCGAAATCCCATGCCGCGTTGCGCTCGATACGCGACGAGCTCATCGAAACGCATCGCGGTACGAATGCCCGTCATCGGCCGCACGAAGTACTCGATCATGCCGTTGGTTTCAGGGTGGTTCACGTCGAAGCGCGACAGCTCACCATCGCAAACGAGATCAACGCCCGCCTGCTCCTGGGTATGGATGACAACTCGCGTCGCATCGATGAGCGCCTGCTCGGAGGGAAGCGCGGCGAGCCAATCGGGCACCGGATAAGAGCCGACAACCGTTGTCTTGATGCGCGGCGCGTTTGTCTGCTGCATGCGAACCTGCTCCGGGTCGTTCGTCTTGCCGAGGATAAGCTGAGACGTTAGTATCCAACTGGTTACTTATAGCGCCGACAGGCGTGCGTCGTCACGCCCTACATGTTGAAGCCGATGCAACAGATCACGCCCTCCG
The DNA here is from genome assembly GCA_019241285.1 of Xanthobacteraceae bacterium. Lineage (GTDB taxonomy): Bacteria > Pseudomonadota > Alphaproteobacteria > Rhizobiales > Xanthobacteraceae > JAFAXD01. Next base: position 17,398 of record JAFAXD010000214.1, on the reverse strand, counting down.
ACATACCCGCCCTGCCCAACCGTTTTCATCATGTCGAGCACCTCGAAGAGGTGATGACCACACCTTCATCCGTGCTGGCGCGAGAGCTTGCGCAGATCGAAGGCGATATCATCGTGCTCGGGGTCGGCGGCAAGGTCGGACCGACGCTGGCACGACTGGCGCGCCGCGCGGCTCCGGGCAAGCGCATCATCGGCGTCGCCCGCTTCAGCGAAGCGGGCCTGCGCGACAAGCTGACCAGCTGGGGCATTGAGTGTATCGAGGCGGATCTCCTCGACCGCGCGTCGATCGAGACCTTGCCAAAGCTGCCCAACGTAATCTTTATGGCCGGCCGCAAATTCGGTTCGACCGGCAATGAGGACCTCACCTGGGCGATGAACGCTTATGTGCCGGCGCTGGTCGCTGAGGCGTTCGCAGGTTCGCGGATCGTCGCCTATTCGACCGGCAACGTGTATCCCTTTGTAAACATCCACCATGGCGGGGCGACCGAAAGCACGCCGGCCAATCCGGTCGGGAGCTACGCCAATTCCTGTGTCGCACGCGAGGGCCTGTTTCACTATTTCTCACGCACCCGCGCCACGCCAGGCCGGCTGATCCGGCTCAACTACGCAATCGACATGCGCTATGGCGTCCTGCACGACATCGCCACGCGCGTGCTGAACGGTACCAGCATCAATCTTTCCGCCGGACATGTGAACGTGATCTGGCAAGGCGACGCAAACGCCATGGTGTTGCGCGCGCTGGGGCATTGCACGGTACCCACTTCGCCGCTCAACCTGAGTGGACCGGAAACCATCAGTACGCGCTGGCTCGCCACCGAGTTCGGCCAACGCCTCGGCAAGACGCCTGTGCTGCAGGGTACCGAAGCGGCGGAAGGCTGGCTCATCAACACGGCTGAAGCCATGCGGCTGTTTGGTTATCCGCAAGTCCCGCTCGCGCGCATGATTGATTGGGTTGCGGACTGGGTATCACGTGGGTTGCCGAGCCTTGGCAAGGATACCCATTACGACTCGCGCGATGGCGCGTTCTGACAGCAGCGATGTTGTAGGGTGGGCACGGCGCAATCGACTGACTCTCAACTTGCGCAAATCTCGCAAGCGCCGTGCCCACGCTGTCGCACGCATGGACAGCGTGGGCATCGCGCCAAAAGACGGGCCGTGTTGAACTAGTGAGAAGTCGCGATGCCCACCCTACAACACGGACCGTTACATCCTGAAGAACTGAATTACGCACAGGCGCTGGTGACCGAAGTCGGTTGGAACCAGACCGAGCGCGACTGGCGCATGTTTCTCGAACTGGGGCGCGTGCAGGCGGTTCGCACGGACACAGGAAACGTCGTCGCCACCGCCGCCACCCTGCCCTATGTCGGCTTTGGCTGGATCAGCATGGTGCTGGTGACGGCCGCATGGCGGCGTCGCGGCCTCGCCTCAAACCTCCTGGGCGACGCCGTCGATAGGTTGCGCGGCGCGGGTCTGGTCCCGATCCTGGACGCGACGCCGGCGGGCCGCGAGGTTTACCGCGGCCTCGGATTTGCCGACACCTGGGGCTTCGCGCGCTACGCACGTCCCGCCCTCTCAACCACACACGACCTTGCATCCGGCCGCGGCGGCATCGACGTGCGACTGATCACGGATGCCATCTGGCACGAGATCTGCGCCTACGACGCCGCCACGTTTGGCTCCGAGCGGAACCGTTTGCTGGCGCACTTGCGCGGGCGCATGCCACCCGCCACCTTGGTCGCGCTCCGTGGGGACCGGCTCGTTGGGTTCTTGCTTGGCCGCGAGGGCCGTATTGCAACGCAACTTGGTCCGCTTGTTGCGGAGGAGGTCGCAGCGGCTCACGCTCTACTCACGCAGGCGTTCGCAACCATCACCGGGCCGATCTTCATCGATCTCGCGGACAGCAAAGCCGAGACGCGCCGCTTTATTGAAGCGCAGGGCTTTGCGTTCACGCGCCCCCTCACCCGCATGGTCTACGCGAGAGGGAGCGCCTTCGACGACGGGGTGCGGACCTTCGCGGTCGTTGGCCCGGAGTTTGGTTAGCTTCTTCAGTAAAGCTTCGGTGGGTGGATCGGCGGCATCTTCACGTTCTTGTCGAGGAATTCGTTGGTGTAAGCCGTCTTCACATCGTACGGCTTTTCCATGTGCAGATACTCGTCGACCAGTTTGTAGTCATCTGCCATGCGAGCGTCGTCATGCCAGCCCAACGCGACATTGCGCGAGGTGTCGTCGCTCATCAGGATGGTGACGAGGTGCCAGTTCTCGAGCTCGTTCTTAAAGAGCAACGCACCATTTGCATCGACCAGCGCCTGGATGCACGGCTCAGGCGTCTTGGCGCATTCAGCAAAGGCTTTCTGCGTGACCTTCACGAATTTGTCAGCCTTATCGCGGTTGGCCGCGAGCCAGGCGCCGTTGGCGATGATCGAATTGCCATATGGATTCACACCAGCGTCCTTCCAGGCCAGGAACCCCATGTCGTCGCCAAGCTCGCGCGCAAACACGTGGTGCAGGTTGAAGAATGACGTGGTGACATCGATGGTGTGCGCCTTAAGTGCGCCGAGCTTCGCGTTTGCGTCGATGTTGACCCAAGTGACCGAGTTGGGATCAATCCCGGCCTTCTTGGCGAGCGCCGGCCACATGGTGCGGGCACCATCACCCGCCGGATTGCCGATCTTCTTGCCCGGGAAATCCTTGAGCCCGGTGATGCCGGAACTCTTGAGCCAATACATGCCCTGCGGCGAGTTGGCGTAAATATTCATCAGGCCGACGAGATCGAGGCCCTTGCCGCGAAACAGCAATACGCCTGCCATGTCGGACAGTCCGAGCTGGGACGCTCCGGCGCCGACCTTCTGAGCGGAGGCAGCAGAGCCACGCCCGGTCTCGAAATCGACGTCCAGGCCTGCGTCTTTGTACCAGCCCATTTTCTGCGCATAGAAGTACGGGGCATGGTCCCCGCCAGCCACCCAGTTGAGCGTGAATGTGATTTTCTCGGCCGAAGCCGGGGCCGCAAAGGCGAGCGCGGCCGCTGCGATGACGAGCTTGCCAGCTGTCTTCATCCGTGAACCTCCCAATCTTTGCGCAGCACGCGATTGCTCGACGGGCAGCGAATTTTCGTGGTAACTGCCTGGTTACCGCGACGATATGAGCGGCCCCGAACACTGTCAATCTGCGCGCTCCAACACTTCGACGATCCAGAGCAACATGGCCAAGAACAAACGCGGCAACCGGCGCGACCCGGACCGCACGCGGGAAGCCATCCTGATGGCGGCGCAGGAGGAATTTGCGGCGAAGGGATTGTTCGGCGGGCGTGTCAACACCATTGCGCGGCGCGCCGGCGCCAACAAACGCATGATCTATCATTACTTCGGCAACAAGGAGGGCCTTTATCTCGCTGCTCTGGAGCGGGTTTACGAAGACCTGCGCGGGACCGAACGCACCCTGAACCTCGACCACCTGGCGCCCGAGGTGGCGATCAAACGCCTCGTCGAATTCAATTTCGACTATTCACGCCAGCACCCGGAGATGATCAGCCTGTTCAACAGCGAGAACTTGCACCGAGCCCGGCATTTGTCGCGCTCGCGCAAGGTCCGGGAGTTGCACAGCCCATTCGTCAAACTGATCGGCGACATCCTCCAGCGTGGAGTCGCAAAAGGTATATTCCGGCCCGGCCTCGATCCTGTGGATGTCTACATCACCATCGCCGCGGTCGGCTATTTCTATCTCTCCAACAACTGGACACTCTCTGCCATCTTCGGCCGCGACCTTAGCACCCCCACTGCCAATCGCCGCCGCAGGCGCCACAACGTCGATATGATCCTGCATGCCTTGAAGGCAGATTGACAGCGCCCGAATATTGGGCACCATGTAACCACTCGGTTACTTGAGTGCCGTATGACCCTGCGCTGGACCGACTGGCCCCTCCCCGTGCTCGACGCGCTGCGGCGCGGTGTCGCGATCCCGGCGCACCCGCTCGCGCTCGACGCAAACCGCAAGCTCGACCTGGTGCGTCAGCGTGGGCTCAGCCGCTACTACGTCGATGCGGGCGCGGGCGGGCTGGCAGTCGGCGTCCACACCACGCAGTTCGCCATCCGCGACGTCGGCCTCTACGCGCCGGTCCTGGAGCTGGCGATGGGCGCGGCGACGGACTGGACGGAGCGCCCCCTCGTCATGATTGCCGGCCTGTCCGGCCGCACCGATCAGGCCCGCAAAGAGGCCCAAGTCGCACGCGGCCTGGGGTATCATGCAGGCCTGCTCTCACTCGCGGCATTCCAGGGCGCGTCCGAGGATGACCTTATCGCGCATGCCCAGGCGATCGCCGAGGAAATCCCGCTGGTCGGTTTCTACCTGCAGCCGGCCGTCGGCGGCATTGTGCTGCCAGTGTCGTTCTGGCGCCGGTTTGCGGCGATCGAGAACGTGGTCGCGATCAAGATCGCACCCTTCAATCGGTACCGGACGCTAGACGTGGTGCGCGGTGTGGCCGAGGCCGATGCCGTCGATCGGGTGACGCTCTACACCGGCAACGACGACCACATCGTCCTCGACCTTCTGCTGCCGTTTCGGATCGAGGCAAAGGGCGCGATGCACACGCTCCGGATCAAGGGCGGACTGCTCGGACACTGGAGCGTCTGGGTCAAACGCGCTGTCGAGATGCTGGAGCGGATTCATGCTGCCATTGCGGCTGGTAACATCCCGCAGGATCTGCTCGAGCTCGAGGCGCAAGTGACCGATGTCAACGCGGCGGTGTTCGATGCGGCCAATAATTTCCATGGCGTGATCGCCGGCTGTCATGAAATCCTGCGCCGGCAGGGATTGCTCGCCGGCACCTGGTGCCTCGACCCGAACGAGGGGCTCGGCCCGGGCCAGAAGGAAGCAATCGACCGCGTCTATGCCGCCTATCCGCATCTCGCTGATGATGCGTTCGTGCGGCAGAATCGGGAGCGCTGGCTCGCATGAAACCCGCAGGCGAGACAACCGGAATGCCGCCCGCCGCCGCCAACCGGGACGCGCTGCAGCGTTACTCGTTCGCTGTCATCATTCACTTGTTGCTGGTGCTTGCCTGGTACCTGTTCGTCAAGATTGGACAGGTACCGAAGTTCGTCATGCCGTCGCCCTACGAGACGCTGCACGCACTGCTTGTCCCGAATTACCGCTGGGCGGAAAATATCGCGGTCACCAGCGTCGAGATCTTCGGTGGCTATGTGCTGGCCGTGGTGATCGGAATTGCGCTGGCGCTCGTATTCTCATGGTCGCGCTGGCTCGAGATGGCGACGATGCCGCTCCTGGTCAGCCTCAACATGATCCCCAAGGTAGCCCTCGGCCCACTGATCATCGTCTGGTTCAAGTACGGCATCGGTCCAAATATCATGATGGCTTTTGCCATCTGCTTCTTTCCGATCGTGCTCACGACAGCGCGTGGCTTGCGCGAGGTCGAACCGGAACTGCTCGATTTGGTGCGTACGTTGCGCGGCTCGCGCTGGCAGCTGTTCACAAAGATCCAGTTTCCCGGCGCCCTGCCCTATATCTTTTCCGGCATGAAGGTCGCGGCGATCCTTGCGGTCGCCGGCGCGATCGTCGGCGAGTTCCTCGGCTCCGACCGCGGCCTCGGCTACCTGATGCTGCAGGTCCAGGTCACGCTCGACACCGCGGCCATGTTCATGGCGGTGATCCTGATCACCCTGATCGGCAGCGTGCTCTATCTGCTGGTGCTGGGGCTCGAACGCCTTCTCGTCGTACGCGACGCCCGGCTGCAATGAGCATGGCCGAGCCGTTCATCCATCTTGCGGGCGTACGCAAGGTCTACCGCACGCGCGGCGTGGAATTTCTCGCGGTCTCGGAGGCAACCTTCGACGTCGAAGGCGGTGAGCTGGTCGCGTTGGTTGGGCCGTCCGGCTGCGGCAAGACGACGTTGTTGAAGATCCTCGCCGGCTTGCACTCCTACGAGTCCGGCACAGTGCGCATTGGATCCGCAAAGCAGCCGTTCGATCCGGCGCGCGATATCGGCATGGTGTTCCAGCAACCCCTGCTACTGAAATGGCGTCGCATCCTCGACAATGTGCTGCTGCCCGCCGAAATCCTGGGGCTCCCGCTCGCCGCCAGCCGCGAGCGCGCGCGGCATCTGTTGGCCTTGGTCGGACTGTCCGGTGCCGAGCTGAAGTATCCGTACGAACTATCCGGCGGGATGCAGCAGCGTGCGGCCATCGCGCGGGCGCTGATCCATGATCCCAAGCTGATCCTGATGGACGAGCCATTCGGTGCGCTGGATGCCATGACGCGCGAGAAGATGAATCTCGAGTTGCTGCGCATCTGGCAGGAGGCGCGCAAGACGATCGTGTTCGTCACCCACGGTATTACCGAGGCGGTCTTTCTCGGGACACGCGTGATCGTACTCACCGCGGGGCCGGCGCGCATGGCGGACAACTTTCGCGTCGAGCTGCCGCACCCGCGCACCCTCGACATGAAGACAAGCGAATTGTTTGGCGACTATACCCGGCGCATCTACCACCTGCTCGGTATGGAATAGAACCTCACAAGGAAGCAACAGATGGCGCAACATCGTCTCGGTATCATCATGAATGGCGTCACCGGCCGGATGGGAATGAATCAGCACCTCATCCGGTCCATTATCGCCATCCGGGCGCAGGGCGGGGTCGCGCTCAACAACGGCGACCGCGTCATGCCCGATCCGATCCTGGTCGGACGCAATGCCGAGAAAGTCGAAGGACTCGCCAAGTCGCATGGGATCACACGCTGGACCACCGATCTCGACGCGGCCTTGAAGAACCCGCATGACAGGCTGTTCTTTGATGCCGCGACCACGCAGCTGCGCGCCGAGTTGCTGCGCAAGGCCATGGCAGCCGGCAAGCATATCTATTGCGAAAAACCGGTCGCCGATAATCTCGATGACGCGCTGGATCTGGTCCGCATTGCCAAGCGCGCGGGGATCAAGCATGGCGTCGTGCAGGACAAGCTGTTTCTACCCGGGCTGCTGAAGCTCCGTATGCTGATCGAGTCCGGCTTCTTCGGCCGGCTGTTCGCGGTGCGCGGCGAGTTTGGCTACTGGGTGTTCGAGGGCGACTGGCAACCGGCCAATCGTCCCTCCTGGAATTACCGCAAGCAGGACGGCGGCGGCATCATTCTCGATATGCTGTGCCACTGGCGCTACGTGCTCGACAATCTGTTCGGCGAGGTCAAAAGCGTCTCATGCCTCGGCGCGATCCACATCCCCAAGCGCGTTGACGAGGACGGCCATCCCTACGCCGCCGATGCTGACGATGCCGCCTATGCCACCTTCGAGCTCGCCGGCGGTGTGATCGCGCACATCAATAGCTCCTGGTGCACGCGGGTGCGGCGCGACGACCTGGTGACGTTCCACGTGGACGGCACCCACGGATCTGCCGTCGCGGGACTGCAGAAGTGTTGGAGCCAGGCACGCGTGAACACGCCACGACCGGTGTGGAACCCGGACGTGCCGCAGCCGATCAACTTCTTTGAGACCTGGTCGGAAGTGCCGGGGCTCGACACCTACGACAATGGCTTCAAGACCGAGTGGGAACTGTTCATCCGCCACCTCTATGAAGATGCGCCGTTCAAATGGACCTTGCTCGAAGGCGCCAAAGGCGTGCAACTCGCGGAAGCCGGGCTGCAAAGCTGGAAAGAGCGGCGCTGGGTGGACATCCCAAAGCTGACGGTGTGACCATGCCGACGCTCAATCTTCCGACCGCCGATGGCCGTCTTGCCTCGTACACCACGCGTCCACCGGTGAGCTTTCCGGCGGCAAGCCCGCCATTCTCTCGGATTGCCTATGCGGCGGCGCATGTTGTTCCCGACCCGCTCGCCGACAACGACCCCTGGCTCACCCCGGCAATCGACTGGGACCGCACCATCGCGTTTCGGAAATATCTGTGGTCGCTCGGTCTTGGCGTCGCCGAGGCGATGGACACGGCACAGCGCGGCATGGGACTCGACTGGGGAACGTCGCTCGAGTTGATCCGCAGCAGCCTCGATGCGGCCCGGGAAGTGCCCGGCGCGGTGATCGCGTCCGGCGCCGGGACCGATCATCTCGAGCCGACGCCGGATGTGACAGTTGACGATGTCATCCGCGCCTACGAGGAGCAGTGCGCGGCCGTCGAGAAGCTCGGCGGACGCATCATCCTGATGGCCAGTCGCGCGCTTGCAAAAGCGGCACGCTCGCCAGACGATTACGCCAAGGTCTATGGCCGCATCCTCGGGAACGTAAAGGAGCCGGTGATCATTCACTGGCTGGGCGACATGTTCGACCCGGCGCTCGCCGGGTATTGGGGACATGCTGATCTCGGCGACGCAATGGCGGTCGCGGTCGATGTCATCACCGATAACGCTGCCAAGATCGATGGCGTGAAGATCTCGCTGCTCGACAAGGAGCGCGAGATCGCCATGCGCCGCAAGCTGCCGCAGGGCGTGCGAATGTATACCGGCGATGACTTCAACTATGCCGAACTGATCGCCGGAGATGCCCAGGGCTACTCCGACGCACTGCTCGGCATTTTCGATGCGATTGCACCGGCGGCCGCGGCAGCGCTGGGTGCGCTCACGCGCGGTGAAACGGCAACGTTCCACGATCTGCTGCGGCCGACCGTGCCGCTGTCGCGCCACATCTTTCGGGCGCCGACACGCTTCTACAAAACGGGCGTCGTGTTCATGGCCTATCTGAACGGGCTACAGGATCACTTCACCATGGTTGGCGGCCAGGAGAGTGCACGCTCGACCGTGCATCTGGCCGAACTGTTTCGCCTCGCTGACGCCGCTGGCCTGCTGCGCGATCCCGATCAGGCAGCATCGCGCATGCGCGCCGTAATGGCGACGCGAGGCGTGCACTGATGCGCGACCTCACGGACGACCTGCGCTGGCTCGCGATCAATTCGGCCACCATCAAATCGTGGCCGCTCGATCAGCAAATCGAAGGCTGCGCGCGAGCCGGTATTACCGGCATCGCACCATGGCGTAACGGCTTGGCGGACCTCGGTGTCAGCCGGGCGCGCGAGCTGTTGCGCGCGCACCAGATGACCGTCACCTGTCTCTGCCGCGGCGGCATGTTCACGGCGGCCGATGCAGCCGGACGCAAGGCGGCCATTGATGATAACCGCCGCGCCGTGGACGAAGCGGCGGAGATCGGCGCGCGCTGCCTTGTGCTGGTCGCCGGCGGGCTGCCGGCCGGTTCCAAGGACATCGCAGGCGCGCGCGAACAGATCCGGGATGGCATCGCGGCGATGTTGCCGCAAGCGCGCGCCGCCAATATGCCGCTCGCGATCGAACCGTTGCATCCGATGACCGCGGCCGATCGCTGCCTCATCAATACGCTCGACCAGGCCCTCGATCTCTGTGACGAGCTTGGCGCGGGGACCGGGGTCGTCGTCGATGTCTATCACGTGTGGTGGGATCCTGAACTGCCGGCCGCTATCGACCGCGCGCGCGGACGCATCCTCACCTATCATGTCTGCGACTGGCTCGTTCCCACCACCGATCTGGTCGAGGATCGCGGCATGATGGGCGACGGCGTCATCGACCTGCGCGGCATCCGTGCCATGGTCGAAGAAGCAGGTTACGCCGGCCACTGCGACGTCGAGATCTTCTCTGCCCGTAATTGGTGGAAGCGCGATCCCGCCGAGGTGTTGCAGGTCGCAATCGAGCGTTACCGCAAATTCGTGTGATGCATGACGGATACCTATGACGGCATCATCCTGGGTGCCGGCCACAACGGCCTCATCCTGCAAGCCTATCTCGGCAAGGCCGGCTTCAAGACACTGGCGATTGAACGCAAAGCGGTTGCCGGCGGTGGACTTGCGACGTTGGAAGACCCGCGCCACCCCGGATTCCTGCACAACACCCACGCGTTCTTCCAGCGCGCCATCACCACCATGCCCTGGTACGCCGACCTCGAGCTCGAGCGTCATGGCACGCGCTATATCGAACCTGAGCTCAATGTCGCCCTGATCACGCGCGACGGACGCGCGCTCGAATGGTGGACCGACATCGAGCGCACAATTGCGTCGTTTGCGGGCTTCAGCAAACGCGACGCCGAGACCTTGCGGCGCTGGCACACGGATTTCGTGCCGATCGTGCGCGATATTCTCATCCCCGAGGGACGCTCGCCGCCGCGTCCGCGCGAGGACCGTGAGGCGCTGCTCAAACAAAGCGCTGCCGGCCGCCGGCTGCTGGAGGTGAGCGCGCTCTCGCCGCTGGAATTCGTACATCAGGAATTCGAGCATCCGACGGTCCAGGCCGGATTGCTGTTCTTCAACGGCCTGCGTGAGGTAGATCTACGCGTTCGCGGGTTCGGCCACCACATCGCCGCCCTGCTGGCGAGCCCGGCCAAGGCGCAGATGTCACGCGGCGGCAGTGCCGCCCTGGCGCGCGCCCTGGAAGCGGCCGTGCGCGCGTCCGGCGGGGAGATCCGGCTACTCACGCAGCCCAAGCGCATCCTGGTCGAGAACGGGCGCGCGGTCGGCGTCGAAACCGCCGAGGGTGAAATGTTCCGCGCCCGTTCGTTTATCGCGTCCTCGCTCAATCCATACCAAACATTTCTCGATCTGCTTGATGACTCGCTCCTTCCGCGCGGCATTCGCGATCAGGTCGCGCGCTTCCAATACAACCTGCTCGCACCGTTGTTCGCGCTCAATCTCAATCTGACAGAGCCGCCCCGCTACGCAGCGCGCGCCAATCACCCGGAGCTTGATCGCGCCTTCATGGTGATCCTTGGGCTCGATCACGTGGATCAGTTTCTGGACATCGTTCGCCATCACGAAGCCGGCACGATTCCCCCTACAGTGATGTGGGGCGCCTCCCCGACCCTGTTCGATCCGAGCCAGGCGCCGGCGAACCGGCACACCGCTTTCATGTGGGAGAAGCTGCCGTACCATCTGCATGGCGATCCCCAGACGTGGGATCGCGCAGGCGCCGGACACGGCGAGGCTATGCTGGAGCTTTGGCGGCAGTACGCGCCCAACCTGCGCGACACCGTGCTCTCACAATTCGTGCGCACGCCGCTCGACACCGAGCGCAGCTTGCCGAACATGCGCGACGGCGATTTGCTGGTCGGCGCCTTCAGCAACGGCCAGATTGGCTATGATCGACCGTTCCGGGGCGCCGGGACCTATCGCACCCATATCCCTGGCCTCTATCTGTGCGGCTCAAGCAGTCATCCCGGCGGCAACATCACGGGCTTGCCTGCCTACAACGCGGCGCAAGTCTTATTGGCTGACCTTGGCGTCAAGGCCGATTGGATTTCGCAGGCCATGGCGGTCTAGACTGTGCGCCAGCGAAGGAGACTCGCATGCACCCGACCCAACTGCCCGCCCACGTGATCGACCGCATCGTCTTCCGCCGCGGCCGCCTGCATGGCTTCGAGGCCGTCGATCCGCGCAAGAGCGCCCTGGTCGTCGTTGATATGCAGAACGTGTTCTGCGCCAAGGGCGCAGCGGTCGAGGTCGCGGCCGCACGCGAGATCGTGCCCAACATCAATCGCCTGGCGCGTGCCACCCGCGCTGCCGGCGGCACTGTCGTCTGGGTCCAGATGGCAATCGCGCGCTGGCACGAGTGGGCCCTGGTGCTGGACAATTTGCTCAGCCCGGCCGTGGCGGAGCGAACCTTTGCCCAGATCCAACCCGGCAGCGAAGGGCATGCGCTTTGGCCGGAGATGGAGCCCGCCGAGGGCGATCTGTTTGTTGCCAAGAACCGCTACAGCGCATTCCTGCCGAGCGCGAGCAGTCTCGGCAACGAGCTGCGGGAGCGCGGAATCGATACCGTAATCATCGTGGGAACACTGACGAATGTGTGCTGCGAATCGTCCGCGCGCGACGCGGCCATGCTCGATTTCAAGACCTTCATGGTGTCTGACGCGAATGCGGCCCGCAGCGACGAAGAGCACATGGCCACGCTGGTGAATTTCATCCAGACGTTCGGCGACGTGCGTTCGACAGACGAGATGATCGGCTTGCTGACGGCAGCGCAGCCCGCGGCGAAGCGAGCTTAGTTCACCGGGCTTCAACGCTGGCTGAAATGGCGGCGTCCAACAACACCAACAACACTGCGGCGTTGAGCAGGTGCCAGATAAAATGCGTCCCGAGCGGGAACGCAGCGCAGACGGCTTGATCCATGGTGCGCAAGGCGAGTGATACTAAGAACAAGATCGCAGCAAGCCAGATGGCTGGACGCACCTTTGATGGCACGAACCAGACCAGGATCAGCATGGCGGCCAACGCGGGGAGATAGTCCAGCGATCCATTGAGCGCGCCCGAGCCAGCGAGTTGCGGCAGCACACGCGAGGCCGCAAAGAAGACGACCAAGAGCTCGATGGTTGCCCGCCATGGCAGCGCCAGGAAGCGCCTAAGCGCGAGCAGCAGATAGCCATAAATGAAGACCGCGATTGGGACCACGTCGAGATAAACCGCGCCGCGAGTTGCCAGCGTGTGAAACGCGAACGAGCCGAAGCCGACCGCGACCAGCACGACAATCAACGCCAAGGTCGGCCAGTCGCGCCCCCCAGCGCGCCACCAACGCACGAACGCAATCGCTGCGGCCACTAGGAACGCCGCATTGGTGAGTGCATTGACCGGCTCGGCCCAAAAGCCAGTGCCGACGCGCTCGCAGTACAAATCGACCGGCTCGGACCAGTTCATGCGCTCACAACGGCGGCAGGTCGCCGCCTGCCCAACCCGCGCGAGTCTCGGCGCAGAAATCGCCGAACCGGCGCTCCGCCACGGCGGCTCGGGCGCCGCGCATCAGATCTTGATAGTAGTAGAGGTTGACCATGCTCAACAGCATGGCCCCGAGTGTCTCATTGGCGCGCACCAGATGGTGCAGATAGGCGCGCGAGAAATCTCGCGCTGCCGGACAACGACTCTGCTCGTCGAGCGGGCGCGGGTCATCGCCATGGCGGGCGTTGCGCAAATTGATCGGACCGAAGCGCGTAAAGGCCATGCCATGGCGACCATTGCGGGTGGGCATTACGCAGTCGAACATGTCGATGCCGCGCGCCACGGACTCCAATAGATCATCGGGCGTGCCTACGCCCATCAGGTAGCGCGGGCGATCCTCCGGGAGGTGCGGCACGACCTCGCCGATCACCCGCAGCATCACGGCTTGCGGCTCGCCCACGGCAAGCCCTCCGATGGCGTAGCCATGAAACCCGATGCCGACGAGCGCGCGCGCGCTGTCGATGCGCAGCCGATCGATGTCGCCGCCCTGCACAATCCCAAACAGGGCGCCCCCGCGCGACCCGTCAAACACAGCCTTGCAGCGCTCGGCCCAGGTGAGCGAAAGCCGCATGGCCCGCGCAATATCCTCAGGCGAGGCGGGAAGCGCGATGCATTCATCGAGCTGCATGGCGATGTCGGAACCAAGCAGGCGCTGGATCTCGACTGCCCGCTCCGGCGTAAGCACGACGGTTGCTCCATCGATATGCGAGCGGAAGGTCACGGCCTTCTCGTCGACGCTGCGTAGCGGCGCGAGCGACATGACCTGAAAGCCTCCGGAGTCGGTCAGGATCGGACCTGTCCAACCCGAAAATGCGTGCAGCCCGCCGAGAGCCGCGATGCGCTCTGCGCCGGGACGCAACATGAGGTGATAGGTGTTTGCCAGCACGATCTCGGCGCCGCTCTCGCGTACGTCGCGCCACAACACGGCCTTCATTGCGGCCTGCGTTCCGACTGGCATGAACGCCGGCGTCGTAATCCGGCCGTGCGGAGTTGTGATCTCGCCCAGCCGGGCGGCGCCGTCACGGGCGATCAATCGGAACGAGAAGCGGTCTGACATGTCTGTGCAAACTAGGCCCGAAACAGCAGGCTGGCGTCGCCGTAAGAGTAGAACCGATAGCCCTGCGCGATCGCATGCGCATAGGCGCGCTTCATGACATCCAGGCCGCAAAACGCCGCGACCAGCATGAACAAGGTCGAGCGCGGGAGATGGAAGTTGGTCATCATCACATCGACGGCGCGGAAACGATAGCCTGGCGTGATGAAGATCGAAGTTTCGCGGGCAAACGGGTGTACGGTGCCGTCTTCCGTCGCGGCGCTCTCGAGCAACCGCAACGAGGTGCTACCGAGCGCCACGATGCGCCCACCGTTGCGGCGGGCGGTGTTGAGCGTATCGGCGGTCACCGCGTCGATCGTGCCCCACTCGGCATGCATCTTGTGTTGCTCGGTATCCTCGGCCTTAACCGGGAGAAAGGTGCCGGCACCGACATGCAGCGTCACCTCACGGATGGCGATCTCGCGCGCGGCCAGCGCGGCCACCAGGGCTGGCGTGAAATGCAGGCCGGCGGTCGGCGCCGCAACCGCCCCCTCCTCACGTGCAAACAATGTCTGATAATCCGTGCGATCACGTTCGTCGGCGGGTCGGCGCCCCGCGATATAGGGCGGCAACGGCATCTCGCCGCGTTCCTCAATGGCCTGATCGAGCACCGGTCCATGAAACGCGAAGGAGAGCGTGATCTCGCCCTCCTCGCCTTTGTCTTCCACCGTGGCATCGAGTTCGCTCAGGAAACAAACCTTGCCCTCTTCGCCGAACCGGACCACGTCGCCGACCGCAAGTTTGCGGGCGCCTTTGGCGAGCGCGCGCCAGCGCGAGCCGTCGAGCCTCTTGATCAACGTCACGTCGACGCGGGCTTCGCTCCCGCGCGAGACACGCCGCCCCGAAAGCTGAGCGGGGATTACCTTGGTGTCGTTGACGACGATCTGATCGCCGGGCCGCAGCAACGCGGGCAACTCGGCGACGGTGTGATCTGCAATCTCCGGCGCGCCGCCAGGGCGTACCATAAGCATGCGGGCCGAGTCGCGCGGCTCCGCCGGCCGCAACGCGATGCGCTCCGGCGGAAGTTCGAAGTCAAACAGATCGGAACGCATGACAGGATCAGGTATCAGGCATTCAGGAGTGAGGAAGACCGCTCCGAATCGCCTTCCTGACCTCCCGAGTGAGGATTAGTGCTCGACAATCTCTGCTTTGACGATCTTGTCCGGATTGATCACCGGCTCGCCGCGCTTGATCTTGTCGACGTTCTCCATGCCTTCGGTCACCTGGCCCCAAACCGTGTATTGGCCGTTGAGGAAAGGCGCATCTGCAAAGCAGATGAAAAACTGGCTGTCGCCGGAATCCGGATTGGCGGCGCGCGCCATCGATACGGTGCCGCGCACGTGCTTCTCCTTGTTGAACTCGGCCTTGAGCTTCTTGCCCGAGCCGCCGGTGCCGGTGCCCTGCGGGCACCCGGTCTGCGCCATGAAGCCGTCGATCACACGATGGAACACGATCCCATTGTAGAAGCCCTGCCGCACCAGCTCCTTGATGCGGGCGACGTGATTGGGTGCAAGGTCGGGTCGCATCGCAATGGTGACGCGGCCCTGCGTGGTATCGAGGACGAGCGTGTTGTCAGTGCTGGTCATTGAGTTGTCCTTGTTTGTCGCCACGATCATCGACGTAGCGGATGTTGATCGGACGTCCGGCGATTGCCCCGCCCAGGCCCTTGGTGAGCTGCAGCGGGGCGCAGCGCGTGATCGCGGCGACGATTGCGTCGTGGTAGGTCGCGCGTGTCTCTTTGGAAATCCCCCGTGTCGAATAAGTGACGCGCGGTTGCCCAAACACTTCGCCGTCGCGCTTGAAGCTCATGCGGATGGTCATCTGCGTACCCGGGGATGCATTGTCCCCATCCGGCGGCTGCCAACATGAACGCAGCGCCGCAAAAAGGTCGGAGATCGTGTTGAGGTCGTGGTCCGGCTTGGCATACTCGCCGATCTTGCTGCTCTGAATGGTCAGCAGCAAATCCTCGCCCAATGTTCCCGGCCAGCGCGGGACACACGGAAAACGCTGAAACACGCTGCACACCGTCGGCTCGAATGGATGCCGGTCGAGAACAGACGGAACGCAACGCGGGTCGAACGGGCGGCACGCGGCGTGCGCCGGCTCCGCCGGCAAGGCTGCCGGCAGGATCAGGGCACATATCACGAGCCAATAGAGCGTCTGTCGCATTCGTTACTTTGCGTCGGCGGCCACCTGCATGTGCGTGATCTTATCAGGATTGGTGACCGCGCCGTTTTGTGACTCGGGGCCTTTCTTGATCTTGTCGACGACATCCATGCCGGACACCACCTCGCCGACCACCGTGTATTTGCTGTTCAGACCCGGGTTCTCGGCCAGCATGATGAAGAACTGGCTGTTGGCCGAGTTCGGATCGGACGTCCGCGCCATCCCGACAATGCCGCGCTTGTAGGGAACATCCGAAAACTCCGCCGGGAGATTGGGATACTTGGAACCACCAGTCCCGTCACCGTTCTGGCCATCGCCGGTCTGCGCCATGAACCCGGCGATCACCCGATGGAAGGGAACGTTATCATAGAACTTTTCGCGCGCGAGCTGCTTGATCCGCTCCACGTGCTTGGGGGCCAGGTCCGGCCGCAGCTTGATGACGATGCGCCCGTATTTGGTATCGAGGAAAATCGCATTCTGCGGGTCAACGCCTTTAGGAAGCGCAGCCTGCGCCGGCTTTGCTTGCGGCGGCGGGGCTGCAGGTGCGGGCGCGGTTTGCTGCGCCAGCGCCGGCGCAACGCACATGAGCACGGCCAAAGCGATCAGATTGCGGATCATGAAAACTCCTCTAAGGGTTTTTCCGCCCGGTCACACCGGGGAATTTCTGTTTGAGCCGCGCCACGACCGGCTGCGGCACGAACAAGCCGATGTCGCCACCCATGCTCGCGATCTGCCGCACCAAGGTGGCAGTGATCGGGCGAACCACCGAGGACGCTGGCAGAAATACGGTCTGTACGTCCGGCGCCATGGCGGCGTTCATCCCGGCCATGGTCATCTCATAGTTGAAGTCGGTGTCATCACGCAGCCCGCGAATGAGCAGGGTCGCGCCCACGCGTCGCGCAGCCGAAACCACAAGGTCATCGAAGGTGACACATTTGAGCTCGCAGCCGGCTTTACCGAGCACCTCGCTCGCCGTCTCCTCGAGCATGGCGAGCCGCTCATCGGCCGAGAACAGCGGCGTCTTGCCAGGGTGCACACCGACCGCGCATACGAGCCGTTCCGCCAAGTGCGCGGCTTGGCGCATGACGTCGAGGTGTCCATTGGTGACCGGATCGAACGAACCGGCATAAAGAGCGATGCGGGCCATGACCGGGTCTAGCCTGCACCGGTCGTGGCTGCAAGGCGCCGCGACCGTAGCCGTCACCCGCATTGGTTCGAAGCCATACGGAAAGCAGTAAGTTAAATCAACTACTTATGGACAAAGCGCTCATTTGTGACAGCGGTCACGGCAAATCACTCCTGCATGGTGCCAACTACACCCAAGAGAAGTCGCGTGTGGGGCAGAGTTTCAAAGCGCGCGACAAGGGGTATACGCCATGTCGAGGATCTTCGGATCGGCCATTTTGGCCATA
>JAFAXD010000504.1 GCA_019241285.1 Xanthobacteraceae bacterium | reverse complement strand
CATCCTTCGAGACGCACGCGGGCAGAGCCCGCGTGCTCCTCAGGATGAGGGCCCCGAGGATTCAATTAGCTCCCGGTATCTGAATTACCTCATCGAGTTGCGCCGGGCTCAGCGGCGCGGCCAGATATTTGAACGACGGCAAGCCGGCATTTGTGACGACGCCGATCCCGACACCGCTATGCCCGGTCACGTCGGGCGCAGTGCGCACGACGCGACTCGCGGTCGCGGGTCTGTAGGTCAGTGCGTAGGGTGGGCACGGCGCACGCAAGGCCTCACCTGACGTACGGCGCGTACAAGCGCCGTGCCCACGCTGTCGAGAGTAGCAACAGCGTGGACATTGCGCCCGAGGGGTATCGTCAAGGACGGCTGCCGAGCAGGCGCAATGCCCACCCTACAGCAAACTCATGAACCTCACCCTTTGCGGCGCAGCAGCGTGTCAAGCGCGTAGCGTCCGCTGCCGGTCACAAACACATAGAACGCGCCGCCGATGATGGCGACATTCTTGTAGAAGTTGATGTCGTTCGCACGTCGCATGGCAACGTCGGTATATTCCCAGTAGCGGTGCGAGATCAAAGTTGCCACGATCACGAACGCGGTCATCAAGATGGCCGCGTAGCGGGTGGCAAAACCGAACACGATTGCAGCACCGCTGATGAACTCGACCGGTGCCCCGAGCCACGCAAAGAAGGTGGGCATCGGAACGCCGCCACGGGCGAGCCCCGCGGCGAAGCCGTCGATGTTCATGAGCTTGTCGGAGCCGCTGCGCAGGAAGATGAGTCCGATCAGGATTCGGCCGATCAAAAGCAGCGTATCCTGGTGCTCTCTTGCAAATGCATCGAGACCGCTCAGCAGTCCCGGCGCAGAACGCTGAGTATTGTCAAAGGCGTGTGTCGTCATCTGATACCCCATTCCTTCACGGCGGGCGCCCCTCGCCCGCGGAAGCCGCCGCCAAAATGCGCCATCGCGTTCGCAAGCGTAGACACAAGTTTGTGAGCGCGACGTGAGGATGGTATCGCTCGCGCGCGTCTGCCGCGCTGCAACAGTCGCTTCCCTCACATTGACCGGCGTTATGCGAGCCCGATAGTTTGCAGCGATCGCGGGTACAGGAGGAGGGCTTCCGATGAATAACGATGCGAAAAAAGCGGTTCTGCGTATGATTCCATATGGAATCTACGTACTTACGGCCGACGACGGCAAAGGGAACGTCGCGGCGGCGACCGTGAACTGGGTGACCCAGAGCGCCTTTGCACCGCCGCTAGTGGTCGTGGGCGTGAAGGCCGACTCCGGCACCTATGAGACCGTGAAGGCCGCTCGCGTCTTTGCGCTCAACATGCTGGGCAAGGACCAGAAGAACCTCGCCTTCACCTTTTTCCGGCCGGTGGATGTGACGGACGGCAAGCTCAGCGGACAGGCGTACCGCAAAGGGGATTCCGGCGCGCCGATCCTGGCCGATGCGCCCGGTGCGGTGGAATGCCGGGTGACCGAGATCATTGCCCAGGGCGACCATCACATCGTGGTCGGCGAAGTGATCGAGGCCCACCTTAATCGCCCGATCTCCGGACGACCCGACACTGCGATCCTCGAAATGAAGGACCTCGGCGACAACGTCTTTTACGGCGGGTAGCGCGATCGGTGGGCGCTGCTCCAACAAATCATTTCCGAGCGTTGCTTCACTGCAACGGTATTTCGGTCGGCATTGCGGTAGAATAGCGGCGTAAATCGGAGTGACTTCCATGCGAACGCTCTCGCTCGCCGTGGCAGCGGCTGCCTTGCTGCTGTCTGCCTATAGTGCGTCTGCCTTCACCATCGTCTCCAGCGGGGCCGGTGGGTTTGGTTCGAGCCTTGCCGATCCCGACGACATGGTCCGCGCACTCGCTATGGGCGCGGGAGGCGGAGGCGGCAACCCCGTGCTCGGCCTGGGCGTGAACCGCGGCCCGGTGTCGGCCCCCTCGCTGATCACGAGCCAGGGCGTGCTGGCGCCGAACTACTACTATTCGCACGGCCGCCGCTGAGGCCGTCCGGCTTATCCTGATCGGTGCGGGCTGCGGGCGTGCTGCGCGATGCGCACGTGCCCGCGGCCCGCAACGTGTTGGGGTCTCGCATAGATGTCATTTTCCCATAGGTGACCTCTCCCGATAGGTGACCCTTCCCCATAGATGACATCGCCCGTCATAGATGACGCCGCAAATTGGTATGCCGGCGATGGCGTTGCGAGTTCTCGCGGTCCTAGGTACAGGTTCGCCGGTTCGGCCATACATGACGTTGGAATCTCATAGATGACGTGACACGTCATTGATGACGTAGTTCCCCATACATGACGTCGTGCTCGATCCAGGCCCGATGAATGGGCCGGCAGCAACCGCGCTCGGCGCGATTAGACTCGTCATTGCGAGGAGCGAAGCGACGAAGCAATCCAGTGCGGAGGGGCCGCACTGGATTGCTTCGCTACGCTCGCAAATGACGATTCTGCCATAGATGACGTTTCTTCATAGATGACGTCCCGAACTCGCTGCCATCCTTCGAGACGCATGCGTGCTGCGCACGCATGGTCCTCAGGATGAGGGCGGCGGTGCGTGACTGCGCATGAACAATCTCGGCAGCGCTTCAACAAACTCAGACCTCATCCTGAGGAGCATGCGCGCGCGCATGCGTCTCGAAATGGCCGAGCGCACATGTCGTCGCGCCGTTGCACGAGAGCAAACAGACAATCCGTTTTGCTTTCGCCAAGTCAAGAACGCAGTTGCGACTTGTGAGCAGAATCCAGTCTGAGACGTGGACTGCGACTATGTCCGTTGCTTTACCAGCTGCTTCAGATCAAACTTCACCAAATCCCCGATCGCCGCCAACTCGACATCGGCGGGCGGATATTCGGCGAGCGTCGCCGGATCGAGCGCGTAATGCCCCTGTTTGGGGAACACGGTGGTGACGCGGTCGCCCCAGGCTTTCTTGACCGACGCCAGAATGCGCAGCTTGTCATCGATCAGCACGTAATGGCGCGCCGGATAGAGGCGCTCGACGTCGTCAAGCTCCTCCTCCTTGTGAATATAGATCAGCACCCGCCCCTCGAATTCGTTCCAGACCCCGGAGCGCTCCACTTTGCGCGGCTGAAACACGGCGTCACCGTCGGACAGCACGACGGGCAGCCCCCATTGGCGCACGTGCCGCACGGCATCCAGGGCGCCCGGATATACGCGGTCGGCGAACGGGTAGTCGATCAGCCAGTTCGCCATGCGCAGGATTTCCGGCCGGTGCATCGATTCCTCCCGGTAGCGTTCCAATGCACCGAGATAGTCGACATATCCGAGCTCAGTCCGCTTCTGCTCCAGGATCTCCCAATAGCGATCGCGCGCCTCCGGGCCGTACGTCGTTGCGAGGTGCTGTTTGAGATCGGCCTGGACGTGGTCATTGTTGACCAGCGTGTTGTCGATATCGAACAGGAAGACGATGTCGGGTGTGCTCATGTGCGGCGCGACCGTCAGGTTCGGGCCTGCGTGGCGGTCAGCACTTGTTTGACGACGTCAACCAGGCGTTCCGGCTCGAAGCCATATTTGCGCAGCAGCTCCTTGAGAGGCGCGGAGGCGCCGAACGTGTGCATACCGACCACACGGCCGTGCTGTCCGACATAGCGCTCCCAGCCGAAGGTCGAGGCCTGCTCGACGGCGACCCGTGCCGTAATCTGCGGCGGCAATACGCTGTCGCGATACTCTTGCGATTGCTCATCAAAAATATCCCACGACGGCATGGAGACCACGCGCGCGCGAATATTCTGGCTCTTGAGCTGCTCATAGGCGGTGGCGGCGAGGCTCACCTCACTGCCCGACGCAATGATGATCACTTCGGGATTGCCGGAGGGCGGGTCGGCGAGCACATAGGCCCCGCGCGCCACACCAGCGGCGGATGCGTATGTGTTGCGGTCCAAAGTCGGCAGCGCTTGGCGCGACAGGACCAGCAGCGTCGGCTTGTGATGCAGTTGCAATATATGGCGATAGGCTTCCGTGACCTCGTTGGCGTCGGCGGGACGGATCACGCTGATGCCCGGCATGGCGCGGAACGAGGCAAGTTGCTCGACCGGCTGATGGGTCGGGCCGTCCTCGCCGTCGCCCATGGCATCGTGGGTGACGATGAACAGGGAGGGTATCTCCATCAGCGCAGCGAGGCGAATGGACGGCCGCGCATAATCCGTGAAAATGAAGAACGTGGCTCCGAACGGCCGCAGCTTGGAGAGCGCCAAGCCATTCACCGACGCCGCCATGGCGTGTTCGCGAATCCCGAAATGCAGGTTCTTTCCGGCGTAATTGCCCGGCTCGAAATCGCCGGCACCGGAGAACGTCAGCGTGGTCTTGTTGGAGGTGCCGAGATCGGCCGAGCCGCCCAGGAACCAGGGGATGTTCTGGGCCAGCACATTGAGCACTTTGCCCGAGGCCTCGCGGCCGGCGATGCCCTTCGGATCGGCCGGGAACACAGGAAGTCCCGTATCCCATCCGGCGGGCAGCTCGCGCCGTTGCATCAGATCGATCTCGGTCGCGAGTGGCGCATGCTGGGTGCGGTACGCACCAAACAACTCGGCCCAGCGGCGGCGGGCCGTGGCACCACGCGCGCCTATGCCGGCATCGAAGTGTTCGCGCACCCCATCCGGCACCAGGAATTTTGCGTCCTCCGGCCAGCCATAGGCGCGCTTGGTCAGGCGCACTTCCTCGTCACCCAGCGGCTCTCCGTGGGCGGCGGCCGTGTCGTGTTTGTGCGGCGCGCCGTAGCCGATATGGCTGTCGAGGACGATGAAGGTTGGCCGGCTCTTGGTATTGCGGAACTGATCGAGTGCCTGCTCGATCATGCCGAGGTCGTTGGCATCGGTGATGCGCAGCACGTTCCAGCCATAGGCGCGGAAGCGGCTCGCGATGTCCTCGGTAAACGTGATCTCGGTCTTGCCCTCGATGGTGATGTGATTGTTGTCGTAGATCCAGCACAGGTTGTCGAGTTGCAGATGGCCGGCGAGCGATGCGGCTTCTGACGCGATCCCTTCCATCATGTCGCCGTCACCGCAAATGGTGTAGATGTTGTAGTCGAAGATCGGAAAACTGGGCTTGTTGTAGCGCGCGGCGAGCCACTTCTGTGCCATCGCCATGCCGACGCTCATGCCGACGCCCTGCCCGAGCGGACCGGTCGTGGCTTCGACCCCGGAGACGAGATGATATTCGGGATGTCCGGGCGCCTTGCTGCCGAGCTGGCGGAAGTGGCGGATGTCATCGAGCGTAACGGATGGTTCGCCCAGCCGTTCGTACGCGGCGTTGACGGCGCGCGTTCCCGTCAGGTGCAGCATCGACCACAGCAGCATCGATGCGTGCCCGTTGGAGAGAATGAAGCGATCCCGGTTCGGCCAGATCGGATCCTGCGGATCGAACCGCATGATCCGGTTCCAGATCACGTAGACGAGCGGCGCGAGCGCCATCGGCGTGCCGGGGTGACCGGACTTTGCCTGCTGGACGGCGTCGATCGAGAGGGTACGGATGGTGTTGATCGCCAGCTGATCCATGCTGGCGGCGTCACGGTTCTGCGCCGCGGGTTTGGCGGTGGTTTGCGTTTCGCTCATGCACGCACCTCTTTCTTACTCTCATCGAGCTGACTTGCTGCTGCGCGGTCGGCAATGACCACCGCGCGCTCCTGAGCAATGCGACCGCCGGGGATTGATTGATCGCCGGCCAGCAGCCGTGGCAACACCGGCGCTTTCTCAGCCCCGGTCACAAGCCACAGGACCGAACGTGCGCGGTTGATCACCGGATAGGTCAGGGTCATGCGGCGGTGTCCCTGGTACGGTCCCGCCAGCGCGACGTCTTTGTCAGTGACCCGCAGCACCGGATCGCCGGGCACCAGCGATGCCGTGTGGCCGTCCGGCCCCAATCCGAGATGGACGAGATCGAGCACGGGCGGGGACCCGGCGAGCTGCTCCAGCGTCGCCGCATAATCCTGGGCTGCGCGCTGCAGATCCGATGCTTCGACCGGCATCCCGTGAATCTGATCGGAGCGCAACGGCGCGCGTGCGAGCAGGCTCTCACGCAGATGCACGAGGTTGCGGTCCGGATCGCCCGCAGCGGCAACACGCTCATCGACCTGCAGCACGTGGATCAGTTCCCAAGGAAGATCCTCGGCCGCAAGCGCGCGCAGCATCTGCCAGGGCGTGTGCCCACCACTCACCGCCATGACAAAGCGGCCGCGCGACGCGGCGGCTCGCACCTCGCCGGCAATGATTGCGGCCGCTTTCCGCGCGGCCGCATCGGAATCGGGCAGAACGTCGATACGCACAACTACTCCTTGGGTTTCTCCAGGTGTCCTCCGAATTCGTACCGCATCGCCGACAGAAGCTGGTTCGCGAACGTTGCTTCGCCGCGCGAGCTGAAGCGCTCGTAAAGCGCCGTTGAGAGCACGGGCGCCGGCACCGCCTCGTCGATTGCGGCCTTCACGGTCCAGCGGCCTTCGCCGGAGTCGGACACGCGGCCGCCGAATTTGGAGAGCTGCGGGTCCTGAGCGAGCGCGGAGGCGGTGAGGTCCAGAAGCCACGACGCGATCACGCTGCCGCGGCGCCAGACCTCGGCGATGTCGCGCAAATCGAGATCGTATTGATAGAGCTCGGGGTCGCGCAGCGGTGTCGTTTCCGCGTCGATCGTTGCCTGCTGTTTGCCGATATTGGCATGACGCAGAATGTTCATTCCTTCCGCGTAAGCGGCCATGACGCCGTATTCGATGCCGTTGTGCACCATCTTGACGAAGTGGCCGGCGCCGTTCTGACCGCAATGCAGATAGCCCTGCTCCGCCGTGCCATCGAGCTTCTCCCGCCCAGGCGTGCGCGGAATGTTGCCGATGCCGGGGGCCAGAGCTTTGAAGATCGGATCAAGGTGGCGTACCGCTTGCTGCGGGCCGCCGATCATCATGCAGTAACCGCGCTCAAGGCCCCACACGCCGCCGCTGGTGCCGACGTCGATATAGTGGATTTGTTTGGATGCGAGCTCCTTGGCGCGGCGGATGTCATCCACGTAATAGGAGTTGCCTCCGTCGATCAGGATGTCCCCGGGCTTGAGGTGCGGCGCGACCTCATGAATGGTCTCGTCAACGACAGCGGCCGGCACCATCAACCACACCGCGCGCGGCGCCTGGAGTTTCTGCACCAGGTCGCCGAATGAGGACGACCCAACCGCTTTCTCGCGCGCGAGGTCGTCGACCGCCTTGGTGAACTTATCGAACACGACACACTGGTGCCCCGCCTTGAGCAGGCGTCGCACCATGTTGCCGCCCATACGGCCAAGTCCAATCATCCCGAGTTGCATTTTGCTTTCTCCGTCATGTGCGCCGCAGCCTGCAAACGGCGCATGGCAGCCGTCACGCTTTCCGTTTCATTGAAGATCGCCGAGCCAGCGACCAGAACGTCGGCGCCAGCCGCGACCGCGAGCGGCGCGGTCTGCGGGTCGATTCCGCCATCGACCTCGACCTGACAAGGGCGCTCGGATTGCTCGATCATCTGTCGCACGCGCCTCACCTTCGGCAGCGTCGCCTCGATGAAGTGCTGATGTCCAAACCCCGGATTGACCGTCATGACCAACACTTGGTCGATCTCCGACAGCACCTCTTCCAGAACGGCGGCCGGGGTCGCCGGATTAATGGCGACGCCGACGCGCTTCTTGCGTGCCTTCACTTGGCGCAGCGTGCGCGAGAGGTCGTTGTTGCCTTCCCAGTGCACCATGAGGGCGTCAGCGCCGGCATCGAGAAACGCATCGATGAACAGGTCCGGGTTCAAGATCATCAGGTGCGTTTCCAACGGCAAGCGCGTGACCCGGCGCAACGCCTGCACGACCTCCGGCCCCATCGACAGATTGGGCACGAAATGTCCATCCATCACATCGATATGGATGCGATCTGCACCCGCTCGCTCCGCTTCCGCGACCTGATCGCCGAGACGCGCAAAGTCGGCCGCCAGGATGGACGGCGCGAGCTTGACCGCGCGGTGCGGCGGCATGGCGTTCATTACGGCCCTGATGCGCGCGGCTTGCCTGACTGCTTGAGCCGGCGACTGCGCCTGATCAGATTGTTGGTGGAACTGTCGTGGCTAAGCTTCGGCTCGGTCTCGCTCGCAATCTCAGGGATAATGCGCTGGGCCAGCTGCTTGCCGAGCTCGACCCCCCACTGATCAAATGAATCGATGTGCCAGATCGTGCCTTGGGTGAACACACTGTGCTCGTAGAGGGCGACCAGTTTGCCCAAAGTAGTAGGCGTCAGTCGTTCGGCGAGAATGACGTTTGACGGACGGTTGCCTTCGCAGACGCGGTGCGGAACGAGCCACTCCGGTGTGCCTTCGGCGCGAACCTGCTCAGGCGTTTTGCCAAATGCAAGCGCCTCGGCCTGCGCGATCACGTTCGCCATCAGCATGTCATGGTGCGGGCCGAGTGGATTGAGCGACTGCCCAAAGGCGATGAAATCGCACGGGATGAGCCGGGTCCCCTGGTGGATCAGCTGATAGAACGAGTGTTGCCCATTGGTGCCGGGCTCGCCCCAATAGATCTGGCCGGTCGAATAATCGACGCGCTGGCCGTCGAGCGTGATGTGTTTGCCGTTACTCTCCATGGTGAGTTGCTGGAGATAGGCCGGAAACCGCTTGAGATATTGCTCGTAGGGGAAAACTCCGGTCGTCTCCGCACCGAAGAAATCGCCATACCAGACGGCCAGCAGGCCCATCAGCACCGGTATGTTCTGTCGCAGCGGCGTCGTACGAAAGTGCTCGTCCATCTGGTGAAAGCCATCCAGCATGGCCCGGAAATTATCCGGACCGATCGCCAGCATGGTTGAAAGGCCGATGGCGGAGTCCATCGAGTAGCGGCCGCCGACCCAATCCCAGAAGCCGAACATGTTGGCGGTGTCGATGCCGAACTCGGCGACCTTGGCGGCATTGGTCGACACGGCGACAAAATGCCGGGCCACAGCGGCCTGATCGCCGCCGAGCGCGCGCAGTGACCACTCGCGCGCGGTGTGCGCGTTGGTCATCGTCTCCAACGTGGTGAATGTCTTCGACGAGATGATAAAGAGCGTTTCCGCCGGGTCGAGATCGCGCGTCGCCTCGACGAAATCCGTGCCGTCGACGTTGGAGACGAAGCGGAACGTCATGGCGCGGTCGCTGTAATGCTTCAGCGCCTCGTAGGCCATGACCGGCCCGAGATCGGATCCGCCGATCCCGATATTGATCACGTTGCGGATGCGCTTGCCGGTGTGGCCCTTCCAGGCGCCGCTGCGCACGCGTTCGGAAAACGCGGCCATCCGATCGAGCACTTCATGCACCTGCGGCACGACATTTTCACCATCGACGATGATCGACGTTCCTTTCGGGGCGCGCAGCGCCACGTGCAGCACCGCGCGATGCTCGGTGACATTGATCTTGTCGCCGCGAAACATTGCTTCGATGCGTTCGGGCAGCCCAGCCTGGCGCGCCAGGTGCACCAGCAGGTCAAGCGTCTCATCGGTGGCGCGGTTCTTCGAATAATCGAAGTAGAGGCCCGCGGCCTCGACGATCATACGGTCGCCGCGCGCGGAGTCCTCCGCGAACAGCGCGTGCAGACTGCGCTCGCGAACCTTGGCAAAATGTTGCTGCAGCGCAAGCCAGGCCGGCGACTTTGTCAGCCCGTTCTGCGAGCCGGTTTGAGGCTCGGCACTCATCGCGTTATCCTTTCGATCGGCGCTGCGGCGTCAGCGCGGCAACACCCGCGCGCGCCGTTGGGCGCGGCGCGTCCCAGAGCCGGAAGCCACCGAGGAAGGCATTGTTATTGCTCCCGGCGCGGCAGCCGGGCGGCAGGTGCTTTAATTTCTTGACGTTACCACCACCGATGACCACGTCGTCCGGTTCGAGCGCCGCCATCAGCCGCGCGACAACTTCT
This sequence comes from Xanthobacteraceae bacterium, assembly GCA_019241285.1. Classification (GTDB taxonomy): domain Bacteria; phylum Pseudomonadota; class Alphaproteobacteria; order Rhizobiales; family Xanthobacteraceae; genus JAFAXD01. The sequence continues at coordinate 24,572 of JAFAXD010000504.1, read as the reverse complement.
TCGACGTTGTGACGCCAGCGCTTCTTGCCCACGCGCTCCAATCCGGCGCGGCCGAGATAGTCCTCGTAGGTGCCCTTCTTGTACGGCAGATGCCCGAGCTCCATCGGCTCGATAATGCCGTCGACGATCATGGCGGTGCCAAGCCCGGTCCCGAGACCCAGGAACAGCATCTTGCCGCCCTTGTAACTACCGAGCGCCTGCATGGCGGCGTCGTTGACGAGCTTGACCGGATGTCCGAATGCGCCGGCGAAATCGAAGCCCACCCATCCGGGGCCAAGATTATAGGGCTCGGAAACCGGCTTGCCGTGCAGCACCGGGCCCGGATAGCCAATCGAGATCACCGAATAGGTCCAATCGGAAACCAGCTTGATGGTTTTTTTCACCATCATGCCCGGCGTCATCTTGCGCCCCGACGGGAACCTCCGACGCTCCGGCTCGCCCGTGGCGAGAAGCTTCACCGACGTGCCGCCGATATCGATCACCAGCACGCGCTTGCCGTCATCGGCGCGCCTTTGCCGCACGGCCGTCGTGTCGTCCATGACCGGTCTCACATCCACCCTAGCTAGCCTTCCGCAGCGTATTCGATTTGGACTCGATGACGCCAATGAGATCGTTCCAGGATTTTACGAAGGACTTGGCGCCTTCATCCTGGAGCTGGTTCGCCAGTGCACCAAGATCGATCCCGGCTTTGCTGAAGTCGGCCAGCACCTTGTCGCAATCGCCCCCATCAATCGGCAGCGGCGCGCCGAGATCGCCGTGATCGGCAAACGCCTGCAAGGTCGCATCCGGCATCGTGTTGACGGTGAACGGCGCAGCTAGCCCTTTGACATAGAGGATGTCGGACGCCTTTGGATCCTTGGTGCCGGTGCTCGCAAACAGAAGCCGCTGCGGCCGGGCGCCTTCATTGAACGCACGCTGCCACCGCGGCGAATCGAGCAGCTTATGATATTCGCGGAAAGCCTGTTTGCCGACCGCAATGCCGAGCTGATTGACCAGCGCCGACGGCACCTTGTCCTTCACCGCGACATCCCATCGGCTGATAAAGATCGACGCGACCGAAGCCACGTGGGGCCGGAGGCCGGCCGCGATGCGCCGCTCAATCCCGCGCATGAACGCATCGGCTGCCGCCACGTATTGCTCGGCCGAGAACAGCAGCGTCACGTTGATCGGCACGCCCGCAAAGATCGATTCCTCGATCGCCGGCAGACCTTCGGGCGTACCTGGTATTTTGATGAACAGGTTTGACCGCTGGCCCTGCTCGTGCAGCGCCTTTGCGACCGCCGTCGTCTTCTTCGTATCGTGCGCCAGCAGCGGTGAGACTTCGAGCGAAACAAATCCGTCGAGGCCTGCGGTCCGCTCGTGGATCGGTCGGAACATATCGGCGGCTTGCGTCAGATCCTCGAGTGCCAGCTCGAAGAACAGCTTCTCCCCCGAGAGACCCTGAGCGACCTTGCGCCGGATCGTCTCGTCATAGTCGGCGCTCTTGCCGACGGCATGATCGAAGATCGTCGGGTTCGACGTCAGTCCGGTCACGGACAGCTCGTCGATGTAGCGGCGCAGCGTTCCGCTCTTGATCATGCCGCGGGAAATATTGTCGACCCAGATGCTCTGACCAAGGTCGTGCAGTTTCTGAGTAGCTTTCATGACATCACCTCGCGATTGGCAATGATCAGCAGACATTCGAAGCGGTCAAGTGCCGGCGCTCTGGCTTGATCGGAAGCCATGCGCGGTTATCGCGCGCGAGCAACGCGTCGGCAGCTTGGGGACCGCTGCCACCGGCGGCATAGTTTGGAAAATCCTGAGGCGCGTTGCGCGGCCAGTCGTCAAGCAGTCCCTGAACCGCGCACCAGGACACTTCGACCGCATCGGCGCGGCGAAACAGCGTCGCGTCACCCAGCAGGCAGTCGTAAAGCAGAGTCTCATACCCGACTGCCGCCAGGGGGCCGAAATAGTCCTTGTAGGCGAAGTCCATTGCAACGCCGTCGATCTTGATCTCCGGCCCGGGCCGTTTCGCGCTGAAGCTGATCGACAGACCTTCGTCCGGCTGGATACGCAGCAGGAGAATGTTCGGCGGCAGGCGCTCAACCGGGGTGTCGCGAAACAAGCCATAGGGAGCTTGGCGAAAACAAACCGCAATTTCCGTCGTTCGTGTCGCAAGACGTTTTCCGGTTCGCATATAGAAGGGAACACCAGCCCAGCGCCACGTATCTATTCCGAGCTTCAGCCCGACGTAGGTCTCCGTCGAAGAATCCGGCGCCACATTGGGCTCTTGGCGATAGCCGGGGACGGGCTTTCCATCGATCGTGCCGGGTCCGTATTGCCCGCGCACGGCGTCGCTCGGCGTAACCGGGCGGATCGCCTGGAAGAGCTCCGTCTCCTTGTTGCGTACCGCGTTCGCCGTGAACGAGGACGGAGGTTCCATCCCGATCATCGCCAACAATTGAAACAGGTGGCTCGGGACCATGTCACGCAGCGCGCCTGTCTGCTCATAGAAGCGCCCGCGAGTCTCGACACCGACCGTCTCGGCGGCCGTGATCTGGACGTGATCAATATGGTCGCGATTCCATAGCGGCTCGAAGATGCCGTTGGCAAAACGCAGAACCTGGATGTTTTGAACCGTTTCCTTTCCGAGGAAATGATCGATCCGGTAAATCTGATCTTCCGACAGGACCTTCAAGATCTGCGCGTTGAGGGCCTTGGCGGAGGCGAGGTCGTGTCCGAACGGTTTCTCGATGATCACGCGCCGCCACGCGGACTCGGATTGGTTCGCCAGCCCGGCTTTACCGAGGTGTTCGATAATCGGGCCAAAGAACCGGTCAGCAACTGCCATATAAAAGAGAGCGCTGCCGACGCCGTGCTCCTGCTGGCGCTTGGCGAGCAGCTGCCCCAACCGTTTGTATGCGTCGGGATCAAGAAAGTCGCCCTGCAGAAACTGCATGCGGCCCGTGAGCCACGACCACGTGGCCGCATCCAGCGTCTTTGGATCTCTCAGCTCACTGAGCGTACGGATCCAATCCTCGGTGCTCCGGTCATTGTGATCGACACCGACAATGGCCAGCTTGTCCGACAGCGCGCCGGACTTTGCCAGATTGTACAGGGCCGGCATCAATAGGCGCTTGGTCAAGTCGCCGGCCGCTCCAAAAATCACGATTGTCGCTGGTGGGGCGGCTCGCCCCGACGTCGCCATTGCGAGGGCTTTGTCCGTAGGCTTTGCGATTGTGCTGTCGGGCGCGTCCATCGGCTCACATCTCCTCATGCGCTACGGACGAACGGCTTATAGTCCGAAATCTTATACGGGACGCCCCGACGAGTTAACGCTTTCGCGCGTCCTTTCGTTCACTCTTTTGCGCGCGTTGTGCGCCGCCGATCCGTGATTGAATAGATACTCCTAAGCCGGCTCCCGCTCCTGTGCACTGGATGCCGCCTCACGGCAAGCCGGCATTACGTGGGCGGCGAAGAGCTCAACCGAGTGCCGCACCTCGGGCAAGCTCAAGTCTCCGAACGCGAACTGGCACACGAGGTAATTGGTGCCGGTCTCGACAACCTGGCGCGCCAGGACATCCGCGACGGTCGCCGGCGACCCGGCAACACCGGTCCCCTTATCAATGTGCCCGTCGTAGACCGGCGGCCGCGCGAACTGTCCGGGCGTGGTGTTATGCAGCCAGAACAGGTGATTGAAGCTGCGGTACCACATGGGATAGGCGCGGCGAGCGAGCGCCAGCGCCTCGGCATCGGTGTCGGCCACGACCACGAAGCGCGCCGCGCCCATCTTGGGCAGCGCGCGGCCGGGCTGCACAGCGCGCCACACCTCGCGAAACCGGGCAATACACGCGGCCGTCACATCCGGTGAGTCATTATTAATCATGTTGAGGCCCTTGCGGGCCGCGCGTTCAGCGCTATCGGGCGAATGCGCGCCGTAGAAAATCGGCGGATGTGGTTTTTGCAACGGCTTGAGCTCGAGCGGCACGTTCTCGAACTGATCGAACTCGCCGTTGAACGTCAGCGTATCCGCTCCGAAGGCCTGCAGGATGATGTCGAGCCGTTCGCGATAGATGCGCTCGCGCTGTTCGGCATCCTGGCCGTAATAGGTGATCTCGAACGGAACCGAACCGCGGCCGAAACCGACGTCGAGCCGGCCGTTGCTCAAGTGATCGAGCATGCAGATTTCTTCCAGCACCCGTAGCGGGTGATGGATGGGCAACGCATAGACCAGTGAACCGAGGCGCAGGGTTTTGGTTCGCTGCGCCACGCTCGCCAGGAACACGCTCGGCGACGGCGCCATGCCGAGCGGCGTGAAGTGATGCTCGGCCAAATGGTAGGAGTAGAAGCCGGCGGCGTCATAGGCCTGCGTCATGCGCAGCCGATGCTCGTAATACTCGGCGAGCGGCAGATCGTTGCGATCGAGATGATCGAAAATGCCGAAGTCCATGGTGTTCAGTACATCTTCTTGCCGGGATCGGCGACATCCTTGAAGGTCGTCAGCACCTTGCTGGTGACTTTTCCGTCCTTCTCGACCACTTGGCAGACGTGAATATCCTGGATCGGATTGTGCACGACCGGGTCCATGCGCCAGGGTCCGCGCGGCGCGTTGAACTTGATCTTGGTCATGGCCTCAGCGAGCTTGTCCTTGTCCGAGGTGTCGCCATCGGTGAGCTTGAGCGCCTCGTCGATGGCGCGCGCCGCCACGTAGCCGTAGTCGGAGAAGATGTCGGGAAGTGCGTTATATTTGGCCTGATAGTCGGCGACGAATTTCCGGCTCTCCGGGTTGTCCACCGTGTCCGTGTAGGTGGTGGCAGAGATCACGCCCACCGCTGCCTTGCCCAGCGCCTTGAGGGTGAGCGAATCGATGATGGTGAAGCCGGTGAGCGGCATTTTCTCCAACAACCCGAACTCGTGATATTGCTGAATGAAGCGAATGGCATCCGCGCCCGGCATGAAGTCGTAGGTCACCGGCGGATTGATCGACTTGATGTCGACCAGATACGGGCTGAAGTCGGTGGTGTTCAGCGGCGGCCAAATCTCTTTGAGCACCTTGCCGCCCTTGGCAATGAACGGCGCCTTGAACTCGGCAATCACGTCACGCCCGCCCGCATAATCCGAAGCGGTGGTGACGATCTCCTTGCCGAGATTGTCGTAGACGTAGCCCGCCATCGGCGTGCTCAGCTGATAGGCGGAGATCGAGGTGCGGAAGAGATACGGATAGCGATCCCAGGTGATCGCATCGGTGCCCGCACCGGACACGATGTAGAACGCCTTCTGCTGCTTGGCGTAGTTGAGAACGGCGAGCGCCACATTGCTGGCCTGCACGCCGACCAGCATGTCGACCTTGTCGCTCTCAACGAGCTTCTTCGCCTTCTGCAACCCGATCTGCGGACTGAACTGATCGTCCTCCTTGATGATCTCGACCTTACGGCCGGCGACCGAGCCGCCGATGCTGTCGAAATAGAGGTTCATGCCGTTGAGATTGTTCTCGGCCGAATAAGCGATGGCGCCGGTGAACGAGTTGAGATTGCCGAGGCGCAGGGGGGCGCGGGACTGCGCCAGGATCGCAGGAGCCGGAAAGTTGGCGGCAAGCACCACGCCGGCGCTGGTGGCCATGAACCTGCGGCGGGAGATTCCGCCCTTGCGCGATATGGACATCTGTTCCTCCCTCGCGCCGCCGTGGAGTCCGGCAGCGTCGTGCATGAGCTTGGACCCACTCTAGAGGAAGTTTCCCCGACCTGGAAATCGGCTTTGTGAATGGGAGCCGCGCGTTCGTCGCCGCAGGTTTTGTCGCCGCGCATGGCGCGGCGCGGCCGTCTGTGCAAAATTCACGCGCTCTGGGTGCAGCAAAAACACGATTTTGGAAGGAACACGCCATGGTAATTCCGCAAACCAATTTCAATCCGCCGTTCAACATCACCCGCGCCAGCCATCTGGTGCTGACCGCGCAGGACCTGCCCGCCAGCCGCGATTTCTATACCCAAGTGCTCGGCCTCCTGGTCAGCGACGAAGATGCCAACACGATCTTTTTGCGCGGCGTCGAGGAGCGCGGACATCATAGCCTCACGTTGAAGAAAACGGCTGCCGAGCCGACCTGCGAATGTGTCGGCATGCACGTGTTTGGCGAGGAAGACCTCGACAAAGCCAAGTTCCATTTCGACCAGGCCGGTGTTCCGGCGAAATTCATCGAGGTGCCGTTTCAGACGCGTACGTTGCGTTTTCTCGATGCCATGGGCACGCCCGTCGAGCTCTGCGCGACCATGCAGACCAAACCGCGGCTCCATGTCGAGGTGAACACGCACCAGGGCGCCCGTGCGCTGCGCATGGATCATTATCAAGTGCTGGTGCCCGACGTGCTTGCTGCCGCCAGGTTCTACATGGACCTGGGCTTTCGCATTTCAGACTACATCGTCGTGCAGGGCGCCGGCGCGGTCGTCGGCACGTTTCTCTACCGCAAGAGCAATCCGTGGGACATCGTGTTCCTGCATCGCTCGGGGCCGCGCTTTCATCATTGCGGCTATGTGGTCGAGTCGCTCTATGACATCGTGCGCGGGCTCGACACCGCCGGCAACATCGGTTTTGCCGATCGCATCGAGCACGGCCCGGGACGGCATGGGCATGGACATTCCTACTATGTCTACCTGCGCGATCCCGACGGACATCGCACCGAGTTGTTGCTTCCAGCCATTCAGGTTGTCGACCGCTACGACGAGCCGGTCGCCTGCATGGTGGACGGCAAATCCAACGGCAATCGCTGGGGTTTCCCTCCGCCGAAGAGCTGGTTCGAGGAGGCGTCCGGCTTCACCGGCGTCGAGGTCAAGCGCCCGCCGTTCGAAGGCGAGCCACTCACGCTGGAGACCTACCTGAACACCAGGCAATGGCGGCGCGCTGCGCAGCCGCTGCGCCAGACCGCGTAGGCGCGTTCCCGGGACTTTCCGTCATCACCAAGCTGTCCCGGCGATCTACGTCGTTGCGAGGAGCGCAGCGACGAAGCAATCCAGTGTGGCGGCTCAGCACTGGATTGCTTCGCTTCGCTCGCAATGACGTGGATCGGCGGGCGAATTTTTAGTTTAGTTCGGCTTCTGGAACTTCAACGCGAACTCATCGACCGGCTTGCCGGAGACGGGCTGGATCGAGAAATCGCGCGGGTCCTCCGGATGACGCCAGAAGTTGCCCTCGCCCACGAGCTTGAATCCGGCGTTCTCGACCTCGCGTTGCACGGCGGCCTGCTCGATGCGATGCAAGGTCTTGCCGACGGTGGTGCCATCGCCGAGCCGCGCCGAATGATCAGCGATGATCAGAATGCCGCCGGGCTTGAGCGCGTCGAACAGCTTGCGGTTCATCGCGGCACGATCGACATTCATGTAGGTCGTGTCGTGATAGAAGAACAGGAATGTAATGAGATCGAGATCATGCACATCCGCCGGCACCGGATCGTCGAACGGCCGCGTCAGGCCGACGATGTTCTTGCCGCCCGGCGTCTGCAGCCGCGCATCGAACCGCGCCTTGCCGCGTTCGGGAAAATCGGGCGGATTCTGCGCGTAGACGGTCCCGCCCGGCGCCACCCCGCGCGCCATAAGCTCCGAACTGTAGCCGCCGCCCGCACCCATATCGAGCACCTTCGTGCCGGGGCGTGCACCGCTGAACTCCAGGAGCTTGATCGGATCGCGGCGCTCGTCGGTCTTGCGATCGGCGTCGCTGCGGTCCGGCGCGGCCACGATCGCGGCGTAGTCAGGGGCACCCTGCGCGAAAGCGGCGATGGGCGCGAAACAACCAGCGCTAACCATTGATACAACCAGAAAGGCTACCGCGGACGAGATCGAGCTGCGTGAGATCGGGGTCATGCTCCCTGCCTTCCGGTCGTTACTATGCCGAGACTTGCCGCAGCATAGCCACGAGCGAAAATCCTTGCGCTCACTCTCGCGTGATCATTGCGACGCGCACCGCCTCAATTCAAAAATTCGGAAACGATGCGCGCGGATTGCTCCGCACTCGTCAGTAAAAACAGGTGACCATCGTCGATCCTGACCAGGCGTGCATCGGGGATGAGCCGCGTCAGGATGTGACCGTTGGCAACCGGCACCAGCGGATCGTCATCGCCCACCATGACCAGCGTAGGCTGGCGTAGAAAAGGAAGCCACGGCAGGCTGCTCCAGCCGAAGCAGGCGAACAGCTGCAGGTAATAACCATAGTCGCTCGACCAGCGCACATGGCGCAGATGCGCTCCGACATGGTCCGGCGCATCGCGCAAGGCGCCGCCATAGATCTCGCCGGCAAACTGGCGCATGTAATCTGGGTCCTTATAGCGACGCGGCGTCGCCATTTTGAGCATTGCGGAGAGTTTGCCGGGAACCATCAGGTGGCCGGGCGAGGTCGCAGCAAGAATGAGGCGGCGGCAGCGCTTGGCATGCGCGAACGCGAATTGCTGAGCAAGCGCCCCACCCCAGGACACTCCCAGCACATCAACCTGGTCGTAGCCCAAGCGATCGAGTAGCCGCGCGCTGAGGATCGCCAAGCTCGAGGGGCGATACGGCAGCCATGGCGCGGGTGATCCGCCCACCCCGGGCACGTCGAACACGATCGTCGCGTGCCCTTCCAATGCGTCAACAAACGGCTGCATCAGCTCGATATTGGCGCCAATGCCATTGAACAACAGCAGCGGCGGACCGTCGGTTTCGCCGGGCCGGATGCCGACCCGCACGGTTTGGCCGCCGAGGTCGTGTGTGCTGATCTGCACTTAATGCTCCATCACATATTGACCGGGCGCCGGTGCGAGCGGCGGATTTTGCGCGCTGCCCAGCGCCGCCGGGGCCGCCATCAGTTCGCCTGAACGCGCCTTGATCCATTCGAGCCAGTGCGGCCACCAGCTTCCGCTGTGCTTCTCGGCTTGCCCCAGCCACGCGTCCGGCGTTGCCGCGTGTGCGGCGCCGGCCCAGAACGACGCCTTGGGATTGCCCGGCGGATTGAGCAAGCTCTGGATGTGGCCGCTGTTGGAGAGCACGAACGTGCTGCGCGGTCCGTAAAGCTTCGCCGTGTTGTAGCAGCCTTGCCAGGGCGTGATGTGATCGGAGAGACCCGCAATCACGTAGCTGTCCATATCGAGACGACGCATGTCGAGCGGCGTGCCGCGCAACGTCAGGCGGCCGGGATTGACGAACGGATTGGTCGTCAGCAGGTCAAGGAAGTCGCCGTGCAGCCGGGCCGGCAAGCGCGTCGTATCGTTGTTCCAGTAGAGCACGTCGAACGCGGGTGGCGCATTACCGAGCAGATAGTTGTTGACCCAGTAGTTCCAGATCAGGTCGTTGGGGCGCATCCAGGCAAACATGCGCGCCAGTTCCTGCCCTTCGACGACGCCGGCGAGTTGCGACGCGCGCTTTGCAGCGACAATCGATTCCGGCGTGACGAACATGCCGGCCGTCGTACCCTGGGCGACGCTCATATCGAGCAGGCAGACCGCGATGGTAGCGCTATGCACCTTCGGCAGACCGCGGGCTGCGAGGTTTGCCAAGAACGCAGATGTGGTGATGCCGCCGGAGCATGAGCCCCAGATATTGACGTCCTTACTGCCCGTGATCTCGCAGATCACATCGACCGCGTCCTCGACGGCTTCCACATAGGTGTCGAGGCCAAAGTGAGCCTCGGCGGCGGTCGGGTTCTTCCAGCTGATCGCGAATGTCTGCAGGTCGCCTTTGAGCGCGAGCCCGATGATGCTCTTGTCCGGCTCGAGATCGAATACATAGAATTTGTTGATCTGCGGCGGCGCGATCAGCAGCGGACGGGAGTGAACCTCCGGGCGCACCGGTCCGTACTGAATCAGCTCCATGACCGGGCTGCGATAAACGACCGATCCCGGCGTGGTCGCCAGATTTGTGCCGACGGCGAATTTGCGCGTGTCAACCTGCGCCGGCATGCCGCCGTTGCGGGCGAAATCGCCGACAAAATTCTCAAGGCCCTTGAGGAAACTCACGCCGCCGGTATCGACGAGCTTCTTCAGCGCCGCCGGATTGCCGGCGAGCGCATTGGTCGGCGCAAACGCATCGACGATCAACGACACGACGAAGCGCGCGCGCTCAGCGTCGCGTTTCTCCAGCACGGCTTTGTCGACGAATTGATTGAGCAGACCAGCCCAGGCCAGATAAGACTGCGCCAGCGCACGGTAGGCAAAGCTCTCTTTCCAGGCTGGATCGGCAAAGCGTTTGTCGCGTGGATCCGGCGCAATCTGGGACGTGCCAGTGCCGATCCGCCCAAGCTCACCGAGCAGAGAGAGGCAGAGCTCGGTGGTCACCCGCGGACTGGCCACCATTCGCCCCAGCAGCACCCGCGCCGCATCGATGACGTCATATCCTCGCACGCCGACCAGCGGGTTTGCCGAGAGCGTGTTTTGCGCCGCCTGGTCGCGGATGTCCTGGTCGAACGCTTGCGCTTGGGCGCTTGCCATGGTGTTCCTCCCAATTTTTGTTCTGCGTTAAGCCACCGGTGCCGGTTTGCCGATCAGCATGCACAGCACCTCGGCCACCAGGGCGGGTTTGGCTTCACCTTCGATTTCGAGCGTGCATTGCAGCTTGAGCAGATGGCGCCCGCCCGACTGCGGCTCGGCCGAGAGCAGGTTCGCACGGGTGCGTACGCGGGCGCCGGCTTTCACAGGTGCGATGAACCGCGCTTTATCCAATCCGTAATTGAGCCCGCTCGCCGCATCAGGCGGAACAACGCCCAGCTCGAGCACCATCGCGCCAATCAGCGACAAGGTGAGATAGCCGTGCGCGATGGTGGCGCCGAACGGGCTCTCGCGCCGCGCACGCTCAGGGTCGACATGAATCCATTGCCGATCCCCGGTGCAGTCAGCGAATTGATTGATGCGGTCCTGGGTGATCTCGACCCAGTCCGAGACACCAAGCTCGCGTCCGACGAACTGGCTGATCGTGTCCATGTGGTAATTCTGGATGGCCATGATTGCACCTATGCTTGATCGCGCAACTCGCGGCGCAGGATTTTGCCGACCGTCGACTTGGGCAGCGCGTCGAGGAAGCGCACATCCTTGGGAACCTTGTAGGCCGCAAGCTCGCGCCGGCAGTGGGCGATCAGATCATCCTCGCTCAGGCTGGTGCCAGGGGCTTTGGCCACGAATAACCGTACCGCTTCACCGGTCTTCTCGTCCGGCCGGCCAACGCAGGCGCATTCGGCGACGCCCGCACACGCTGCGGCAACGGCCTCCACCTCGTTCGGATAGACGTTGAAGCCGGAGACGATGATCATATCCTTCTTGCGATCGACGATTTTCAGATAGCCTTTCTCGTTGAACACACCGATGTCGCCGGTGCGGAAATAACCATCTGCCGTGAACGCCGCGGCGTTCGCGTCGGGCTTTTGCCAATAGCCCCGCATCACCTGCGGGCCCTTGGCGCAGATCTCTCCGGCCTCTCCGAGCCGCGCTTCCTGATCGTTTTCGTCGAGCAGCTTGATGTCCGTCGACGGGAGCGGCAGGCCGACGGTTGCGGTGAAAGGCTCCGCCCGCATCGGATTGAGTGTGAGGATCGGCGACGTTTCCGAGAGGCCATACCCCTCCAGGATGTCGCCGCCGGTCAGCGCTTTCCACTTCGCCGAAGTGGCCGGATGCACGGAGGCGCCACCGCCGATCGCCACGCGCAGGGTCGTGAAATCGACCTCGCCGATCTTCGGATGCATCACCAGCCCGCCGAACAACGTGTTCACGCCGGTGAAGACTGTGCAGCGCGCTTCGCGCAGGATGCCGACGAAACCATCCATGTCGCGTGGATTAGGAACGAGCCAGTTCTCGGCGCCGAGTGAGAAGTAGCTGATGAAATTCACCATCAGGGCGAACACATGATAGAGCGGTAGCGCGGTGACCACGACCTCTTCGCCCGGCCGCCGCACGTGCGGCTGCACGAATGCCTTGAACTGCTCGGTGTTGGCGACGAGGTTGCGGTGGGAGAGCGCCGCGCCTTTGGAAAGGCCGGTCGTGCCGCCCGTGTACTGCAGGAACAGCAGATCATCGCCGCAGAGCCGCACCGGGCTAAATTTGAGATCCGCTCCCTGCTGCAGGGCATCAGCAAATCCAGTCGTGCCGGCCAGGCGCGCATCAATGGGGGGACCAGGAAGCTTGGCGCCGGTGCCGTCGCCCGGTGACGCTACGATGACGTGCTTGACCGCGGTCTTGTTGATGATCTCGGCGAGTGTTGCAGACACGCCGCTGTAGATCACGATCGTCTCGACCCCGGCATCGTTGAGCTGATGCTCCAGCTCGCGCGGCGTGTAGAGCGGGTTGACATTCACCTGGACGGCGCCGGCGCGCACGATGCCCAACATGGCGAGCGGGAAGGCTGGGATGTTGGGGAGCATCACGGCGATGCGATCGCCTTTGCGCACGCCCAGGGCGTTCTGCAGATAGGCCGCGAAGTTGCCAGAGAGCCGGTCGGTGTCGGCGTAGGTCAGTGTCTGGCCGAAGCAGCGGAAGGCCGGCTTCTCGGCAAACCGTTGCATCGCCTCGACCAGCATGTCGGTCACCGACGCATGGGCATCTGGGGCGATTTCGGCCGGAATTGCTGAACCATAAGTCGCGAGCCAGGGTTTGCTGGCCGGTCGCTTGGCGGTTCCAGTGCATTCCAAGGTCGCTGGCGAGTATTGCAGTTCCATGGCATGTTCCTCCCCTAAAAGCCGAGCGGCGAGCCCGTGTTTCCGGGGTTGCGCAGCCTCGATGACAAGAAGGCTAAAGCCGGCAAGGGGTCGTGTCAGTGACGCGGGCGGCCAATTCGCTGGCCTGGGAAGCCATAGTGCTGCGGGAGGAGCAGACGGTTGCGCAAACTGGCGACATCCGGCGTCTGGGTGAGAAGCACCATCGACATGCTTGCCGCCGAGGGGCTTGATGTCGCGGCGCTGCTGGAAGGCGCCGGCATCGACCCGAAAAGCCTGGACGCGCCGGGGTCGCGCATCGCCACCGAACAAATCAGCCGCCTATGGGAGCTCGCCGCCGAGCAGTCCGGCAATCCGGCGATCGGACTTGCCCAACATGACGTCGCGCGCCCAGCAAGCTTCGATGTCGTCGGCTATGCGATGATGTCATGCAGCGATCTACGCACCGCTTACGAGCGGCTGATCCGCTACATGCTGATCCTCAGCGACGCGTTCACCATGACCCTGACCGAGGAACAAGCTGGCTATCGCATTTCATTCGAACTGTTCGGCGGCAGCCGGCCGGTGCCACGCCAGCGGGGCGAGTTCATCATCGCCACGCTGCTCGGCTTCTGCCGCTGGATCGCCGGGCGCGAGGTCTACCCGCGCGCCATCGCCCTGCCCTATCCGGCGCCCGCGGATGTCGCACCCTACCGTGCCGCCTTGCGCTGTCCGGTCTCGTTTGATGCGCCGCTCACCAGCCTGTTGTTTGCCAAAGATGACATGACCGCACCTCTACCGACCTGCAATCCGCGGCTGCTGGAGCTGCATGACCGCTACGCCGGCGACTATCTGCGGCAGTTCGATCACGGCCAGATCAGCAACCGGGCTCGCGAAGTGATCATCCGCCGCCTGCCCGATGGCGAGCCGCGCCGCACCGATGTGGCGAGCGAGTTGCACTTGAGCGAGCGCACCTTGCAGCGGCGGCTCGAGGACGAGGGGACCTCGTTTCAGAAATTGCTGGACGATACGCGCCGCGAACTCGCCGAGCAGTACCTCGGCCGCCTGCATTTGTCGCTCGGCCAGACCGCCTACCTGCTCGGCTTCGCCGACCAAGCCAGTTTCTTCCGCGCCTGCAAGCGCTGGTTCGATCAGTCGCCTGGGCAATACCGTAGCCGGCTGGAGCGGGTCTCGACCTGAGCTGAACGATTTTTCTTCGAAACGTTGTTTCGCTCTATCGTTATTCTTCCGGAAATGTCCATCGCGTAAAGCCGGTCCTAAAGATTTATCGTCGCAAAAATGAAATAATCATCCGTGCATACGATGCTGATTGCGAGAGAGGCGCCCTACACCCCTTGGTACGGAGGATAACAAATGACAATGAGGCCCGATCCGACCTTTTACGCATCCCCCAAGCTGGCGATGGAAGCGCCACCCGAGACGCTCGCCTACACGTTGCTGCTCAGCCCTGATTTCTCCAAGCCCGATGCCCTCGCCGTCGTCGACGTCAAGCAAGGATCGCCGACGTTCAGCAAAGTCATCGACACGCTGACCATGCCTTACGCGGGGGATGAGTTTCATCATTTCGGCTGGAACGCCTGCTCGTCCTCCCTGTCTCCGCTCACCGGCCACGCGTTCCTGGAGCGGCGTTATCTCATCATCCCGGGACTTCGTTCCTCGCGCATCTATATCGTCGACACCAAGCCCGATCCGACCAAGCCCAAGATCCACAAGGTCATCCAGCCCGAGGAAGTGTTCAAGAAAACCGGCTACTCGCGTCCGCACACGGTCCATTGCGGCCCGGAAGGGATCTACATCAGCACACTCGGCGGCAGCGGCAAGGACGGCACCGGCGGCCCGCCCGGCGTGTTCATCATGGATTGCGAGAGCTTCGAGGTGCTCGGCCGCTGGGAAATCGACCGCGGGCCGCAGCAACTGCATTATGATTTCTGGTGGAACCTGCCGCGCGACTACATGGTGACCAGCGAATGGGCGCTGCCGCCGCAGTTCGAGAATGGCATCGTCCCGGAAGACTTGCTATCAAACAAATACGGGCACCGGATCCATTTCTGGGATCTGCGCGCGCGGAGGAACGTGCAGACCATCGATCTCGGTGCCAATCACCAGATGGCGCTGGAGGTGCGGCCCGCGCACGATCCGGTTCGCGAATACGGCTTCCTCGGCGTCGTGGTAGATACGACCAATCTGGAGGGCTCGATCTGGACCTGGTGGCGCGACGGCAGCAAGTTCCACATCGAGAAGACCGCGACCATCCCGCCGGAGCCGGCCGCCAAGGACGATCTGCCGCCGCTGCTGCAGGGCTTTGGCGCGGTGCCGCCGCTCGTGACCGACATTGATCTCTCCATGGATGATCGCTTCCTCTACGTCGCCTGCTGGGGCACCGGCGAGATGCGTCAGTACGATGTCAGCGACCCGCGCAAGCCCAAGCTCACCGGATCAGTGCATGTCGGCGGCATTGCCCGCCGTACCCCGCACCCGAGTGGCAACAAATATACCGGCGGCCCGCAAATGGTTGAGATCAGCCGCGACGGCAAGCGCGTCTACTGGACGAACTCGCTTTATTCGACCTGGGACAATCAGTTCTACCCGAGTGGTGTGCCAGCCGCCCAGGTCATGGCGCATGCCAAACCGAACGGTGGCCTCGAGCTCGCCAAGGACTTCTGGGTGAGTTTCCCCGACGGCTACCGCACGCACCAGGTGCGGCTCGAAGGCGGAGACTGCTCGACGGATTCCTTCTGTTATCCGTCGGTCCAGTAAAGTTGCCGGACGCGGATTGGACACCGGCGGGCCTGTGGCTCGCAGTCGTCGCGAGCGGTATCTATCACGGGCTCAATCCCGGGATGGGGTGGCCGCTCGCGGTCTCGGCCGGACTGCTCGAACGCAACGCGCGCGCCCTCGTGACGGCGCTTGGACCGCTGACCCTCGGCCATCTGCTGGCAATCTTGTTGGTCATTCTGCCCTTCGCGCTGCTGCTCGCGCTCGTCGAATGGCGGCAGCCGATCCAGATCGCCGCCAGCCTGATCGTCATCGCTTTCGGCGTCTTTCGCCTGATCAACCAGCGCCACCCCCGCGTGCTAGCGCGCATTCCGCCGACCCAGCTCGCGCTATGGTCATTTGTTGTTGCGATCGCCCACGGCGCCGGACTGATGCTCGTGCCAATCTATCTGGGACTGTGCCGCACGGCTGATCTCGACCCCGGTCATGAAGCTGCCGGTACGCTGATCGATGCGAACCTGACCATGGCGGTGCTGGTCGCCGTCGTCCATGCCCTGGCGATGATCACGGCCGGCGGCATCCTGGCGTGGCTTGTGTATCGTTACTTGGGCCTGCGCTTCCTGTCGCGCAGCTGGTTCAACCTCGACTCGGTATGGGCCGCGAGCCTCGTGCTGGTCGGCGCCGTGTCGCTGGTACTTACCATCGCAAGCCAAGCGTGATCTCAGCCGCGATTGTACGTTGTTCAACTGTTAGACTCAAATCAAAGTTACAACGGTGTAATGATCGGAAGAAAATCATCCCGCGAATCGTGCGCGAGCATGGAATCCTTCCGCACCGCGCGCGCATACTCGCAAGCAACCTGCCGCATTGCCTGAACGCTGAGCAGCGCGTTGCGCAAAATGTCACGCGATGCGTCTTGATGTGGCAAAATCTTGTTATTCCGCGTCGAGAAATGCTGAATGCGGAGAGGCCCCATACATATTTGTGAATTGTCTCGGACGCGAACCCGAGTATGTTGCACTGCAACGAGCGGAGTCTCGTTGGGGGTGACTGCGCGAGCCGTGTTGCTTCTGGCTTGAGCCGGACGCGGCGAGGCATGTCAAGAAAAGAGCGGGAACATTTTATCGCATGGTTGCCCTGGTCCGCATCGCGTTGCGGCGGCCGTACACGTTTGTCGTGCTCGCCCTGCTCATTCTGATCACCGGCTCGCTCGCGGCCTTGCGCGCGCCCATCGATATTTTTCCAGAAATCCGCATCCCGATCATCGCTGCCATTTGGCAGTACACCGGCCTGTCGCCCGATCAGATGGCCGGCCGCATGGTGTCCCAATATCAGCGAGTGTTGACGACGACGGTCAATGACATCGAGCATGTCGAGGCGACCTCGTACAACGGACTCGGCATCGTTAAGGTTTTCTTTCAACCCGGTGCCGACATCCGCATTGCCAATGCGCAGGTCACGTCGGTGTCGCAGACGGTGCTCAAGCAAATGCCGCCGGGCACCACGCCACCGCTGATCCTCAACTACAACGCGACCACCGTTCCGATCATTCAACTAGCGCTGGCCGGACAGGGCTTGTCGGAGCAGCAACTGGCGGACCTTGGCCTCTATGTGGTCCGCACGCCGCTCATTACCGTTCCGGGTGCGGCAATCCCTTATCCGTATGGCGGCAAATCCCGCCAGGTTCAGATCGATCTCGACTCGGCTGCGATGCAGGCGCGGAGCTTGTCGAGCCAGGACGTCGCCAACGCCTTGGCGGCGCAGAACCTGATCACCCCGGTTGGCACCGAGAAGATTGGTCGGTTCGAGTACACCATCAAGCTCAATAACGCGCCCTCGCTGATCAACGAGCTCGCCGACCTGCCGATCAAGAGCGTCGACGGCGCGATGGTCTACATCCGGGACGTCGCCCACGTGCGTGACGGCAATTCGCCGCAAACCAATATCGTGCACGTGGACGGCAGCCGCTCCGTCCTGATGCAGGTGCTCAAGAATGGTTCGGTGTCGACATTAGCGATCATCGAAGGGATCAAGAAGAAGGTGCAGGAGCTCAAGGAGATCCTGCCCGAAAATCTCAACATCGCACTGCTCGGCGATCAGTCGATTTTCATCAACGCCGCGATCGGTGGCGTGATCCGCGAAGGGCTTATCGCCGCCGCGCTCACCAGCGTGATGATTCTTTTGTTCCTGGGAAGCGTGCGCTCGACCCTCATCATTGCAACATCCATCCCGCTGTCGGTGCTGGGCTCGATCGCAACCCTTTGGGCATTGGGTGAGACCCTCAACATTATGACCCTGGGCGGGCTCGCACTTGCCGTCGGCATTCTGGTCGATGAAGCAACGGTGACGATCGAAAACATCAACTGGCATCTGGAGCAGGGCAAGGACGTCGAGACCGCCATCATGGATGGCGCCGCGCAGATCGTGGTGCCCGCCTTTGTCTCGATGCTGTGCATCTGCATCGTGTTCATACCGATGTTCTTTCTCACCGGCGTACCGCGATTTCTGTTCGTGCCCATGGCGGAAGCCGTCATGTCGGCCATGGTCTGGTCGTTCATCCTGTCCCGAACCCTCGTCCCGACCATGGCCATGTATTTGCTCAAGCCCCACGCGCCACATACGGACATGCATGGCCTTGATGGGGCGATGCCGCCTTCACGCAATCCGTTCGTGCGCTTTCAACGCTGGTTCGAGCGGGGATTCGAGGGTTTTCGGGCCTTTTATTGCGCCCTGTTGGGAATGGCGCTGCGCCGACGGGCCGTTTTCGTCATCGGCTTTCTGGGCGCCATCGTCGCGTCATTTGCACTCGCGCCTTATCTGGGCCGCGATTTCTTCCCGTCGGTTGATGCCGGCCAAATCCTGATGCACGTGCGCACGCCGGTCGGCACCCGTGTCGAGGTCGGCGCCGAGGAATTCGCCGCGATCGAAAAAGCCATCCGCGAAATCGTGCCGGCAAACGAGCTGGCAACGATCGTCGACAATATCGGCGTTCCGGTCAGCGGCATCAATATGACCTACAACAACACCGGAATCATCGGTTCGCAGGACGGCGACATCCAGATCAAGCTCACCGAGGAGCACAAGCCGACGG
Source organism: Xanthobacteraceae bacterium (assembly GCA_019241285.1). Taxonomy (GTDB): domain Bacteria; phylum Pseudomonadota; class Alphaproteobacteria; order Rhizobiales; family Xanthobacteraceae; genus JAFAXD01. The sequence continues at coordinate 6,136 of JAFAXD010000504.1, read as the reverse complement.
CGACTTACGTGCGCCAGCTGCGAGAAGAGCTGCCGGCACACTTTCCGGGAACGACCTTCTCGTTTCTTCCGCCCGACATCATCAGCCAGATTCTCAACTTCGGCGCACCGGCTCCAATCGACGTACAGATTCGCGGTCCGCGCCTCGATGCAGACTATGCCTACGCCGATGAGCTGCTGCGCCGGCTGCGGCACGTCCCCGGCCTTGTCGATGTTCGCATCCAGCAATCAGACCGAGGACCGAGTTTCAATGTCGACGTTGACCGCACCCGCGCCGAATATGTCGGCGTCACCGAGCGCGATGTAACGAACAGCATGGTCGTGAATCTCGCCGGCAGTAGCCAGGTTGCGCCCACGTTCTGGCTCAATCCCGAGAACGGCGTGCAGTACTCCATCGTCATGCAGACGCCGCAATACCAAATGGACTCACTGAGCGCGCTCAGGAACTTGCCGATTACGGCCCCGGGCGCGGGCGCGCAAACGTTGGGCGCGATCGCCGACATCAACCGCACCGGCACGCCCGCGGTCGTGTCGCAATACAACATCCAGAATATGGTGCAGATCTACGGCACGACCCAGGGCCGCGACCTCGGTGCAGTGGCGGCCGACGTTCAGAAAGTCCTGGATGAAACGGCCAGCCTTCGCCCGAAAGGCGTGCAGGTCGCGATGCTGGGACAGGTCAACACCATGAACAGCGCGTTTTCGGGACTGCTGTTCGGATTGCTCGGAGCCGTCGTCCTCATCTATTTGCTGATCGTCGTCAACTTTCAGTCCTGGACCGATCCGTTCGTCATCATCACGGCACTTCCAGCGGCGCTTGCCGGCATTGTCTGGATGCTGTTCGCGACCGGAACGACGCTGTCGGTGCCGGCGCTCACGGGTGCCATCATGTGCATGGGCGTCGCCACCGCGAACAGCGTCCTCGTGATCAGCTTTGCGCGCGAGCGGCTCGACGCGCTCGGCGATCCGGTTGCTGCCGCGCTCGAAGCCGGGTTTGTGCGCTTCCGCCCGGTGCTCATGACTGCGCTAGCCATGGTCATCGGCATGCTGCCGATGTCGCTCGGCCTTGGTGAAGGCGGCGAGCAGAACGCTCCTCTTGGGCGCGCCGTGGTCGGCGGCCTGATCTTTGCCACGGTCGCAACGCTCATCTTCGTCCCTGTTGTTTTCAGCCTGCTCCATGGTCGGCGCGCGCCCGCGCCGGCGATTGAGCCCGTCGGAGAACCCCATGCAGCCTGAGTCCACGCCCCCGGCTATTTCCCGCCGGCGACTGCGTTTCGCCGGCATCCTCGCCGTCGCGGTCTGTGCCGTGCTGGTCACCATGGGTCTCACCACGCGCAAGATGGCGGATGCCAAGCTGTCCGCGTGGACCGAGGCACAGGCCGTGCCCGTGGTTGGCGTTGCCAAGCCGGACACCCGCGGCCAGCGTACGACATTGGATCTGCCAGGCAGGCTCGAGGCTTACGTGCAGGCGCCGATCTTCGCGCGGGTCAGCGGCTACCTGAAAAGCTGGCAGGCCGACATCGGCACACCAGTGAAAGCTGGCCAGCTGCTTGGCGAGATCGATGCGCCGGACCTCGACCAGCAGATCATGCAGGCCGCGGCCGATCTCACCGCCGCACAGGCGAACCTCAAGCTCGCACAGGCGACGCTGCTGAGGGGCCAGCAACTCATCACGACCGGGAGTCTGGCCAAGCAAGACCTCGACCAGCGCACCGCCGATGCCTCGAACAAGGAAGGGCTCGTGAAGTCGGCCCAGGCCAATCTCGATCGTCTGCGCGTGTTGGAACAATACAAGCGCATCACCGCGCCCTTCGACGGATTAGTCACCGCCCGCAATACCGATGTAGGCGCGTTGATCAACGCAGGTGCCGGCGGCGGGGCGGCTTTGTTCATCGTGTCGGACACCAGCAAATTGCGCGTCTACGTCAACGTTCCGCAAAATTACGTGCCCAGCATAGCGATCGGCACACGTGCGCAAATCTCGGTGCCTGAATATCCGGGACGCCGCTTCCCGGCGACCGTAGAGGCGTCCGCTCAAGCCGTCGATGTTGCGTCGGGAACAACCCGGATGCTGCTCATCGTCGACAACAGCAAGCGGGAGCTGATGACAGGCGCATTCGCCACAGTCACGTTCGAACTGCCGCATCCCGATGTCGCCATCAACATCCCGGCAAGCGCGCTCATCTTCGATCAACACGGGCTGCGCGTCGCCGTCGTCGACGACAACAATCGGATTGTGCTCAGGCAAATCACTGTCGCGCGCGATCTCGGCAACGAGATCGAAGTCGCCTCAGGCCTCAACTCCGACGATCGTGTGGTCGAGAACCCACCGGACGGGGTGAGGCCGGGAGACGCGGTGCGGACCGTCGACCAGGATCACGACGCTGGGCGGCATCGCACCATCTCGCAACGCTGAGAGCCGCGGCACGCGGTATTGCGGCCGCTGTCGGATTTCGCGCGTATTCGATTGGTCACCAGCGATGGTGATTGCATATATCAGTACGCGCCTCATACTTTAATTCGCGTTAAGCGCGTGTAGGCGGCGCCGAGACTGGCTTCGTTAGAGCGAATCGTCCCTAAGCTGAGCAACCGTGGTGTGTTCGCAACCGTCATTTGTGTTAAGATGACGTGGGTGCGATGGGATTGGTATGCAGGGCATTGCCGACTGGCTAAGATCGATCGGCCTCACCGAGTACGCCCAACGCTTCGCCGAGAACGCCATCGACGTCTCGGACGTGCATCGGCTCACCGAGCAAGACCTGCAAAATCTCAAGATCCCGGCACAGCATCGCTTGCAAATTCTGGACGCCATTGCGCGATGGAGCGGGGCTGGCCGGACCGAGCTTCCCATGCCCACTGACGCCGCACCGCTCAACGATGCCGAGCGACGCCAGCTGACAATCATGTTCTGTGATCTCGTTGGTTCCTCGGCGCTCTCGGCTCGTCTCGACCCCGAAGACTTCCGGCGCGTACTCATCGCCTACAACACCCGCGTCACGGACGTCGTGCGCCGTCACAACGGAAACGTCGTCCGCTACATGGGGGACGGCGTGCTTGCCTATTTCGGCTACCCGCAAGCTGAAGAGGAGAGTGCAGTCCAGGCGACCCGGGCAGGCCTGGCGCTGATTGATGCGGTCGGGGCGCTGCAAGCTGAGATTGGCGTGGGATTGCGGGTCCGTATTGGGATTGCCACAGGCGTGGTCGTGGTCGGCGATCTCGTGGGCGACGGCATGGTCCGGGAGCAGGCCGCCATCGGACAAACGCCGAACCTGGCGGCGCGCCTGCAGAAAATGGCAAGCCCGGGGACGGTGCTGATCGACGCGAATTCACAGCGGTTGACCGGCGGCCATTTCGATTACAGCGATCTCGGGCTTCGCACCCTGAAAGGCTGGCCCGACCCAATAAGGGTCTGGCATGTCATCGGCGCCACTGACGTGAAGAGCCGCTTCGAAGCCAGGCACAAGAGTAAACTGCCGCCGCTGTTGGGCCGCGACAGCGAAATGGAATTGCTGCTGAGCAAGTGGCGCGACGCCCGGCGCAACGAAGGGTGCGTCGTAATACTTTGCGGCGAACCAGGGATCGGTAAATCGCATATCGCGCTCGCGCTCGATGAGAGGCTGAGAAACGAGCCGCACATCACGCTGCGTTATTTCTGCTCGATGCATCATACCCATACGGCGCTGTTCCCGATCATTGGCCAGCTTGAACATGCTGCAGGATTTGACCGCAACGACTCGCCGGCCGGCAAGCTCGACAAGCTCGAGGCTCTCTTGGCACGATCAGCAGCAACACCCGAGCAGGTTGCAATCATTGCAAACCTTCTGCAATTGCCGATCAGAGATAGTTTTGGCTTGCACGAGCTTAGCCCGGCGGAATGCAAGCAAAAGACGTTAGCCGCATTGCTGGCACAGCTCGAAGCATTAGCTTTGGAGCAACCGGTCTATCTGATTTTTGAAGACGCCCATTGGATCGACCCGACTTCGTTGCAGCAGCTCTCGCTCCTGGTTCAGCGCATCGCGCGCCTTCGCGTTCTCCTGCTCATCACGACCCGACCCGAGTTCACTCCCCCCTGGCACGATGACCCGCGCATCACGACGATTCGGCTGATGCCGCTCGGCCATCAGTACGGTGCCGCATTGGTCGAGCACGTAACCGGGGGCAAGCCGATGCCCTCGCCGGTGTTGAGCGAGATTCTGGCCCGCACCGATGGAGTGCCTCTATTTATCGAAGAGCTGACCAAGACGGTGCTGGAAGCAGGAGTCCTGCGGGAAGATCAGGAGCGCTATGAGCTCGCCGGCGTCCATCTGCAGACGATCCCAGCGACGTTACAGGAATCGCTACTCGCCCGACTCGACCGTTTGGGTCCCGGCAAAGAGATCGCACAGATCGGGGCCGTCATCGGACGCGAATTCTCCTACGAGCTCCTGCGCGCCGTTGCCGGCATTCCGGCACAGGTGCTGGATGCCGCGCTGGATCGGCTGCTGGCCTCGGAGCTCGTCTACTGTAGAGACGCGTCCGGGGATAACACCTATGTGTTCAAGCATGCGTTGGTCCGCGACGCCGCCGAGAAAATGTTGCTCCGCACTCGCAAAAAACAACTCCATCAACGCATCGCCCGGGCATTGGAAGAGGGTTTCCCAGAGATCGTCGACACGCAACCGGAGCTGATCGCGCATCACTACCGCCATGCAGACGATCTGCCGAAATTCGTGCGCTATTTGTCTATTGCCGGGGACCGCGCGTTGTCGCGTTCCGCCTTGACAGAGGCACACGAAAACATCACGCAGGCATTGCAGCAAATTGTCTGTTTACCCGCCGACGCGACGCGCACGCGCGATGAATTGAGGTTGCAGATCGCGCTTGCCAGGACCCTGCTGGAGCAACGCGGATATGCGGATCGGCAGGTCGGCGATGCTTATGCCAAGGCGCGCGAGCTATCCGGGCACGTCGATGACCCGGGAATGCATCTCGCGATCCTGTACGGGCTTTGGGCTCACCACTATGTCCGTGGCAAGCCTGCCGCAATGCTGGAGCAAGCTGAAGAATTCCTAACCGTCGCCGAAGGTCAGGACGAAGGAGGCCCGATATTAGTCGGCCATCGACTGGTCGGAACATCACATCTGATCATGGGCTACATGTCCCGTGCAATCGCTTCACTCGATCAGGCACTCATGCGCTACGATCCTGGCAAGCATGGCGCCAATTCGAGAACGGGACAGAACCTGCGGGCGCGTTTTGGCCAGGATGTCGGGATAGGGATCTACGCATATCGATCCTGGGCGTTGGCGCTAGCCGGCCGGCCCGCGGAGGCGGAACAGTCCGCGGACACTGCGCTCGCTCAAAGCAGCGGGCTCGACCGCGACGACCAGTCGCGGTTCTATGCTCTTTGGCACGCCGGGATGGCCTTCGTGCTGTTGCGCGATGCCGAACGGGTGGCAGCGATCGACAGCGAGCTCATGGAGTTCGCCAATGACCGCGGTCTCCCTTATTGGCAGGCGCTGGCACACTTCCTGCGCGGCTGGCGCGTGGCGCGCACAGGTCACGCCATGACGGCCGTAGAATTGTTTCACAGCGGACTCGAACTTTGGGCAAAGACCGGGTCACGTATCTTTCGGCCGATTTGCCTCGCGTTTCTTGCGGATGCGCACGCGGCGGCTGATCAGCGCGACCTCGCCGATCAACGATTTCGCGAAGCCCTGCGGATCACAGCCGGTACAGGCGAGCGATGGGCCGAACCGGAAATTCATCGCCTCTATGGCGACCTCCTGGTCCGTTGCGGCAATCCGGCTGCGGCGATCAGCAGATACAAGCGCGCGATTGACCTCGCGCGGGAGCAAGGGTCGCGATGGTTCGAGCTGCGGACCGGCACGAGCCTCGCCCGCCTCCTGTCCGAAGGGGGCCAGCGCGTTGAAGCGAACGATGTTCTGGTGAATATCTACCAAACATTCGACGCGCGTTGCACGCGGCCTGACGTCGCTGATGCGCAGTTGCTGATCGAAGCGATCCAATAATCAACCAACTCCTCAGGCGACTGCCGCCGGTCGGCCCGGGTCGAACCAATCCGGGCACTGGCGTGAGAGCCGCAGGTAGGCAGTCAAACAGTACAGCAGCCAACCGCGGATATATTCGCACGCCGG
>JAFAXD010000024.1 GCA_019241285.1 Xanthobacteraceae bacterium | reverse complement strand
CGACCAGATCACGCTCGCCGAACCGCAGCGAGCCGGCCGTGACTGCAAATCCGGGCGGAAGCATCTGCGCGACGGTGCGCCCGACCATCGACTTGCCGGCACCGGACTCGCCGACCAGGCCCAGCACGCGTCCGGGCTCCAACGCGAGGCTGAAGTCGCGCAGCACCGGCACGAGATCGCCACCGAGCTTCGCCGAGACAGTAATGTCGCGCGCGGCAAGCACGCTCATGTGCGCACCGCGGTGAGACGGACGTCGAGCGTGCGGCGCAGACCGTCGCCGAGCAGATTGAACGCGAACACGGTGACGAAGATCGCCAGGATCGGGAAGATCAGGTTCCAGGAAGACTGGTACACGTACTGGCGCGCGTCGGCGATCATCTGGCCCCAAGCCGGCGTGTCGGCGCTGACGCTCATGCCGACGAACGACAGGATCGCCTCGACGATGACGGCAATGCCCATTTCGAGGCTCATCAGCGTGATCAGCAACGGCACCGTTGCCGGCACGATCTCACGGGTGATGGTGCGCCAATGGGAGAAGCCGATCAGGCGCGCAGCCGTCACGTAGTCGCGCCGGCGCACCACCAGCACTTCGCTGCGCAGCACGCGGCAGAAGCGCGTCCAGTCGACCAGGATGATGGCAAGGATGACATTGCGCAGCCCGGTGCCGAGCCCAACCATCAGAATGAGGGATAGGATCACCGGCGGGAATGACATCCACACATCGACGATGCGGCCGATCAGCCAATCGATCCGGCCGCCGAAATATCCGGCCACATGCGCCAGCACGCCGCCCAGCAGCATCGCGCCAAATGAAGCGACCACCGCAACAGTCATGGCGACCCGCGCCCCATAGATCAGGCGGGAAAGAACGTCGCGGCCGAGGCTGTCAGTGCCAAGCAGAAACTCGGGGTCGCCGCCGGGCAACCAGGCCGGCGGCAACAGCGTCGCGATCAGGTTCTGATCGTTGGGATCGTGCGGCGCGAGCAGCGGCGCGAACACCGCCGCGAGGGCGACAACGAGAATGATCGACAGCCCGATCAACACGCGCGCGGAGCGCATCCAGTGCGGCAGGCGCATGGCTCAGGTGATCCGCAGTTTGGGGTTGAGGACCATGTAGAGCACGTCGACCACGGTGTTGATGACGAGGACGACGATGCAATAGGTCAGGCCAACCGCCTGGATGATCGGCAGGTCGGCATTGCGCACCGCGTCGACCATCAGATTGCCGAGGCCCGGATAGGAATAGATCACCTCCACCAGCAACGTGCCGCCGAACAGGATGCCGAACTGCACGCCCATCAGACTCAAGGTCGGCAAGATCGCATTCTTGAGTCCATGTCGGATCAGCACCCGACTTTCTGACACCCCACGCAAGCGCGCCTGGTGGATGTAGTCCTCGTGATAGACGTCAAGCAGGCTCGAGCGCAGCACCCGCATGATCGCCGGCGAGAACGCGATCCCGAGCGCGAAGGCCGGCAGGATCATATGCTTGAGCGCATCGAAAAACATGTCGGGACGCGCGACCAGCAGGGTGTCGAGCAGCAGAAATCCGGTCACCATGGGCCGCTGGAATTCTGGCGACAGCCGTCCGGTGAACGGCAGCACACCCAGCGCCACGCCAAACAGCAAAATGAAGAACAATCCCCATAGGAATTCCGGGATCGACAACAGCACGATCGAGCCGAAGTCCACGGCCGGCTCCGCCGGGGTCTCGCGCGTTGCAAACAACAACAACCCGCCGCCGAGCCCGAGCGCCGTGGCGATCACCATGGCGGAAACTGCAAGTTCGATCGTTGCGGGAAGTGTCGAGCCGACGAGGCTCACGACGCTGCGCCGGAAATGGATCGAGGTTCCGAAGTCGCCATGCAGGACCTGCCCGAGCCAGATCATGAACTGCTCGGGCAGCGGCAGGTCGAGCCCCATCTCGCGCCGTTTGGCCTCGATTTCGGCAATCGTGGCCATGGGCGGCAGCGACATGGCGGCCGGATCGACCGGCAGCATCCGCAGAATGCAGAACAGCAGCGCCGACACAAAGAACAGAATGACCACCGAGATCAGCGCTCGGCGGACGAGCAGCAGCAGGATCAAGTCCAGTCCATGCTGTTGGCGAGAACCCAGCCGTTCCCGTATTTGACGTAGTTCAGCGACTTTTTGCGCACGACGCTCTGCACGCTTTGCAGCAGCGGGATAGCGGCACCTTTTTCGACGGCCTTCCGCTCGGTTGCCCGATAGCCCTCGATGCGTTTGGTCGTTTCGGGAATGTTGAACAGCGCCATGATCTCCGAACCCACCTCATCGCCCTTCCAGGCCGAGAACGGCAGCTTCGGATTGAGCAAATAGCCGGAGAACATTTCCGGGTCGCCAGTGGCGTTGTCCCAGCTGTAGAGCGTCGCCTCGGGGAGCTTGGCGCCGCGATTGAGCTCGAAATACTTGGCGTATTCGATGGTCTCGATCTCGGCGTCGATCCCGACCTTCTTCCACATCTGCTGAATGGCACGCGCCATGTCAAAATCGCTCGGGAATTGGCCATTGGTGGTCGCGAACTTGATCTGCGCCGGCTTGCTCGGGCTGAAGCCGGATTTAGCCAGCAGCTCGCCCGCCAGCTTCGGATCGTAGGGAAACTTGAAATCCTCGATGTACCCGGGCGTGCCGGGTGTTGCCGGCACCGACAACGGCACTGCCGCGCCGCCATAGAACGCCTTCGAGAGCGCCTGCTTGTCGATGGCGTGATGCGCGGCCAGCCGCACATTGTCGTCGGCAAAGCCGAGATCGTTGCGACACTGGAGTAGGATCACCCGGGTGATCGGATTGAGCTCGCCCGCGAGCGTCGGTTCGTGGCCGAGACGCTCGACCTCGCGCACCGGCACATTGATGGTGAGATCGACCTCGCCTGATTGTATGGCCGCCACCCGTGCCGATGGATCCTTGATGATCTGGAAAATCACCCGAGCAATCTTTGGCTTTGGCCCCCAGTAGCCGTCGTAGCGCTCGAGCACGATGCGCGAATTGAGCTGGTAGTCGACGAGCTTGTAAGGCCCAGTGCCGATCGGCTTCTGCACAAAACCGTCAACCCCCGCCTGCTCCATATACTTCTTGGGCACCATGAAGCTGCCGAGGAACGCCAGCCACGGCGGCGCGGTCGGCGCCGGCGAACTGAACTTCATGACCGCGCGCGTTGGCGACTGCACCTCAATGTCGG
>JAFAXD010000100.1 GCA_019241285.1 Xanthobacteraceae bacterium | reverse complement strand
GCGATGACCGCATGGCCGTGGTAGCGCATGGGCGGATTCTGGTGGCCATCCGATTGCTTGAAACGGTTGGAGTCCTCGTAGTGGTCGGACCACACGCGATGATAGGTGTAGGTCTTGACCTCCTCCTCGCCGCCGCCGAGCTTGTTGCGCGTCTCGGTCTTGCTCTCCTCCTTCCATTCGTACATCTCCACCTTACGCAACAGACGCAGCGCGTTGGCCGTGACGCCGAACTCCTGATCGGTGAGCGGGGCGCGCGCATCGAGCTCGCCGCTCACATAGACCAGCTTGCCGTCGTTGGACGGATCTATGCTCGCCGAGCCCGCCTCCACCACGGCGTGGTTGCCCTCGGCGAGCGAGCGTGCCGTCGTCACGGCACGGCCCTCGTCCCAGAACAGAAGAACGATGGCGCCGATGATCAGCACGATGCCGATCAGCACGCCCAGAATCGATCTGCCCAGGCGCGCGATCCACGATGTGGATGTCACCTGGCTGAACGTGTCGCCTGGATCCGACATTCATCCCCCGCAGTGTAGTCGGAAGCCAATGTAGCCCGAGCCGGCGGGTTTGTTCCAGGTCCCCTCAGGCAAGCAGGAAATCCATCAGCGCGCGATTGAACACAGCCGGGTCCTGCAGCATCGCGAAATGACTGGTGTTTGGCACGATCGCAATCCGCGCGCCGGGGATGACGGCTGCCATGTGGCGGGTGTGCTCGGGCTTGATAATCTCGTCATAGGCGCCATCGACGATCGCAGTCGGTGCTGTGATGCGCGCAAGCTTCTGGTCCGGGTAATTGGGCTCACTGCGCCACATGGGGCTCAGTCCCTCCACCAATCGCGGCCACTTTTCCGGATTGGGGGAAAGCTCCGCATATTCGGCGCGGCAGCGCGCTGCGTAAGCCGGGAAGACGCCCGCCCGGGCACCGCCCGGCTTCATCCCGGCTGGCGTGCTGTTGGCGCCGAAGGCGAACAGCTTGGCCACGCGATCCGGGCGGGTCATCGCCAGCTCAAGCCCGGTCACACCGCCATCGCTCCAGCCGACAATGCGACTGGTGGGAATGTGCAGATAATCCAGGAGCGCGATGGCGTCCTGGGCAAACAAACCATAGCTGAAAGCGCGCGAGGTCAGCGGACTGCGGCCATGTCCGCGGGTGTCCATGACCGTCACAGCGAACTGTTTGGACAGTTCAATAACCTGGTGCCCCCAGTAGTTGGAATTGCCCAAGCCGCCATGCAACATGAGCACCGGCGGGCCGGCCTCGCCGAATTGCGCGAAGTAGATTTTGACCCTGTTGATAGACACCGTCTCGCTGCGGCGCGGCGCCGGCAGCTCGGGGGTCGGCGGCAGCGTGAGCCAGGCCGGGGTCGTGTTCTTCGCCCGCGCCGCTTTGGCCAAGCCGGCGGTACCAAGCAGGACCAGAACTTGCAGCGCTCGGCGGCGGGTCCAGGACCTCTGCGAACGGGCGCCCCGACGCCCGAGCGGGCTTGTCACCACGGCGTGAGACGTGCTTGGGCTTATTGGCGCGTTTATGGGGGCCAAAGCGAATGCAACCAATCGTTCAGGTTGAGGACGTCCACAAATCGTTCGACAAGACCCCGATCCTCAAAGGTGTCAGCTTCAAGATCGAGGAAGGCGACCTCGTCTCGCTCATTGGTCCGTCGGGATGCGGCAAGTCAACCCTGCTGCGCTGCCTCAACGGCCTCGAAGTGCTGGATTCGGGGCGGGTCGAGATCTGCGGAGTCGCCATGGAGCGCAAGCCAAGCACTCCTCCCGGGCCGCTCACCGACGTGGCCCACAAGTTGCGCCGCAACGTCGGCATGGTGTTCCAGAGCTTCAACCTGTTCCCGCACAAGACGCTGATCCAGAACGTCATGCTGGCCCCCATGGTGGTGAAGGGTATTGCCCGCGACGAAGCGGCGGGGTTGGCTGAAAACCTGCTCAAAAAGGTCGGCCTCGGCGAGCAAGTCGACCGCTATCCGCTCAACCTCTCCGGCGGCCAGCAGCAGCGCGGCGCGATTGCCCGCGCGCTGGCGATGGCGCCAAAGGTGATGCTCTACGACGAGCCGACGTCGGCGCTCGATCCGATCGTGGTCGACGAGGTGCTCGACGTCATGAAGGAGCTCGATCGCGAGGGCATGACGCAGATCGTGGTGACGCACGAGATGCGGTTTGCCCGCGACGCCTCCGACTACATCGTCTTCATGGATAAATGTGAGATCATCGAAATTTCCGATGAAGACGAGATCTTTCAAAATCCGAAAGATCCGCGCACGCGCCAGTTCCTGCACCGCTTCCTCTGATGAGGTCCCCCGCATGACGCGCCTTGCTCTCATCTTTGGCTTGCTGATCTCGTCCGTTATCCCGGCTTTCGCGCAACCGGCACAAACCACGCCCGCTGGCGCCCTGCCCCAGCTACGC
>JAFAXD010000679.1 GCA_019241285.1 Xanthobacteraceae bacterium | reverse complement strand
CGCAGGCATCGGCATTTATCTCACTCCGGACGCCAACGCCATCCAGGTTGCCAAGGAAGTGAAAGACAAGATGGAAGAGCTGAAGAAGGCTTTTCCGCCCGGCTTGGCCTACACAATTCCGTACGACACGACGATCTTCGTTCAAGCCTCCATCGCCGAGGTGTGGAAGACGTTGTTCGAGGCCGGGATTCTGGTCCTGGTCGTCATTCTGGTCTTTCTCCAGGACTGGAAAGCGGTGCTGGTCCCGGCCACTACGGTTCCGGTGACGATCATCGGCTCTTTTGCCGCGATGGCGGCCCTCGGGTTCACCGTCAACCTGTCCACTCTGTTCGCCATCGTGCTCGCGATCGGCATCGTAGTTGACGATGCGATCGTGATCGTCGAGGGCGTAGCCCGCCACATGGAGGCTGGGCTTTCCGGCCGCGAGGCCGCCGTGAAGGCGATGAGTGAGCTGTTCGGTCCGGTCATTGGTATCACGCTGGTGTTGATGTCAGTGTTTGTGCCGGCCGCCTTCATGCCAGGGCTGACCGGGCAGATGTATCAGCAATTCGCGCTGGTGATCGCGGCAACCGCGCTGATCAGCGCGATCAATGCGGCCACGCTGAAGCCGACGCAATGTGCGCTATGGCTGCGTCCGCCCACGCCTCCCGAGCAGCGCAACTTCTTCTATCGCGGCTTCAACAAGGTCTACGACTTCTGCGAACACTGGTACACGGCGCTTATTCGCCGGATGGTGCACGTCAGCCTGGCCATGGTCGTGGTCGCCCTGGTTCTGATCGGGATTGCGTTCTGGGGCATGACCCGCGTCCCGACGGCATTCATCCCCAACGAAGACCAAGGCTACTTGATGGTGAACGTCCAGTTGCCAGATGGCGCTGCGCTCGGGCGCACGGATCGGGCCCTGGCGCAGGTCTCCGAAATCGCCAAAGGTACGCCTGGCGTCCAAAATGTGATCGCGATCAGCGGTATCTCGGCTCTCGATAACAGCGCGACGCTACCCAGTGCCGGCATTGCTTACGTGGTGCTGGACGATTGGTCCGTGCGTGAGAAGGCCAAGAACCAGGACATTCTTTCGTTGTTCCGGACTTTGACGCAGAAGCTCAACGCGCAGGTGCTTGAAGCGGAGGCGACGATCATTCCGCCGCCGCCGATCCAAGGGATCGGCAATGCCGGCGGCTTCACCCTCATGACGCAGGTGAAGGATGGGAGTGTCGATCTCATCAAACTGGCCAACGTCACCAACGTCATCGTCGCCGATGCCGCCTCGCAATCGATGGTCCAGAAGGTGTTCACCACCTACCGGGCGACGTCTCCGCAGATCTACATCAGCGTCGATCGCAGCAAGGCGGAAAAGCTTGGCGTTACCGTCGGCCAGGTCTTCAGCGCGCTCGAGGACTACATCGGGTCGAGCTACGTCTCCCAGTTCAACAAGTTCGGCCAGGTGTTCCAAGTCTACGTGCAGGCCGATTCACGCTTCCGCATGCGGCCGCAGGATCTGCTCAATTACAAGATCAGGACGCCAGCCGGGCAGATGGTGCCACTTGGTACCTTGGTCGAGATCAAGGAGACGCAAGGCCCATCACTCATCACCCTCTATAACCTTTACCCGGCAGCCACGATCTCCGGCCAGCAGGCGCAAGGCTATAGCTCCGGTCAGGTCATGTCCCTGATGGACCAGATAACCGATCACACGCTGCCGCCCGGAATGGGGTCCGAATGGACCGCCATGTCGTATCAGGAAAAGATCGTCGGCAATCAGATCTACTATGTGTTCGGCCTCGCGGTGCTGCTGGTCTACTTCGTGCTCGCAGGCCAATACGAGAGCTGGTACCAGCCGATTTCGGTCATCTTGGCGGTCCCGCTGGCATTGTTGGGCACGGTCGGCGCGCTGCGTGCGCTGGGCCTCGCCAACAATCTCTACACCCAGATCGGCCTCATCCTGCTGATCGCGCTCGCCAGCAAGAACGCCATTCTGATCGTCGAATATGCGCGCGAGAAGCGGGAAGAAGGCATGGAGATCGTCGAAGCCTCGGTCGAGGCGGCCCGCCTTCGCTTCCGGCCGATCCTGATGACCTCGTTTGCCTTCATTCTCGGCATGCTGCCGCTGGTGGTGGCGACCGGCGCGGGCGCCAACTCGCGCAAATCAATCGGTATTGCGGTCGTCAGCGGAATGCTCGCGTCAACGTGTCTTGCGGTGCTGTTCGTGCCGTCATTTTATGTAACGGTCCGACGCTTCGAAGAGTGGCTGCTCCGCCGCAAAGCTGCAAAGAACAGCAAGAAGGCGACCGGAACTCCTGTAACTGCTTGATCGGCGAACCTGCACATGAACGACCAGCAGCAGCGGTTGACCAAGACACACGTGGGGCTCGGGCGCCCGCCATTCGAATGCGTTGCTCTTGTCCTACAAGGCGGGGGCGCGCTCGGCGCCTATCAGGGAGGCGTGTACCAGGCGCTGGAAGAAGCCGCTATCGAGCCGGATTGGGTCGCCGGCATCTCGATCGGCGCGATAAATGCGGCACTCATTGCAGGCAATCCCCCGGAAAAGCGCATCGAACGGCTGCGCGCGTTCTGGGAAGGCGTAACCGCGCCAAATGGGTTAGACTTGATCGATACGATGCAGAATTTCTGGCGGGGCGATGTGGCGCGCAGCTTCTTCAATCAGTTGAAGGCCACTGGCGCGGTAGTCCAGGGCGCCCCCGGATTCTTTGAGCCGCGGGTGCCGCCGCCCTACTTTCAGCCGGCCGGCACCATCGAGGCAACGAGCTACTACGACACGAGCGCGTTGCGCGGCACGCTCGAAGCTCTCGTCGATTTCGATTACCTCAACTCCAACGCAGACAAGATGCGGTTGTCCGTTGGTGCTGTGAATGTGCGCAGCGGTAATTTCGTGTACTTCGACACGAAGGATCGGACCATCAAGCCTGAACACGTCATGGCGAGCGGCGCGTTGCCGCCCGGCTTTCCGGCCGTCGAGGTGGACGGCGAGCTCTATTGGGACGGGGGCCTGATTTCCAATACGCCGCTGCAATGGGTGACGACCGGCGCCGAGGAACGCCACGACACGCTCGCGTTCCAGGTCGACCTCTGGAGCTCGCGCGGCGAAGCGCCCGCCGACCTTGCCGAAGTCGTGATGCGGCAGAAAGAAATCCAGTACTCGAGCCGCACGCGTTACAACACCGATACGTTCAAACACCTGCAGACGGTGCGCCGAACCCTTGCCGAAGCGCTCGACAAGGTGCCGGCGGAATGGCTCGACAACGACGAGGGCCGGTTGTTGAAGTCGTTTGCCGACCGCAAGGTCTACAGCGTCGTGCATCTGATCTACCGGTCCAAGAATTACGAGAAGCAATCGAAGGACTACGAGTTCTCGGCACTGAGCATGCAGGACCATTGGCAGGCCGGCTACAATGATACGGTCCGCTCGTTGCGGCATCGCGAGGCGTTGCAGCGCCCGACCGATCGCACCGGTGTTGCCGTCTTCGACCTTGGTGTCGGGGCGCGCGATTAGGCCGCAGTCGGCACGATTGCGTTCCGGTAGTCACAATTTCGGCTGCTCGCGCCCCTATGTTGGGCCCAAATTCTGCACGTGTCGGGCAACACTCCATGAAGCATCTTTTTCGCATCCTCGCGCTCGCTGTCTTCTGCGCGGCCACAGCACATCCAGCCACGGCTCAAGATTCGGCGGAAATCTTCGCTCGCCTGGATCAGCTGCAAAACCAGATCCGTCAGCTCACGGGCCAAGTCGAGCAGCTGCAATACCGTAATCAGCAACTCGAGGCGCAGGTTCGAAGCATGCAGGAGCAAGGTGCGGCGCGCCCGCAGGCGATGGCGCGGGGGAACACGCTTCCGCCGCCGGCGTCAGCGCCACCGATCTCGACCGGGCGGGGCGATGCATTCGATCCGAGCCAGAGCCCGGGGGCTCCGGGTGCGCCTCGGGCTTTGGGTCAGCCGGGGCGCCGCGTCGACGTGGGTGAGGCGTCCGACTATCCGGGCCGCCCCGCCGGAACACTGCCCGGCGGCGCGCCCCAAATTGCCACGAACGAAGATGTTGGCGTCCCCGGCGGCCGTCCTGCCGGCGCGCCGCTTGACCTCTCCACAATGTCGAATGCAGCCGTCAATGACCCGAGCCTTGCGCCGCCATCGCCAGCAGCGCGCAATCCGAGCGCCGTCGGCGCAACCGCGACCTTGCCGCCGACGCCGAGTCCGCGCGACGAATATGATCTCGGCTACGGGTACCTGCAGCGAAAGGATTACGCCCAGGCCGAGCAGACGCTACGCGCTTTCCTGCAGAAATATCCTAAGGACCGGCTCGCCGCCGAAGCCCAATTCTGGCTTGGCGAAAGCATGTTCCAGCGTCAAGATTACCGCGACGCCGCGGCTACGTTTCTGGACATGTCGAAGAAGTACGAATCCCATCCCAAGGCTCCGAATGCACTGCTGCGCCTCGGCGAGTCGCTCGCGGCTCTGAATGAGCATGAACTCGCCTGCGCAACCTTGAGCGAAGTCGCTCGCAAATACCCGAAAGCCTCTAACGGCGTGAAGCAGGCGGCGGACCGAGAACAGAAGCGTGCCGGTTGTTGACCCGCCGGTTTCCGACGCCGAGGCAGATGCTCTCTTTGCTGAGCTAGCCGATGCCCCGGCGCTGTTGCTGGCGATCTCGGGCGGTCCTGATTCGACGGCGCTGCTTGCCTTGGCGGCGCGGTGGGCGGCGCGAGTAACTCGCGCGCCGCGATTGATCGCCGCGACCGTCGATCACGGGCTACGGCCCGAGGCGCGACGCGAGGCCAACGCGGTCAAGCGGCTTGCGCAAACATTCGGTATCCCGCACCGGACCCTGCGTTGGCGCGAAGCCAAACCCGTCGCCGGGATTCAGGAGAAGGCGCGGCTTGCGCGCTATGAGCTGCTGCGGGCTGAGGCGCGCCGCCATGGAGCGCGGCACGTGCTGACGGCGCATACCCTCGATGATCAGGCCGAGACCATCCTGTTTCGCATGGCCCGCGGCAGCGGCATCAGCGGTCTCGCAGGCATGGCGCGCGCCACAGCACAACCGGATGACATCGTGCTGGTGCGTCCGTTCCTGCACGTCCCCAAGGCGAGGCTGCTCGCCACGCTTGCCGCCCAGGAACTCGCGTTCGCCGATGATCCGTCCAACCGTGACCCGCGGTTTGCGCGCTCGCGGCTGCGCCCCCTTATCGCGCAACTCGCCCAGGAGGGGCTTGATGCCCAGCGGCTCTCGCTCTTGGCCTTGCGCTTGCGGCGTGCCGATGCCGCCATCGAGGCAATCGTGAACGCCGTGACGCCGGTCGCAACCCGCCCGCTCGGGTCGCCCGGCGCAATCACGATCGATGCCGCCGTCTTGGGCAGTCTGCCCGCCGAGGTGGCTCTCCGCCTTATCGGTCGCGCAATTGCCAATGTGGGCGATGAGGGGCCGGTCGAACTGGGCAAGCTTGAAGCTTTCATGGCCGCTTTGGCGGCATCAACTGGTGTGTCCCGGTTTCGCCGCACGCTCGCGGGCGCAATGGTCACGTTTGCGGGCGAGCGGATCGTCATCGAGCGCGCCCCCACACGCAGAAAGCGGTAAAATCGTGAAACTGCCGCATTTCTTGAAGATTTTACCCTTTCGCTTGGCATACGACGGCATGGTGCCTACATAATGCGAGCGATAGTGCGTCCGATCGCGAAACCTGCGGGCGGAGTTCGCGGAATTTCGTAGTCCCAACCGGGCGCCAGAGAGACAGAGATGAACGCCAATCTGCGAAACTTCGCCCTCTGGGTGATCATCGTTTTGCTGCTGCTCGCGCTCTTTACGGTATTCCAGAATCCAGGTCAGCGTTCGGTCTCTTCCGACATCTCCTTCTCGCAACTGCTCAACGAGGTCGATCAGGGCCGCGTGCGCGATGTGGTGATTCAGGGGCCGGACATCCATGGCACGTTCTCGGACGGCCGTTCGTTCAACACCTACGCGCCCAATGATCCTTCGCTGGTGCAGCGCCTCTACAACAAGGGGGTGAGTATCACGGCGCGTCCGCCGCAGGACAACGTGCCCTGGTTTGTGCAGCTGCTGGTCTCCTGGCTGCCCTTCATCGCCCTGATCGGCGTGTGGATCTTTCTGTCGCGCCAGATGCAGGGCGCGGGCGGCAAGGCACTCGGCTTCGGCAAGAGCCGCGCCAAGCTTTTGACCGAGGCGCATGGCCGCGTCACCTTCGAGGACGTGGCGGGTGTCGACGAAGCCAAGCTCGACCTGCAGGAGATCGTGGAGTTCCTGCGCGACCCGGGCAAGTTCCAGCGCCTCGGCGGCCGCATTCCGCGCGGCGTGCTGCTGGTCGGGCCTCCCGGTACCGGCAAGACGTTGCTCGCGCGCGCGATCGCCGGTGAGGCCAATGTTCCGTTCTTCACCATCTCGGGCTCGGACTTCGTCGAGATGTTTGTCGGCGTCGGCGCCAGCCGCGTGCGCGACATGTTCGAGCAGGCGAAGAAGAACGCGCCGTGCATCATCTTCATCGACGAAATCGATGCGGTCGGCCGCCATCGCGGCGCCGGCCTCGGCGGAGGCAACGACGAGCGCGAGCAGACGCTCAACCAGTTGCTGGTCGAGATGGACGGCTTCGAGGCCAACGAGGGCATCATTCTGATCGCCGCCACCAACCGCCCCGACGTGCTCGACCCGGCGCTGCTGCGCCCCGGCCGCTTTGACCGCCAGGTCGTGGTGCCGAACCCGGATGTGGTTGGCCGCGAGCAGATCCTGAAGGTGCACGTGCGCAAGGTGCCGCTCGCACCGGACGTCAACCTGAAGACCACCGCGCGCGGCACACCCGGCTTCTCCGGTGCCGATCTTGCGAATCTGGTGAACGAGGCCGCGCTGATGGCCGCGCGCCGCAACAAGCGCATGGTCACGCAGCAGGAATTCGAAGACGCCAAGGACAAGGTCATGATGGGCGCCGAGCGCAAGTCGCTGGTCATGACCGAGGAAGAGAAGCTGCTCACCGCCTATCATGAGGGCGGGCACGCAATCGTCGCGCTCAACGTCAAGGCGACCGATCCGGTGCACAAGGCGACGATCATTCCGCGCGGCCGCGCGCTGGGTATGGTCATGCAGCTGCCGGAGCGCGACAAGCTCTCCATGAGCCGCGAGCAGATGACGTCGCGGTTGGCGATCATGATGGGCGGTCGTGTCGCCGAAGAGCTCGTGTTCGGCGAGGACAAGGTGACATCGGGCGCCGCCTCCGACATCGAGCAGGCGACCAAGCTCGCCCGCATGATGGTCACGCGGTGGGGGCTCTCGACCGAGCTCGGCACCGTGGCTTACGGGGAGAACCAGGAAGAGGTGTTTCTCGGCTACTCCGTGGCGCGTCAGCAGAATATCTCCGAGTCGACAGCGCAGAAGATCGACGCCGAGATTCGCAGACTGGTCGAGGCCGGTTATGGCGAGGCGCAGCGGATCCTCACTGAGAAGCGCGACGATCTCGAAACGCTCGCGCGTGGACTGCTGGAGTTCGAAACGCTGACCGGCGATGAGATCAAGGACCTGCTCGCCGGCCGACGACCGTCACGCGAGTCGGTGATCGAGCCGACCACGCCACGTGGTTCGGCCGTGCCGCCGGCTGGTCGCCCGCGCCCGCGCCCCGAGCCGGGCGGATTGGAGCCCCAGCCGCAGGCGTAGGTTCGAACTTCAGAAGAGTTGCTGATGGCCGGGCTTCGTCCCGGCCATTTTGTTTGTTGTAGGGTGGGCACGGCGCCACACGATGCCCTTCCCCTGGGATAACAGGTCAGGGCGCCGTGGCCACGCGGTACCACGGGCAGCGTGGGCATCGCGCTCCAAATTCCGAGCAAGTGGACGGTGCGGCGCGAGCGCGATGCCCACCCTACGAATCGATCGCAACTTTTGCCCGCGCCAATGTTTGTTCCGGCGTTCCCGTTGCCTCGATCTGCATCCAATCGAGTGCACCTAGAGTGTAATGCTCCTGTTGGCGCGCCACCTCGGCATTGGCGTCGGAGGCATCGTGCAAGCGGTCGCCGATACGCGCGATGCGAACCGCGAGATCGGCCGTGAGGAACAGGCCGCGAAAGGCAAACCGATGCGTGCGCGCCAGTTCGGTCATGCTGGCACGCTCCGCCTCGCGGGCAAAGACTGCGTCGACGATCGCTGAATGGCCGGCGGCCACAACGCGACGGGCCTTGTCTGCGAGCACGGCATAGACCCGCTGACCAACTTCAGGCGTATAGGCCTGCGGTGGCAGCTTCTCGGTCTGGGCAAGGCCGAACATGGCTTTGCGCTCCACATCGGAGCGGATCAGCACAGCGCCTGGCGCTGGCGCCACGTGCGGCGCGAGCGCGCGGGCGAGCACCGATTTGCCGGTGCCGGACAATCCGCCGACGGCAACCAGACGCGGCGGCGCCGGCGCGATCAGGTTGCACGCGAGCACAAAATAGGCTTTCGCCTGCGCGGCGATTGCCTCGCGTTCTTCGGGGCGCGCGCCATCAAGCTTGGCCGCCGTGACCTTGGCGCGGATCGCGGCGCGGACCGACATGAAGAGCGGCAGTGCTGCCAATGCATCGAGATCGCTCCGCCGGCGCGTTTCTTCCAGATAAACATTGAGAATCAGGTTTGCATCGGCTTGGCGCATGCGCTCGATCAGATCCATCAGCAGGAAGGCGAGGTCGTAGAGCAGATCGCCCGACGCAACGACGGGATCAAACTCGAGCGCGTCGAAAGGTACTGGTCTTCCGTCAATCAGGGCGATGTTGCTGAGATGCAGATCGCCGTGTCCACGGCGGATCAAGCCTTGCGCTCCGCGTTCGACCAGCAGCGAGCGCACGCGCGCGAAAGCCGTGCGGCTGCGGGCGGTCAGCGTGTCAACGCGTTGAGGGTCGAACAAGTCGGCGCGCTCGCGCAGCGCCACATCGTTTTGTTCGACGTACTCGGAAAGTGCCGTGATCCACGCGTGTGCGTCGGCGATCGGAGCACGCTCATGTGCGGCCGCGACGGCACGCGCCAGTTCCTCGATCAGCGCTTTGTCGATACGGCCCGCGTCAGCGAGAAAATCCAGCGTTTGGGTTTCGTCGAAGCGGCGCATTTTCAGCGCCCACTCAACCGCTGGGTCGTCCCCCCCGAGCGTGAGCGTGCCGTCACGACGCACGACCGGCAGCACCTCGAGATACAGCTCGGGCGCGAACGGCCGGTTCGCCGTAATCTCAGCGTCCAACGCGGCTTTGCGTTTTTCCAGCGTGGAAAAGTCCAGAAACGGAAACCGAACCGCCCGTTTCACTTTGTATGCGCTGGGTCCAGCCAGAAATACCGACGCCGCGTGGGTATCGATCCGCTTGACCGCGGCGCCGTCGTGCGTGGCCGGATCGGCAAGAAAGCGGAATACCGCTTCCTGGGCTTCAGAGGACTGATCCAGGTCGTCTTTCATTCGTCTGTCCTCTGTCGTCCGTCCTCTGTTATATAGCAGTCCCTCCCTGCTACCGGAGAGATCAACGTGCGCGCCAACGACAACATGCGGACCGCCGCGGAAGTTTTGGTCGACCAGCTTCGCGTGCATGGCGTCACGCACATTTTCTGCGTACCGGGCGAGAGCTATCTCGCGGTGCTCGATGCGTTTCACGACACCGATTTCAACCTCACCGTCTGCCGTCAGGAGGGAGGCGCTGCGATGATGGCGGAGGCCGCCGGCAAGGCCACCGGCCGGCCGGGCATTTGTTTTGTGACGCGGGGCCCGGGCGCCACCAACGCGTCCGCCGGGCTGCACATCGCGCGCCAGGATTCGACGCCGCTGATCATGTTCGTCGGCCAGGTGCCGCGCGAGATGCGCGAGCGCGAGGCGCTGCAGGAAATGGATTATCGGGCGACGTTCGGATCAATTGCCAAATGGGTGACCGAGATCGACGACCCGGTGCGCATCCCCGAGCTGGTGTCGCGCGCCTTCTACACGGCGTCGAGCGGCCGGCCGGGCCCGGTGGTGATCGCCTTGCCGGAGGACATGCAGCGCGAGCGTATTGCGGTGGGCGATGCGCCCCCATTCGAGCCGGTCGAGACCTGGCCAGGCCAGACCGACATGGTGAAGCTGCAGAAACTCCTGTGGAGCGCGCAGCGGCCATTCGTGATCGTGGGTGGCAGCCGCTGGTCGGAGACCGCGTGCGCAGCATTGGCGCGCTTTGCCGAGCGCTTCGCGGTGCCGGTGGCAACCACGTTCCGCCGCGCGCATTTGTTTGATGCGCTGCATCCTTGCTACGCGGGCGACCTGGGGCTCGGCGTGAACCCAAAGCTGCTGGCGCGCATTAAGTCCGCCGACGTGGTGGTGGTGATCGGCTCGCGCCTGGGCGAGGTTCCCTCACAGGGCTACACGCTGTTCGATCTGCCCGGGCCGAAGCAAACATTGGTGCACGTTTTCCCCGGCGCCGAGGAGCTCGGTCGTGTGTTTCGTCCGCATCTCGCGATTAACGCAGCGCCGACGGCGTTCGCAGCGGCGCTCGAGGGATTGCAGCCGCCCGCGGAGCTGCGCTGGCGCGAAGAGACCAAGACCGCGCATGACGAGTACTTGGCCTGGACCGGTGAGCCGACGGCGGTGCCGGGCGGCGTCAATCCCGGCGCCGTCATGGT
>JAFAXD010000479.1 GCA_019241285.1 Xanthobacteraceae bacterium | reverse complement strand
CGAGCAGAGCCGCAATGCCATCGATCGTTCGCTGGATCATCTCAATTGGCGGATGTTCGCATGCGCCAACAACCCGCCGCCGCAAGCGAGCGCGTGCGGTCTCGGCATTCGGCTCAGGCAGTTGCACCCCGCAGACGCCGTGCTCGGTCCAAGCGATGCCGCAAACGCCGATAGCGGTGTCGAACAGTGCAAAATATGCAGCTGTCATGACTGACATTTTACCGCGTGAGACGGGCCAGACTTGGCGAATATTGCTATTTAGGGGTGAGCACGGCCGTGATCCAGGGAGTTAGTGGTGGCAAGCACCAAATCTACGACGAAAGCGCCGCCGAAACCGAAACTTACGTCAGCGCGAAGCATATCGCCCGCCCCCGTTCCTCCTAGCCCGACCGTGGACGACGATACGCATATTGTCGCGCTGGACCTGCCTTCGGCCGAACTCAGCCCGGCCATGCAGGCCTATTTCCAGAAATGCCAGGAAAAGCTCGGCTTCGTCCCCAACGTGCTGAAAGCTTATGCGTTCGACATGGCGAAGCTCGAAGCGTTCGTCGCCATGTACAACGACCTGATGCTCGGCCCATCGGGCCTTTCCAAGCTCGAGCGAGAAATGATTGCGGTCGCGGTATCGTCCGAGAACCATTGCTACTATTGTCTCGTCGCCCATGGCGCAGCGGTGCGGGTTCTGTCCGGCGATCCGGCGTTGGGAGAACAGATGGCGATGAACTATCGCGCCGCGCGGCTTTCACCACGCCAGCAAGCGATGCTCGATTTCGCGGTGAAGCTGACCGAAGAACCCTGGAAAATCGGAGATCCTGATCGCGAGGGGCTCCGCGGCGTCGGCTTCTCCGAAAGGGATATTTTCGACATCTCGGCGGTCGCGGGATTTTTCAACATGTCCAATCGCGTCGCCTCCGCGACCGATATGCGCCCCAATACGGTTTATCACGGACAGGGACGGCCCTGACGGTGCGCAAGCTTTGGTTCGCGCTCGCTCTGACGGGCTGCCTCGTCGCATTGGCGTTGCCGCCCGCAAGCTTCGCGCAAAAGGCGCCCGACATCGATCCCAGCACCGGAAGTCCGCAGGCCCAGTCGGCTGTGGCGCAGCACGGGATGGTGGTCAGCCAGGAAGCCCGCGCCACCGAGATTGGCGTCGACGTTCTCAAACGCGGCGGCAATGCGGTTGATGCCGCGGTCGCGGTGGGCTTCGCGCTCGCGGTCACCCTGCCGCGCGCCGGAAACTTGGGCGGCGGCGGCTTCATGGTCATACATTTGGCGGGGCAGAACCGCCCAGTCGCGATCGACTACCGGGAAACGGCCCCGGAAGCGACCACGCAGGATGTCTTTCTCGATGAGAACGGCAACGCCGATCCACAAAAGTCGCGCAATTCAGGACTTGCCGTTGGGGTGCCCGGCACGATTGCCGGGCTGGCGCTCGCTCACGCCCGCTACGGTTCGGGAAAGTTCAGCCTTGCCGAGCTGATTGCGCCCGCGATCGCGCTTGCGCAGAACGGTGTGACGGTCACCGAAGACATGTTCGACACGTTGCAGCTCAGCGGCGCTCGACTGCAGCGCTGGCCCTCATCATCCGAGTTTTTCAAACCGGACGGTACGCCGCTCGGCCTCGGCGATACGCTCGTGCAGCCAGATCTTGCACGGTCGCTGACTGCCATCGCGGAGGGAGGCCCCCAGGCGTTTTATCAGGGCCCCATTGCCGAGAAGATCGCCGCTTCGGTGCGCTCGGCAGGCGGTCGGATGACGGTCGCCGACCTCAACGCATACGAAGCCGTCGAACGCGAAGCGGTGCGCGGGAGCTATCGCGGATTCGACATTGTTTCGATGCCGCCACCGTCCTCGGGCGGTGTGCATCTGATCGAGATGCTCAACGTTCTGGAAGGATTTCCACTCGCCAGCCTGGGTGCTCGGTCGCCGCAGGCCCTGCATCTGATGATCGAGGCGATGAAGCTCGCGTATGCGGACCGGGCCGAGTTCCTCGGCGACAGCGATACCGTCCCGGTTCCGGTGGCGCGGCTTATTTCCAAATCATACGCTGCATCGTTGCGCGAGCGCATCGACCCCACACGGGCGCGGCCTTCCCGTGAGATTCGTGCGGGCAGCCCGGCGCTCGAAGCGGGGCACAATACAACGCATTTTTCAGTCGTGGACGGCAGCGGTAATGCGGTCGCCAACACGACCACGCTCAATTTCAATTACGGGCTTGGGCTTGTGGCGGCCGGAACCGGCATCCTTCTGAACAATGAGCTGGACGATTTCGCCGCTAAGCCGGGCGCCCCCAACGCATTCGGACTGGTCGGCGGCAGCGCCAACGCGCCGGGACCCGGAAAGCGTCCACTCTCCTCGATGACGCCCACGATCGTGCTGAAAAACGACCAGCCGGTGCTGGTAACAGGCTCCCCGGGCGGAAGCCGCATCATCACAACCGTGCTGCAAGTGGTGCTCAATGTGCTCGAATTCAGCGAAGACGCCGCGGACGCGGTCGCCGCTCCCCGCCTGCATCACCAGTGGCTGCCTGACTACGTCGTTGCCGAGCCAGGCTTTCCGCCGGCGACCATTCAGGCGTTAGAAGCGCTAGGACACACCGTTCGAATCGGACCTCTTTCGGGATCGGCCCACTCGGTGGCGGTTACCCCGAAGGGCCTTGTTGGTGCAGCCGATGAGCGCGCGCGCGGGGCGCTAGCCGCCGGATATTGACCGCAATCTCAGGACGCGAGCCGGCGCGGCGCGATGCAGCGGCCTAGTTCGCGGCGAGCTGCTTTGAGTCGTGAACCCTCGCCGGGAACGCGGATCGGTCGTCCTTCACTGCGCGGTATGAACACCGCGGCCGCGCGCCAGATTCCCATTGGCTCACGCGCTGGTCCACGCAATAGCTCACGCAAAACGCCCGACCGCTTGATCGGCATCGACAAACCTCCCCGTGCCGGGGCAACTGTCCGAGAATGGAGCGGGCGAAGGGATTCGAACCCTCGACCCCAACCTTGGCAAGGTTGTGCTCTACCCCTGAGCTACACCCGCATCCGCCTCGGCAGCCG
>JAFAXD010000675.1 GCA_019241285.1 Xanthobacteraceae bacterium | reverse complement strand
TTCTCCACTTCCTCCTCGACCGAGGAGGTCACCGCCGAGTTGCCGATATTGGCGTTGATCTTGGTCAGGAAGTTGCGGCCGATGATCATCGGCTCGAGCTCGGCATGATTGATGTTGGACGGAATGATGGCGCGCCCCCGCGCCACTTCCGAGCGTACGAACTCGGGCGTCACGAACGCCGGTACGCTCGCGCCAAAGCTTTCGCCTTCGGCGAGGGCGTCCTGTGCCCGCTCCAGCATCCGCTTGCGCCCGAGATTCTCGCGCTCGGCGATGTAGATCATCTCTTTGGTGATGACGCCGGCGCGCGCCCATTCGAGCTGGGTGAGCGGCTGGCCGCCAACACCACGCAGCGGCTGATGCCGGGTGGGGAACGACCGCGCGAGATGCTTGCCGGCAACATTGCCGTTGTCCTCCGATTTGATATCGCGGCCCTGATAGGTCTCGACGCCGCCGCGCTCGCGCACCCATTCGATACGGGTGCGGTCGAGCCCGCGCTCAACGTCGATGGTCGTGTCGGGGTCCGTGTAGGGCCCGGATGTGTCGTAGAGCGGGATCGGCGCTTCGCCAGTGGCCTCGGTCAACGGAACGTGGCGTTGTGGCACGCGCAGGTCCGGCGCGGCTTCTGGATGAGTATAGGCTTTATGCGAACCGGTGATCGGGCCGGTCGTAACCTTCGGAGCGACAAGATCGTTGGCGGAGATATGTTTGTTCATGGGCATGCTCCCTTAAAGATCGACTCGCATGCCTTCGGAGGGAAAATCCTGTCCCTTCGCCGGCATGACCCGGATCAGGTTCGAAGGGTCACCGCGCTGCTTTGGCCTTTAGCCCACTGGGCCCAAGCCAACCGCCCGTCGGTATCTCAGCCTCTTGGCGAGGCTCCCCTAGGAATTTGGGTAATGTAGGCCCCTGCCCCGGGCTGTCAACGCACGTGGGACATGGCTGCGGTCCGCGTGGCGCGCACCGGCTTCTTCTCGCCCTCAGTGCGGGATTCTTCAGGCAGGCCGAGGATGCCCTCGCTCGCATGCGACGCGGGACGAACGTCGCTCGCCAATTCCAGCGCGACGTGTTGGCGCTTGGCGGCGTAGTAGTAACCAGCCGCGTAGAAGGCGACGGCCCGGTCAGCATTGCCTCCCGCAGTGCGATAGGCACCGGCCAGGTACTTCACCCCATAGGTCAAGTTCGTCTCCGGATCGAGCAAGCCTTGAGCGGTGCCCTCATAGCCTAGGCTGCGGGCGGTCCCGAGCTTGATCTGCATCAGTCCCAGGCAGCCGCAACGGCCGATGAGATGCGCGTTGTAACGGCTCTCGCGCGTGATCACCCGGTGCACCAGGGATTCGGGCACGCCGTTCGCTGCTGCGTGGGCAGCGATCAGCTTGTCATACGTCTCCGGCCTTTCCGCATAGGCCGCAGACGCAAGGCACAGCAGAGCAAGACCCGCCCAAAAGATTCGGCGCAACATATGACCCCCACCCCAAGACGAGCCCAGTTGCTGTTGTTGCGTTGGCAACATTGAGACATGGCGCGGGGCGGGAAAACGAATATTGCCGGGTGTGTTGTTTGCGACACACGGGTCTCATTCCGGAGCCCGAACGGTTAATCGCGCTTAACCGGTCAGCTCGCCAAACGCTGCAATTTGCTGAGCGACGAGGCCCAGCCACCGTTGTGCCGCTCCCGACTCTCGCGGTTTTGGAAGTCTTCCTGCACCAGCCGCAGCCGCGTTCCGCCGGGCGTCGGTTCGAGCGTGACGGTCACCTGAGTCTCATGGCCGCGCACGCCGTCGTCGTCATCCCAAGCCCAGGTGAAGACCAGCCGGCGCGGCGGCTCGATTGTGTTGTAGACACCGCTCACGGTGCGGAGCTTGCCTTCCGGCGAGCGGATCGTGGTGCGCCACTTGCCGCCTGGCCGAAGGTCGAGCTGCGAGCTCGGCACGTCGAAATCACCCGGCCCGAACCACTTCGCCACCAGCTCCGGCTCCGTCCAGTATTCGAACACGCGCTCCGGCGCCGCGGCAATGAGCCGCTCCATCTCGAGCACATTGTCGTTCATGACTTCCCCCGCTTGGGCGTATCGGCGCCAGCGAGCGCTTCCAGGCGATCGAGCGCGTCTGACCAGTATCGATGTTGACGGGTGATCCATGACTCGACTGGCTTGAGCGCCTCGCGCCGGACGCGCACCATTCGCCATTGGCGTTCGATACGGCGTTCGATGAGCCCGGCGCGCTCCAGCACCTGCAGGTGGCGCGAGATCGCCGGCGCACTGATCCGGAACGGCTCGGCGATATCGCCGACGGCAAGCTCGCCCTTGGCGGCGAGCCGTTCCATGATGGCGCGCCGGGTCGGATCGGCCAGCGCCGCAAACATCGCGTCCAATCGATCCGTTTCAGTCGCTCGCATCAATTGCCAGTCGCGTACTCGTCGTGCAGGCGCACCCATTGCATCGGGAAGGTGAGCGTATCTTCATCACGCCCCTTCGGCACCAGGTCAAGGTACTGGTAGGCTGAATTGAGCATGTCGAGGCCGCGGGAGTAGCACGCATAGGTGCGATAGATCGCGGCAACCGTGTCCTTGTAAAACACGCTCAGCCCCGGGGCCTCTTCCATGCCGAAGTGACGCGTGCCAAAATTGTAGTTGTTCTCATTTCTTTTCAACTCGTCCGGTGCAAACGACACGCCGAAGTCGTAGTTGAAGTCTGTCCCTGCCGATGACACCCACGGAAAAGTCCAGCCCATGCGCACCTTGAACTTGTTGATGCGCGCCAGCGGCGCGCGCGAGATCGCGACCAGCTTGACGTCGCGCGCCTGGAGATGCGCAATCACCGGATTGTAGGTATCCGCCCAGAACGAGCAGCTCTTGCAGCCCGCCTCCCAGTCAGGGTGGAACATGAAGTGATAGACGATGAGCTGGCTCTTGTCGCCGAACAAATCAGCAAGCGTGAGCTTGCCCGCATCGGAATCAAACACGTAGCTTTTGTCGATCCTGACCCAAGGCAGGGCGCGCCGCTCAGCGGCAAGCTCATCGCGCAGCCGGGTCAAGGCCTTCTCTTTGTCCATGAGCGCCCGGCGCGCGGCAAGCCACTGTTCGGACGACACCACCTGGTGCGTGCTCATGCGGCGGCCTCTGCCTTGCGCTCATCCGCCTTCGACTGCTGGCGCGGCGGTGGCGGGGGGATCGTATTCTTGAAGCTCGGGCGCGCCGCGTTGCGCTCGTAATACGCGGACAAGTTCTTGGCGGCGGCGATCGCGGCTCCGCCTTCGGGTAGGTTGCGCACATAATAGAGGATCGGCATCAAGTTGATGTCGGCGAGAGTGAACTGGTCGCCGGCAAGATATCCGGTGCCCGCGACGGCCTTGTCGAGAATGTCGACCTGCTCGCGTACCGCGGGCATGACCTCGTCGATCACGGTCCGGTCGGGTTGGCCGTCCGCGGTCTTCGGGAAGATATAGCTGAACCCGTAGGTGCGGATCATGGTCCGATCGACGACCGTGTTGACCGCAGAGATCCATTGTTCGGTCCTCGCAGCGATGCGCGGATCCTCCGGAATCAGGCGCGGCCCGGGAAACATGCGGTCCAGATAGGTGCCGATCGCCTTCGACTCGAACAACTCGAAGTCGCCGTGGCGCATCGCCGGAATCTTTCCGAATGGATGGATAGCCAGCACCTCGGGTGAATGCGGGGCGGCCGGCTTGAGGTCGTAGGGCACGCCTTTCTCTTCACAGGCCATGCGGGCAACCCGCACGTAGGTCGATTGCGGAAATCCGATGATCTCGACGTTCGGCATAGCTTCGCTCCCTGTTAATTAACGTATTTGTTAATTAACAGTTGAGTTCAGTAAAAGTCAATCAGCGCGGATCGCGCCTCACGCAAAAGTTAGGATTTGAAAGTCAGGTCTTGCGTTCCGCGTGCCAGCCGACGACGGCGTCAGGCACCGCATCGACCGAGGCAAAGTACGGCTTGATGTCGATCAGCGGGGTGCCATCAAGGCAATCGAGCCCGATCACAGAGAGGCGCGGGCCAGCCACCCCGACAAGCTTGACGACGCTCGCGGCAATCGGGTTCGGGCGCACCGGCGAGCGCAACGCAAAGGTGCCGCGCTGCGTGTCGTAGTGCCGTGGCGCCTGCAGCACGAGATCACGCCGCGCCTTGTCCATCCAGTAGAGCACCAGGAGGTGCGAGCTGGTTTCGATATCCTTGAGGGCAGCGGCATAACGCGGATCAACTTCGATCGAGCAGACCGCGTCCGACTCGCGGGCATTCTTCGGGCATTCCTCGCGCCGCTGCCATGGCGTGCGGATGCGGCCGACGAAATAGACCCCGGCGTCAAAATCCTCGGGGAGTTCGATCGCGGCCTCGCCCGGTCGCAATCCATAGGGATCAGTCGACATGCAATGACTCCAACGTATCTCTGACGTTTAGCTCAGGTTGGCGCCGGCGAAAGGTATCATCAGCTACCAATCATGCTTGCTCGAACATAACGATATCCTTATATCGATGTCGTGACTCAGAATCGGTTCCGATTCGAAGAACTGTCGACCATGCTCAAGGCAGCCGGCGAAGAGACGCGGCTGCGCCTGCTTGCATTGTTGGCCGAAGCGGAGCTGACAGTCACCGAGCTCACAGACATCCTGCGCCAGTCGCAGCCGCGCATCTCGCGGCATCTGCGCCTCCTGGCCGAGTCCGGTCTGGTTGCGCGTTTCCGCGAAGGCTCATGGGCCTTCTTCCGGTTGGCCGAGTACGGTGCCAAAGCCGAGCTCGCACGCGTCCTGGCCGCACAGCTCGATCCCGACGATCCGGTGATGGCGCGTGACCGCGAGCGGCTGGCCCAGGTTCGGGCCGCACGCGCGACCGCGGCGCAGGGTTATTTCCGGGCCCACGCGGCGGAGTGGGATCGCATCCGCCGCCTGCATGCGGCCGA
>JAFAXD010000669.1 GCA_019241285.1 Xanthobacteraceae bacterium | reverse complement strand
ATCGCGAGCAGCCGTTCGCGCAGCAGATTGTCGACCGCAATGTCAGCTTCCGATACGGGCGAATCCTTGCCCTTGATCCAGTGCTTGAGCGACGCGTTGAAGGTGGTGAGCGCGAGATCGCCCCCTTCGCGCACCGCCCGGGCGAGCCGATCGGCGATCGCAGCTCGCTCAGACGCCGGCAACGGTCAGCCCTTCCACACGAACGGTGGGCGCGTTGGTCCGATAGCGGAACTTCAAATCATTGGCCGGGGTGAGTGAAGCAAAGATTTCGTTCAGGTGTCCGGCAATCGTCACTTCGCTCACCGGATAGGTGAGTTCGCCCTTCTCGATCCAGAAACCGGAGGCGCCGCGGCTGTAATCCCCCGTGACCAGATTGACGCCCATTCCGATCAGGTCGGTGATGTAGAAACCGTCTTCGATGTCCTTGATCATCTGCTCAGGCGTTATCGCGCCCGGTGCGAGATGCAGGTTTGATGCACCCGGAGACGGCGTTGAGGAGACGCCGCGCTGCGCATGGCCGGTCGTCTTCAGGCCGAGCTCACGCGCGCTGGCGCAGTCAAGAATCCACGTGGTCAGCACGCCGTCTTTGACGAGTGCCCGGCGCTCGGGTGCAACGCCTTCGGCGTCAAACGGGTGCGAGCCAAGCCCGCGCTTGCGAAGAGGGTCGTCAATGATCTCGATCCCCGATGCAAAAATCTTCTGCCCAAGCTTGTCCTTCAGGAAGCTGGTGCCGCGGGCGATCGCGGCGCCATTGATCGCGGATGACAGATGCCCGACCAGCGAGCCGGCAACGCGCGGCTCGAACACGACCGGCACTTTGCGGGTTTGCACTTTGCGCGGATTGAGCCGGCGGGTTGCCCGCTCGCCCGCCGACCGCCCGATGCTCTCGGGATCCGCAAGGTCATGGGCATGGATCGCAGAGGAGTAATCGTAATCCCGCTCCATCCCGGTGCCCTCGCCGGCGATCGCCTGCATGGACACGCCGTGATGCGAACCCAGATAGGCGTGCGAAAACCCGGTGCTGGTGACCAGCACCATGCCGCCGATACCGGCGGACGCCGAAGCGCCGCCCGATTTGCTCACGCCCTTGACCGCCAGCCCCGCCGCTTCGGCCGCGCGCGCCATGGTCTCGAGCTTGTTCACGGACGGCAGTTCGGGGTCGAGCATATCGAGGTCGGGAATGACCTTGGCCAATAGCTCAGGGTCGGCCAGCCCGGCGAAGCGGTCCGCGGGCGCGACGCGCGCCATAGCGACGGCGCGCTCGGCAAGGGCGTTGGCGCCTTCCCCGCTCAGGTCGTTCGTCGAGACTACCGCCTGCTTCTGTCCGACAAAAACCCGCAAGCCGAGGTCATCGCCTTCGGCGCGATCGGATTCCTCCACCGTGCCGTCGCGGACTTCGACCGAGATCGAAACGCCACGCGTCGCAACCGCATCTGCGGCATCGGCCCCAGCGCGCCGCGCGGCGGCAACGAGGCGTTCGGCAAGATCCGTGAGGGTGGTCTGGTCAAGCAATGCGTCCATAGCGGGACGATGTATGGGGGCTGGACCGCAATGGCAAGCCGAGCCCAGTTTGGCTAGGCTGAGCGTCAAAGACCGCCGGGAGGGTTCGACCGATGACAAATGAGACGGGAACGGGGTTGCGCGACCGGGTCGCGATTGTGACGGGTGCCGCAAGCGGCATGGGCAGGGTCATGGCGCGGAGCCTCGCACACGCGGGCGCGCGTATCGGCGCCGTCGACATCAGTAAATCAGGTCTTGCGGAGCTGTCGGCTGAGCCGGTTTTCGGTGGGCGCGTTGTCAGCGTCGTGACCGATGTTTCGCGCGCCGAGGACTGTCGCAAGGCCGTCGACCAGGTGCTCGCGGCATTCGGCACGATCGATATTCTGATCAACTGCGCCGGCGTGAGCATGGGGCCGGCCGCCAACAACAAACAGGGGCGGGTGAAGTTTTTCGAAGCTGATCCGGACGGCTGGCAGCGCGTTGTTTCGATCAATGCGCTGGGCGCGTTCCTGATGGCGCGCTTCGCCGTTGCCCCGATGGTGGCCAAAGGTTGGGGCCGCATCATCAACGTGACAACGAGCTACGACACCATGCTGGCGGAAGGGCTTTCCGCCTACGGTGCCTCCAAGTCAGCACTCGAAGCCTCAACCGTGAGCTGGTCCAAGGATCTCGCCGGCACCGGTGTTACCGTGAACGTGCTTGTGCCCGGCGGGCCGGTCGAGACACCGGGGTTTTTCCCGCCCGGTGCGCCGCGGCCGCCACGCATCTTGCAGGCCGATGTGATGGCAGTGCCGATTGTCTGGCTGGCCTCGCCGCAGTCCGACGGCGTGACCGGGTGCCGGTTCATTGCACGGGATTGGGACCAGCAGCTGCCTGCCGGTGAGGCAGCAAATAAATGCCGTACGCTAGCGGCCTGGAGCGAACTCGCTGCCGCGGCTACCAAAGCGCGGGGCGTTGCGATTTAGGTTAGTGTGACTCCCCCAACCAACGAAGGAGTTCCAATGCGCGTCGTTTGTGCCGCTCTGGCCGCGTGCCCGTTGCTGGTTTCGCCGGCATTGGCTGCCGATGATATACTTCCCCTCGCGGGCATGACCTG
>JAFAXD010000273.1 GCA_019241285.1 Xanthobacteraceae bacterium | reverse complement strand
GGATCATCCGAATTGACGGTTATGCATAGCCCGGCCTCATGCAGGCGACGGATGTTGTGGGCCTTCATGTCGGGAAAGACCCGCAACATAATGTTGGAACATGGACAAACTGTCAGCGGCGTGCCGCTGTCGGCCAGCCGGTCCATCAGGTCTGGATCCGCTTCGCAACGCACCCCGTGGTCGATACGGTCGACTTTAAGACTATCGAGGGCGTCGCGCACGTAATCGGCGCCGCCCTCCTCGCCGGCGTGCGCCACGGTGCCCCAGCCATAATCGCCGCGCGCAAGAGCGAATACCTTGCGGAATTTGGAGGGCGGATTGCCGAGCTCCGGGCCGCCCATGCCAAGGCCCAGCAGGCGGTCGCGCCATGGCTTGAGCGCCGCGATCATGGCGAGCGCATCCTCTTCATCAAACTGACGCTGGATGACGGGGATCACGCCGCCGGTAATGCCGTGGCGCGCGCGCGCGTCACCGAACGCGGCCAGGATGTTTTCGATGACCGGCTCGATCGCAATCCCCCGCCGCAGATGAGCCTGCGGAGCGATGAACACCTCAGCGTGACGAACGTTCTCGCGCGCCGCGCGGCTCAGATACGCCGCCGTCATCTGATAGAAATCGGCGCCGGTCTGCAGCACGGTGAGGCCCAGATAATAGAGATCGAGGAACGATTGCAGATTGTCGAAGGCGTAGGCCCGCCGTAACGCGTCCGCATCCGCGTACGGGAGCGCGACGCCGTTCCTCTGCGCCAGCGCGATCAGCGTTTCCGGCTCGAGCGATCCCTCGAGGTGCATGTGCAGTTCCGCCTTCGGCAGATTTGCGATGAACGGGGAAACAGCGATTTCGGTCATTGTTGCATCCTGCTGGTACGGGCTTGCCTAAAACTTGGGCTGGCGGAGATATTCACATCAGGTGTTGGCCAGACGCCCCGGATCGAAGCCTCTTGCTCGGGGCGTGAAACGAAGTCCTTTCAACCGGTTACATCCCTTTCGATCGGCCGTTGTCCGGCTGGCACGGGCTTTGCTGAAAACGTTTTCAGCAAAGCTTATGCCGCGCTAGGATCTACGGCAAAGAGGAGGGATCATGCAGCACTGGCGATCAACCTTCTGCTTCATCGTCGCGCTGGCGGTCGCAGCAGCAGCCCAGGTCACCTCCCCCGCGCGAGCCGAAGAAAAGGTCAGCCTCGCGGTTGGCACCACGGTGCTCAATGTCGGTTATCCGATGGTGACCCTGCCAGTGACACTCGGATACTGGAAGGCTGAGGGCTACGACGTCGACGTGCAGCCGGTCGGCGCGTCGCTGCAGGCGATCCAGCAGATGGTTGCCGGCAACGCGGGGTTCGCCGAGGTCAACGCCAGCGCGGTCATCCAAGCGAACACCAAGAACGACCTGCCGGTGCGGATCGTTCTATCGAACGGCGTCATCGACTGGTCGCTCGCCGTCGATGCCGACGGCCCAATCAAATCGATCAAAGACATCAAGGGCAAGACCATCGGCGTATTCAGCCTCGCCACGGGCGGCATTGCCTATCTCAACACCTATCTGCGGGCCAACGGTATTGATCCAGCGAAAGACGTGGAATTCGTCCCGCTGGGTCTCGGCGCCCCGCCGGTCGAAGCGCTGCGCTCCGGCAAGGTGCAGGGATTGCTGTATTGGGCCGCCGCGGTCTCGACCTTCGAGAATGCCGGGCTCAAGTTGCGCAAGCTCGTCGGCGACGATTGGCGCAGCTATCCCGACTATTCGTTGTCGACCATGCAGGCAACGATCAACAAGAATCCCGCGATGGTGATCGCAATTGCGCGCGGCGTCGCCAAGGCGACCGTATTCGCCCTCGCCAACCCGGACTGCGCCCTCAAGCTGCATTGGGCCAAATATCCCTCGACCAAGCCGAGCGGCGCCGACGAGGCGACCTTGATCAAATGGGATCTCAACAATCAACGCGCGCAGCTCGATTCGATGCAGGAAGCTTTCAAGCTCAATGGCGGCAAGCTCTGGGGCAACGCGGATCCGGCAGCGTTCACGCGCCTGATCGAGTTCCTGGCCGCCGCCAAGCAAATCGACAAGACCATGCCGGCCAAGGACCTGATCGTCGGCATTCCAGACTTCTATGCCAAGGTGAATGACTTTGACGTCAAGGCCGTCGAGGACAGCGCCAAGGCCTGCAAGGTGTGATTGATGGCGAGCGCGATGCCAGCTGCTAGCCTTGCCCCGCGGCACTCGGCGCCGGCGGCAGCCCATACGGCCGCACAATGCCTGGTGCGGATTGCGGGCCTGCAAAAGATCTACAAAACCCGCGACGGCAACGACATCCACGCGCTCAAGGACATCGACCTCGACATTCGTGACGCCGAGTTCATCAGCATTGTTGGACCGAGCGGATGCGGCAAGACCACGCTGCTGAAAATCCTTGCCGGCATTTTGAGCCGGACCTCCGGCGAGGTCACCATGGCCGGGCGCAGCCTGAGCGGGCCGAGCCGCGAGCTCGGCGTCGTCTTTCAGGCTCCGGTGCTGCTGCCCTGGCGCACCGTGCTGCAGAACGTGATGGTTCCGATCCAGGTGCAGCGGCGCGACCGCGCCGTATTTGAAGCACGCGCGCGGGCGCTGATCGCCATGGTCGGGCTTGCGGGCTTCGAGCACAAATATCCGAGCGAGCTCTCAGGCGGCATGCAGCAGCGCGTCGGCATCTGCCGCGCGCTCGTGCACGACCCTTCATTTTTGTTGATGGACGAGCCCTTCGGGGCGCTCGACGCGATGACGCGCGAGAGCATGAACGAGGAGCTGCAGCGGCTGTGGCGCGAGAGCCGCAAGACCATTTTGCTGGTGACGCACAGCATCCCAGAAGCGGTGTACCTCGCCGACCGCGTGGTGGTGATGACGCCGCGCCCCGGCCGCATCGTCGACGTGCTCGACATCGACTTGCCCCGTCCGCGCACGCTCGCGATGCAGAACACGCCGGAGTTCGGCCGCTTTGTCGCGGCGATCCGCCGGCATTTCGGTGCGACCGGGAGCTTGGACACATGAGCGAGCAAGCGCCGCGGTCACTTCCCGCCTGGACCGGCAATCTGCTGCTGTCGGCAACGACGTTCTGCATCTTCGTTGCCGGCTGGGAAGCGGCGGTGTGGGCGTTCGGCATCCCGAAAATCGTTCTGCCACCGCCGTCGGCGATCGCCGTCGCGTTCTGGCAGAGTCTCGCGGACGGCGAACTGGGCTGGCACCTCTCGGTGACCCTCTATGAGATCCTCGTCGGCTTTGTGGTTGGCTCGGCCGGCGGGCTCGTCTTGGGCTTCATCATTGCGCTGTCGCCGCTGATGGAGCGGATCTTCTATCCCTACGTGGTTGCGTTTCAGACTGTCCCTAAGGTCGCTATCGCGCCGATCATCGTCATCTGGTTCGGCTACGGCGCTGCCTCCAAGGTGGTGATCACGGCGACGATCGCGTTCTTCCCGCTGCTCGCCAACACCATCATGGGGCTGCGGGCAACGCCACAGGACCAGGTCGACATGATGGTGTCCTACACCGCCTCGCGCTGGCAGGTGTTTCGCATGGTCCGCCTGATGCAGGCGCTGCCGTATATTTTTGTCGGCCTGGACGTCGCGATCGTGCTCTCCGTGATCGGCGCGATCGTGGGCGAGTTCGTCGGCGCCAAGGCGGGGCTCGGCTATCTGATCCTGCAGAAGAACTTCAACTTCGACATGGCCGGGACGTTTGCCATCCTCATCATCTTGTCGCTAATCGGCGTCGGCCTGCATGTCGTGATCAGCATGGCGCAGCGGCGCATCGTCTTCTGGATGGATATGTCCGGCGAACACGTCACCGGCGCGTGAATCAAACAGCGGCAATCACAAGGACGAGACCATGCATCAGACAATTCGCGCGGCACGGCCCGATGAGGTTCCGGTCCTCGACCTCGGCCCCCTCAATACCGGCGGCGACCTCAAGCCGATTGCAAAAGAGCTGCGGCATGCGTGCGAGACCATCGGCTTCTTCTACGTCGCCAACCACGGCATCCCGACCGCGATATTCGACGGTGTATTCGACGCCACACGGCGCTATTTCGATCTACCCGAAGCCCAGCGCCTGACACACCGGATGGACGAGCGCTTCCGCCGCGGGTTCATGCCTCAAGGCATCAATCAGCATCCGGGTTACGCGCCCGATCTCAAGGAGAGCTACGAGATCGCGACCGAGCTGCCGCTCACCGACCCCGATGTGATCGCCGGGCTGCCGCTGCACGGTCCCAACCGCTGGCCGCCGGAATGCCCGTGGCTCAAGGAGGCGGCGTGGTCCTACTTCGAGGAGGCGCTGGCGCTCGGCAAACGGCTGCTGCGTGTGTTCGCCGTCAGTCTCGACATGCCGCCCGACTATTTCCTGCAGTTCTGCAACAAGCCGATGGTGCAGATGCGACTGTTCCACTATCCGCCGCAGGCGCCGGTGACCGATGACAAGGCGTTCGGCGTAGCACCCCACTCCGACTATGGGATGATCACCCTGCTGTCACAGGATCCAATCGGCGGCCTCGAATTGCAGAAGCGCGACGGGGAATGGATCGGCGCCCCATACATCCCCGGTACGCTCGTCATCAATATCGGAGATCTCTTCCAACGTTGGACCAACGACATCTATCGCTCCAACCTGCATCGCGTCGTCAATCGCACCGGCAAGGAGCGCTATTCGATCCCGACCTTTTTCAACCTCGATTATCACAGCATGGTCACCTGCCTGCCGACGTGCCAGTCCGCCAACAACCCGGCCAAATATCCGCCGATCAAATCCGGCGACTATCTGCTCGGCCGCTTCCGCGACGTGCAGAAATATCGGAATGCCGCCGCCTGAGCGCATGAGTACAAGGCGAGGCAAGGCGACGGTCAAGGACGTCGCGCGCGCGGCCGGCGTGTCGGTCACGACGGTATCGCGGGTGCTCAACAATCCTGACCTCGTCGTGTCGGAAAAGCAGGAGCTGGTGCAGCGCGCCCTACAGACGCTCGACTACATCCCCAACCAACTCGCGCGCTCGCTGATCTCGCGCCGGTCGAAGGCGATCGGGCTCGTCGTCCCGACGATTTCCAACCCGGTCTTCGCCCCGACCATCGAGGCGATCGAGCGCGCGCTCGACCGCGCCGGCTACGCGGTGCTGATCCACTGCTGCGAGCGCGACCCGGAGCGCGAGTTCCAGCAAGTCCGCACCCTGATCGAGCGCGGAGTCGACGGCGTGATCCTCACCGGATCGGTGCACGTGCCGGAGCTCGCCGCGCTACTCGCCCGCACCAAGCTTCCCTACGTCTCGCAAGACGTCGCAGTCGACCTGCCGCTCGGCCCCAGCATTGCGCTCGACAACGCCGGCGCGCTCGAGATTGCGATTGATTACCTACATGAGATGGGACACCGCGCGATCGCCGTGTTGACCGGCCCGATCGCGAACACGCCGCCAATCAACGATCGGTTTGCGAGCGCGGTCGGCCGCATCAAGGCACACGGACTGACGCTGCCAGACGATTGGTTGGTGATCACCGATG
>JAFAXD010000395.1 GCA_019241285.1 Xanthobacteraceae bacterium | reverse complement strand
GTGGCAGTTTGCGTGCTCCCCGGAACGGAAATCGCGTTCGATGAGGATGTGCGGACTGACAACTTCCCAACCGACGAAGTGACGACGCACGGCTCACGCGTTGCGCGCTTCCGCCAGGTCAACAAGGACCAGCAGCACATGCATCATGATGCGCTGGAATTTCCGGATGGGCGCATCG
Source organism: Xanthobacteraceae bacterium (assembly GCA_019241285.1). Classification (GTDB taxonomy): domain Bacteria; phylum Pseudomonadota; class Alphaproteobacteria; order Rhizobiales; family Xanthobacteraceae; genus JAFAXD01. The sequence continues at coordinate 30,287 of JAFAXD010000395.1, read as the reverse complement.
TGTTGTTAACACGTCTCGTCCCTGGCCAACGGGCGACCGTCCTGCAGTTGCCGGCAGAGCCGCGCACTGAAGAGGAAGCTCAGGAACAGAAAAGGGTCGAGGTTGTCGCCTGACCAGATCGGTACGATCATCCACGTGTGCTGACGAATTGTAGCGCATAGGTCGTGCCACCCAAACCACCGCTCCCCTGATAAAGGGGAGCGTGGCGAAAGGGGCATCCGGGGTGGAGGAAGCTTCGCCCCGGCCTCCGATGGTGTTTGTTTGTTGTTGATCCGATTATTTGAGTTCGTCCGCGACCTTGTCGAGGCCCGCTTGCACGCAAGGTTCGTCGACGCCGGGCGATCCTGACAACCCAACTCCACCCACAATATCATCACCGACTTTGATCGGCAGCCCGCCCGGAATGGCGATGACGTTTGGCAACGTCACCTGCTGGCGCACGGTCGGGTCATTGTCGGCGAATTTCTTGGCATAAGCCGCAGTCGACTGGCGGAAACTGCGCGCCGTGTAGGCCTTACGCCGCGCGTTCTCCAGGGTGTGCGGACTCGCGTTATCGCCGCGCATGGCGACCAGCGTCTCACCGTCGCGGCCGACGACGACAGCGGAGACCGCGTATCCCTTCGCCTTACAATCGGCGATCGCGGTTTCAACGATCGTCTTGGCGACGGCGAGGGTCAGATCTTTGTGAGTGAGCAGGTCGGCATGGGCGTTCTGCGCAAGCCCAACCGCTATGGCAAATCCCGCCGCACCACCTGCAAGCGCGCCGACTCCGCGATATCGTTCTGACATGGTTTCGTTCCTGGATCGTTGACAACAACTGGACGGCCGCACAGCGGCGGCACGTTGCTGATACACCGGCGGCCGACGATGTATTGCGCCGCGCCTGAATACTTAATGCTTGGCGGCCTGCACCAGATATCCGACGATCGTCGTCTCGCCGAGCGCCTTGGCGGCTTCGAGCCGGTGCAATCCTTCGACCAGCACATAACGGGCACCGTCCAGGCGGACCAGGATGGGTGTCTCTTGGCCTTTGTCGAGCATGCTTTCGGCAATTTCCAGCACGTGCTCCGGCTTGAGCGTCGCGCGGCGCTTGGTCGGAACGTAGATATCGTTGATCGGCAGTGTTTCGCGCTTGAGCATGCCAACAGGAAGGCTAGCACGAACCAGAACGACTAAGGCAACTCCATTCGGTACGTTGTCCACTTGGCCGTGCATTGCCGCAAGGGCGCGCCTCGTCCCTAAACAGGCCACAATCCTATGAGAATGAACGTTCATTCTCATCGTCCGTCGATGGGTGGGGCAAATGGGTAAGCCGTTGGGGACGGCCGAAATTCCAGCAGTTGAAGCGCCAGCACGCGACGGCGATCGCCGCGCGCACATCCTGGCGGCCGCGGAGCGCGCATTCTTGCGCGCGGGCTTTCACGCGTCATCCATGCAGGACGTGGCAGCCGAAGCGGGCATGAGTCCCGGCAACCTGTATCGCTACTTCCCCTCCAAGGAGGCGATCGTCGCGGGGCTATGCGCCTGCGACCAGGAAGAACTGGCCTCCAACGTGCAGACGCTCGTTGCGTGCGGCAACCCGCTGGCCGGGATCGAGATGCTGCTGCGCCAGCACCTGGTCGAGGAGCCGCGCGAGCGTTTTCAGATGATCGTGGAGATCTGGGCCGAAGCGACCCGCAAACCGGAAATCGCGAATCTGTGCAGCGGCATAGACGGCCACGTCCGAGGCGGCCTGGCACAGGTGATCGAAGCTGCCAAACGGTCGGGACTCGCCCCGGCCGATGTGGATACGGATTTCGTCGTGCGCACCATGATGACCATCGTCATCGGGCTGTTCAAACGCCGCGCGCACGAAGCTGATTTCAATGGGGATGCCGAACTCGCCATGGCACTTGCCGTCATCAAGGCGGCGATCGAGGGGCGAATCCGGCCGGGGGTGTAGTGGACGACTTGGGGTAGTGGGGGTCTGACATGAAACGTTACCTTGCCGTCACGGCAGGCGTGCTGGTTGCCGCCGCCGCCGGCGGAGCCATGATGCTCAAGCAGCGGACGGCGGCGCCCGTAAGCGAGCCGGTGAAATACGCAAAGCCATTGCCGCCTGCGGTGACTGTATCGCCGGCGCGCGAGCGCACCTTCGTCGATCGCCTGTTTGTGTCGGGTTCGCTGGTGGCGCGCGACGAAGCCCTGGTGGGCGCGCAGATCGACGGGCTCCGCGTGGTTGAATTACTGGCCGAAGACGGCGACCGGGTCGAAAAGGATCAGGTCCTGGCGCGGCTCGACCGCAGCCAGCTCGATGCACTGCTCGCTCAGAACGACGCGGCGCTGGTGCGTGCCGACGCGGCGATCGCGCAGGCGCGCAATCAGATTGACCAGTCCGAGGCGATGCGGGAGCAGGCCGCTGCCGATCTGGCGCGCGCCAAGGGTCTCGCCATCGGCGTGATCACGCAGCAAACACTCGATCAGCGGATCGCGACGGCGCGCTCATCCGAGGCGCAGGTTGCGGCATCGCGCAGCGCGCTCGCCGTTGCGGAAGCGGACAAGCGCAGCCGCGAGGCCGAGCGGCGTGAGCTGATGGTGCGCATCGGCCGCACCGAGGTGCGCGCGCCGGTCGCGGGCATCGTGAGCCGGCGCACGGCGCGGCTGGGGGCGCTGGCGATGGGTTCGGCCGATCCGCTGTTCCGGATCATCGCCGACGGGGCGATCGATCTCGAAGCCGAGGTGCCGGAGGATTCGCTCGCCAAGCTCGCGGTCGGAATGCCGGCCACAATCGAACTGGCCGGCGATTGCAAGACCAGCGGCTACGTGCGCCTCATCGCCAGCGAGGTCGATAAAACAACCCGCCTCGGCAAGGTGCGTATCGCCCTCGAGCCCGAGTCCCGCGCGCATATCGGCGCTTTCGCCAGCGGCACCGTTGAGGTCGCACACCGTGTTGCGCTGAGCGTGCCGGCGGCAGCGGTCATACAGAGCGCCAACGGCAGTACCGTCGCGATTGTTAGTGACGGCCGCGTCGAGATGAGCCCGGTCACCGTCGGTCTGACCAACGGCAAGGCCATCGAGCTGCGCGAAGGGCTTGCACTCGGACAACATGTCGTCTCACGCGCAGCGGCCTTCCTACGCACCGGCGACGAGGTGCGGCCGACGGAGGCGCTCGACGAGCATCGGGAGGCCGCGCGGTGAGAGTCAATATATCCGCGTGGTCGATCCGGTCGCCGATGCCGGCGATCGTGACCTCTCTGGTGTTGGTGATTCTCGGCCTGTTCAGTTTCAAGGCGCTGCCGATCACCCGCATCCCGAATATCGATATCCCGATCGTCCAGGTGTCGATTACCCAATCGGGTGCGGCGCCGGGTGAGCTCGAGACCCAGGTCACGCGCAAAATCGAGGATGCCGTGGCCGGCGTGAACGGCATCTGGCACATCATGTCCGCCGTGTCGGACGGCTCATCGGTGACGACGATTCAGTTCTATATCGGCACCAACGTGGATCGCGCGCTCAACGACGTGAAGGATCAGATCTCCAAGATCCGCACCGATCTGCCGCGCACCATCAACGAGCCGATCATCTCGCGCATCGATATCGAGGGCTTGCCGATTATCACCTACTCGGCGTCGGCCCCGAGCATGTCGGTGGCGGAGCTCTCCTGGTTCATCGATGACGTGGTCGCTCGCGAACTCCTGAGCATCAAAGGCGTCGGCGGTGTGACGCGCCAGGGAGGCGTTGATCGTGAGATCCGCATTTCCCTCGACCCTAAGAAGTTGCTCGCCCTCGGTGTTACCGCGGCCAATGTCAACGCTCAGGTCCGCGCCACCAATGTTGACCTTGCTGGCGGGCGCGGCGGCATCGGCGGTCAGGAACAGGCCATCCGCACCCTCGCCGGCACGCGCTCGGTTGAAGCTTTGCGGGCGTTGCCCATCGCGCTGCCGGGCGGCCGTAAGGTGCGGCTTGATGATCTCGCCGAAGTCACCGACGACTCTGCCGAGCCACGCGCCTTTGCGCGTCTTGACGGTAAGCCGGTCGTCGCCTTCGCGGTAAGCCGCGCCAAGGGGGCGAGCGATGCCACGGTGTCGGACCTGGTCGATCAGCGGCTTGCCAAAATTCGCGCGAGCCATCCGGAGGTTTCCCTCACCAAGGTCGACACCCAGGTCGACAACACAATCGGCAATTTTCATTCGGCCATGGAGACCCTGATCGAGGGCGCGATCCTCGCGGTTCTGGTGGTGTTTCTGTTCCTGCGCGACATCCGCGCCACCATGGTGGCGGCCATCGCGCTGCCGCTCTCAGCAATTCCGACGTTCTGGGCGATGAGCGCGCTCGGCTTCTCGCTCAACATGGTCTCGCTGCTCGCAATCACCTTGGTGACAGGAATCCTGGTCGACGATGCGATCGTCGAGGTCGAGAACATCGTGCGCCACATCCACATGGGCAAATCCGCCTATCGGGCAGCCCTCGAGGCAGCAGACGAGATCGGTCTCGCTGTGATCGCGATCTCGATGACGATCGTCGCCGTGTTTGCACCGGTGAGCTTCATGGGCGGCATCGCCGGTCAGTATTTTCGCCAGTTTGGCCTGACCATCGCTGTGTCGGTGTTGTTCTCGCTGTTGGTCGCCCGGTTTATCACGCCGGTGGTCGCGGCTTACTTCATGCGCTCACACCCAGCACCGGTGGAACGCGAAGGCCCGGTGCTACGGGGCTATACCCGCGTGGTGCGGTGGTCGTTGCGGCATCGCTGGATCACGTTAGCGGCGGGGCTCATTCTGTTTGTTGCCTCAATCGCGTCGACCAAACTGTTGCCGTCCGGCTTCATACCGCCCGAAGACGTGGCGCGCACACTGCTGGCCGTGGAGTTGCCGCCGGGCTCATTGCTTGCCGACACCGACGCAGTCACGCGCCGCATCACCGAGCAGCTCAAGCCGATGCCGGAAATCAAGTCTGTGCTCGCGATTGGCGGACAGATCCTCGGCGGCGCGGCCGAGGTGCGCAAAGCAACACTAGTGATCAATCTGGTGCATAAGAGCCAGCGCGAAACCACGCAGAAGGAGGTCGAGATCGCGATCGCCAAGACGATCGCCGACGTGCCTGATATTCGCTTCTGGTTCCTGCGCGACAACGGCCAGCGCGACTTGCAGCTCATCGTCGCGGGAACCGACATGGCCGCGATCAACGACACCGCAAACCAGCTCGCGAGCGAGATGGCGCGGCTGCCGATGATCAAGAATCCGATCTCGACCGCGGAGCTGGAGCGACCGGAGCTGCAGATCGCGCCGCGTGCCCAGCTCGCGGCCGATCTCGGGGTCTCGACCGAAGCACTGTCGGATACGATTCGCGTCGCGACCTTGGGTGACATCGATGCCAATCTCGCCAAGTTCAACGCCGGCGACCGACTGATCCCGATCCGCGTCGAGCTTCCCGAGGAATCGCGTGCGCATGTGAACTTGCTCAAATCGCTGCGCGTTGCGACCGCGGCGGGCGGCGCCGTGCCGCTCGAAACCGTCGCCGATTTTGAGATGCGGCGCGGGCCGACGGCGATCAATCGTTATGACCGCACCCGCCGGGTGACGATCGAAGCCGATCTGACCGGCGATGGAGCGCTCGGCGAGGCGCTGAAAGCGATCTACGCGTTGCCCGCGGCCAAGAACCTGCCGCCCGGCGTTGAGCTGCGCGAGTTCGGCGACGTCGAGATTATGGGCGAGGTGTTCAGCTCGTTTGCCGCGGCCATGGGGGCCGGGCTGATGATGGTCTATGGGGTGCTGATCCTGCTGTTTGGCAGTTTTGGCCAGCCGGTGACGATCCTGTTCTCGCTGCCGCTGTCCATCGGCGGCGCCATCATCGCGCTGCTGCTCACGGGCCGACCGATCAGCATGCCGGTCGTGATCGGCATTCTTATGCTGATGGGCATCGTCACGAAGAATGCCATCATGCTGGTAGACATGGCGCTTGAGGAAATCCGCCATGGCAAGACCCGCGTCGAAGCCCTGGTCGAGGCCGGCCGCAAGCGCGCGCGTCCGATCGTGATGACGACCATCGCCATGGTGGCCGGCATGTTCCCTTCGGCGCTCGCCTTCGGCGACGGCGGCCAATTCCGCTCGCCCATGGCGATCGCGGTGATCGGTGGTCTCGTGGTCTCAACCGCGCTGTCACTGATCTTCGTGCCGGCGGTGTTCACGTTGTTGGACGATGTCGGCAGGCTGACCTGGCGATTGTTTGCCCGGGTGGTCAACACCGGCGAGGAAGAGCGGGAGTCTCTGCCCGAGCGGATACCTGGGATTGTAGCACCGGTGCACTGAACTCTGTTCAGCGTGAAGCCTGCCGGCCGGACAAGCTGCCGCTGCGCACCGGCGATCATCAATGTGTCCACGATCGGGGATGCCGACCGTTATGGTTCGGAATTCGCTTAGCCTCACCTGACATTATCGAGCAGTATCGAAAGACTAGTCAGCAACGTTGCCGATGGTGGCCGGCACCGCGCTGACCACACCGCATCTGCACACTACAATTTGGTGTCGAACTTCTAAACGCTACCCAGCTCGGAAGCAGTGTCCGCCGCCCAAATGCCTGACGCGCGCGCGACATGCATTCAGCGTGGAGAATGAGCAGTCAGGCTGTCCGCCGGCTGTTGCTCCTCTTAACTGGACGCAGTACCGAGCCGCAGCCGCAGAGTCGTTGGGACAAAGAGCAACGGCGATGGTGAGAAGCGTCAGCGTGGCAAAAAGCCGAACTGCCAACTTTGAATTCGACATGGTCAGCCTCCGGGTCAGCCTCCCTATGCGTGAGGTCTAGTCTGCCACAGGTGGCCACCGGCCGTAAACTAACAGCCCTTGGTGTTGTTGGACGGTATGGCGGTAGCTTGTTTGCACATTGACGGGTTCAGCGTTAGAGCCTGTTGAGGGAAAAAGGAGCCGCTCATGCTTCGATCAGTCATCGTTCTCTTTGTGACGATCCTATTGCTGGCTGTCGGCTCCAATAGCTCATCAGCGGCGCGGGTATGCATTGGGGGGCATTTTCACTACGGCGGAAGCGAACTTCTTCACGATCGAATTCAAGCGGAAGCAAGTGCCGTACGGGCTTGGCGAGCGATCCAGGCAAAGTCACATGGAGCTCGCGCTGCCGCCCAGATGTATCCAGGGAGCAAGCAGATTCATTGCCAACAAGCCCCTGGCAATGCGGGCTGGCGTTGTTACGTCCGTGGTGCGGCGTGCCATACCGCCTAACGAAGTTGCTGAGAGACTGGGCGTTGAGTGACGAACCGTCGCGCTCTATGGAGTCCACGTTAATCGCATTTGTGCCAGCACGGTGGCATGGATCTGCGATTTGCTGACTGGGCCAAAAACTCTCGAATCACGGCTATTGCGGCGGTTATCGCCTGCGACAAAAAACATCCCAGCCGGAAGTACGACTTCTTTCAAGTCGCCCCCCTCGCGACACGCGATTGTCGGCTGCGTATCTCTGACGTTTTCACCAGCCGCCGTGCTCACAAAAATATCGCACCCGCCGTAGCGCACCGTGTCGCCAGGCACTGCAACAATTCTTTTCACATACTGAGTGTCGTCTGAAAAACTAAACCCACACAAGAGACTTGCCGAGAGGCAAATAATAACAAGGTCGCCACGTGCCGGCTGAAACAACTGCTTTGCAAGCGGTGAAGCGATCAAGACATCCTTGTCGTGAAGGGTCGGCATCATTGATGCACCGGAAACAACAGTCGGGCGCACCACAAAAATCAGACAGCCGAGGCCAGCAACTACCGTCAGTGCCGAAGACACCAGCCGTTTGGTATTCATCGGGATCTCTTGGTTACTGGTCAGAAGCATCTCGGACGCTAGGGGCGAAACGTCGACCGCTTCTGCTATGTTCCGTGTTAATGCGGGGACGGCCAAAAGGCTGGGATCGGAGCGATTGCTGCACCATGGCGAATGCTCCGCGATTCTTCATTCACCTTGGGCGCATGCGGCGACGCGATTGACTCTAAGCGGATATTGAGTCGCCGGTTTTGACCGTACGCATATACCGAAGCTCCGCCCTGTCGATTGGATGACGTAAATGCGCGCGATCATCGCGCCATTTGCAAAGCCAGGCGCGGAAACTCCTGAGGGTTCAAAATTTCGATTCTTTGGAATCTAACAATGGTTTATTCTACCTGCGTGGGTGTTCTCACCGAGAGATCGCATGAATGCGAGCGCACCATGCACGGAAAGGCGGCCCTGATTTTGCTCCTTGCTTTTATCTCAGCGGGCGGCACAGCTCAGGCTCAGTCGTTACGGATCACTGGGACGGCAGGCTATCTCGCGGAATGGGAGTTGAACGGCGAGGTCACACAAAGAGCGTCGGGGAGGAGTAGCGAATTTTCGGGGCCGGTGATTTTGAAGCACGTGGGTCAGTGCAGCCATGATGGCCCGCAGGAGAGATCCAGCGAAATCAAAGTCCGGATATTCCGGTCGGGCCAGTCTTCTCAGATTCAAACACAGCTGCTTTATGAAGGAACTTGGTGCACCTATCGCGGTGAGTTATCGGCTAACAGCACTCATGGTTTCATGACCTGCAATAGTGCGGGAGTTCCTCTTACGTTCCAGATGCAGTCATCTGGTTTTGCAGTATCGCCATGAGGCAGGAGGCGAGAGCGGAAAAGATAACCAACGCCGCCAGCTGAGCCTTTAAGTGATGCCGATCATAGTGCAGCAGGACGCAAAGGGTATATTAAGGTATTATTCATAACAGCAATCTGTGTTAGTGGTACCATTGTGGAAGGCAAGGAGCCCACCAGCGGTCAAATCTATCCCTTCCGGGGCGGAAGAAACGAGCCGCCTCGACCGGAGGCGCCTCGTCGTTTGGCTGCAATTGTCGCGGGTGACATCGCCGGCTACAGCCGCCTAATGGGAATGGACGAGGAAGGTACCCACGCACGCGTGAGGCGGCATCAGCGCGAAATCATCGAGCCGGCCATCGCCGAACATCATGGGAGACTCGTCAAGTACACGGGCGATGGTTTTTTGGCGATGTTTGACAGCCCGGTTGAAGCGGTTCGTTGCGCGATCGTGATTCAACAGAGCATGCTTGCCCGTAATGCCGCAAAGCCGCACGATCAACGTATTCTCTATCGGATCGGCGTCAACCTCGGCGACGTCATTGTCGAACCTGATGACATTTATGGTGATGGGGTCAACATCGCGGCGCGCTTGGAGGGAATCGCGAATCCGGGCGATGTTTTTATCTCTGGGGGCATTTATGAGCAGATCAAAAACAAGCTTGTCTGCGCATATCAAGCTTTAGGTAACAAGCAAGTAAAGAACATTACTGACCCAATCACCGTATATCGGGTACTACCCGACCCGGCGGCGTTGATGACGGCGCACCGGGGCCGACGTATGATAATCTTGGCGCTTAGCGTTGTGGGGCTTGCTGTATTGGGGGGAGTGATCGGATTTTATGTCTGGTCAACACAACAATCATCCTCGACGCACCCGATCTATACGCGGACCGAGGATGCAACGAGGTCACAAGCGCCGGCGTCGGCTCGCGTCGAGACGCCGCCTGTGTTGCCACCCGCTCCTGCCATGCCTGCCGCTCCGGCGACGAAGCCACCGGCGCCAGCTGTGTCTGCTCCCCCGGCAACCAAGCCGCCGACGTCGTCATCCGATCTGGCCGCTGGCTCCAGTGCAGCCTCTCCAACCGCCGACACGGCGAGCCCAGTGGCATTGCCCGAAATGGTCGCACTGCAGGGCGGTGAATTTTTAATGGGCAGCAATGATCATCCGTGGGAAAGGCCTGTACACCGCGTGACGATCAAGGCATTCGCAATCAGCAAATTTCCAATCACCAATCGAGAATGGCGGCAGTGTGTCGCTGAGAAGGCGTGTAACTACGTGCCGGCCGGGAACGATGACGCGCCAGTCACGAACATAAGCTGGGACGACGCGAAGCAGTTTGTTGGATGGCTCAGCAAGATTTCAAACAAAAATTTCCGACTCCCGACCGAGGCGGAATGGGAATATGCCGCACGTGGAGGAACGCAGACCCGATTTTGGTGGGGCGATCAGTTCCAATCGGATACGGTTTATTGTCAGGGGTGTGGGTCAAGCTACGACTCGACGCAACCGGCAGCGGTCGGCAGTTCGAAACCGAACCCATTTGGACTTTACGATATGGGAGGCAACGTCGGCCAATGGGTGGAGGATTGCTGGCACGGCGATTACCAGGACGCGCCGACTGACGGGTCAGCTTGGGTTGATAAGTTTTGCGGCTCTCGCGTCGTACGTTCCGGCTCTTGGAAAAATAATTCGGACTACGTGCGAACAGCAAGTCGCTATTTTTATGATGCCGGCGTGCGCTACCTCACCCACGGCCTTCGTGTTTCTGCTCCTCCCTAACACATAATTTTTGCCGACTACGATCAGTTGATCGATAGGAATTGAAAAACGCAGCGGCAGCCACATCGCGACGGCTCGGAGGCAGCAGTCTTGGGTTCCAGAACTTAGGGGCCCACTCTGGCACGGAGCTGCCGATCAACAATGTCCGATGTGATGTCTCCTTACAGCAGCAGGTCGGATATCGCCCTCGCTCGGGTCGTCGTCACACGATCTCGCCTTCCCGCACCAGCCCAATGCGGACTAGGAGCGCGGCCGTGTCGGTCCTCAGTGGCGGCGTCGCCTCTGTGGAATTTGCTGCGAAACGGGTCGTATACCTGTCGCGGTGACGAAGACCCGAATCGGCTGTGACATTATCGGCGGGTCGTGGGGTACGTGGTTCTCGTCCCCGAGTAGAAGTTGAAGTTTATGTTGCCCAAGCGGGAGCGTTATTTGCGCTTCAGTTTGTCCTGCGCCGAAATGGAGATGATTGAAGTCGTTTGGGATGGGCTGATCGAGCGGCGGCAACGCGGTGTCGATCAGCAAGTGATGATGCCCCGTGTTGGGCTTGGATACGCCCGCGGGCGCGACGCCCATGTTGACAAGGCCAAAGTGGATGACGGGATTGGGTGTGACATAGGAACCATCACTCAATCCTACGAAATAGACGCGCGCCCCTTTGGGAGATGGGGTCCGGTCATAACTGGCAACCGGGGCAGGGGTGCCGGCAACCGTGACATGGATGCGCGGGGACATAACCGGTGGTGTGTGCGGGATATGATCTTTGTCTCCCAAGAGCAGCTGCAGGGTGTGCGGCCCCGGTTGCAACGTGACCTGCGCTTCTGTCTGGCCGGCGCCGAAATGGAGGTGATTGAAATCACTGGGAATAGGCTGGTCGAGCGGCGGGAGCTCGGTATCGATCAGGAGGTGGTGATGCCCCGAATTCGGGTGATCGGTGCCCGCGGGCGCAACCCCAATGTTGGTCAGGCCGAAATGAACGACAAGGTTGGGCGGTACTGTTTGACCATCTTTCACATCAACGAAATAGACCGCCGCGCCCGGCGGAGAGGGCGTCGGACCCCCGGTCTTCGGTGCGTCCTGGGCCCGCGCGGGGCCGAGGCTGCACACGGTCGAGACGAGGAGGGAAAAGGCGAGATAGCGCAAATCGAGCAGACGGCTAGAAGCTGTCATGGCCAAATACTCTCCTTCGGCTATTTGCAAGTTCGCTGCGGGGGCTTTCGTGATTCGTGAAGAGAGTGTACGGCTCCTGGAGGTCCGTCAACTTAGGCTAACACCACTTGGTTGAAAAGTCCGCACAACCAGCCGCTGCGATCTCCCTGGGATCGGCGAGGGTCATGGCCGTTGTATGAGGAGTTTGGGCCATCTACGATATCTGATCTGAATCGGTTCGGACGGACGGCAACGCCAAATGGGTGAACACCGCGACAGTCGCTTTTTGCCTTCGGACTTCGAGGTATATAGTTTGCTCGCCAGCTGGACTTCGAGACGAGGAGATCCAATGTCCCTGCGCCTTTGTTTGTTGCTGTGCGCATTCTTGATAACTTCGGCGCTTACCTCCTCGTCGTGGTCTCAGCAGCGAGCCAATCAGGTCGCATTGATAATCGGCAATGCCAACTATTCGGATGCGGGCGCGCCGCTGCCCGCTACCGTCAAGGATGCGCGTGCGCTCGCCGATGAGGTCCGCCGTGACGGGTTTGATGTCGACCTGAAGGAAAATCTCAACAAGAACGACATGCAGCGCGCGATCGATAGTTTCACCGGCAAGATTGGCAACGGAACGGCGGCGCTCTTCTATTTCAGCGGCTTTGGAATTCAGGTTGCACGGCAGACTTATCTGATTCCGCTCAACGCCCAGATATGGTCCGAAGATGATACGAAAAGAGATGGCATCAATCTGGATGACGTCGTAGCGGAGATGCAACGCAAAGGTGCGCGGGTGAAGATCGTGATCATTGATGCCGCGCGGCGGAACCCGTTCGAAAGGCGTTTCAGATCGTCGCCAGCCGGCCTAGCCGCGCTGTCTGCGCCACAAAACACGCTCGCGATTTATTCGGCGGCTCCCGGCGCGCTGATCAACGACACCACCGGCGATACCAGCCCATTCATGACCGCCTTGATCAAGGAAATGCGCACGCCGAATATCACCGCGGAAGACATGTTCAATCGTACACGGATGGACGTTTCCCGAGCTTCCAATAGTGAGCAGATTCCTTGGGTCGCATCATCTCTGGTCGAGGAATTCAGTTTCGGAGGTTCCGACAAAGTTGCGGCGGCACCGGTTCCCGCGCCACCACCCGCCCCGCCACCCGCATCGTCACATTCTGCCCAGAGCGCGCCTTCGCCACAGCCACCTGCACCCGTACAAACGCCAGCCCAGGGACAGGCACCGAAACGCCCCGCCGATCCTTCGCCCAATCCCGGGGCAACGGCGCAGAGGCCGCCAGATGGGCCGCGACCTTCGCAACCGGTGCCAACTAAAACTGAAGTCGGGAAAAATCCTGGTGATATGTTCCGCGATTGTGCGGAATGCGGCGAAATGGTTGTCATTCCAGCTGGTACCTTCACCATGGGGTCTGGAGCGACCTATGAATCTCCCCCGCACAAAGTAACGATCGCGAAGCCGTTCGCGATCGGGCGTTACGAAGTCACTTTCGATGAATGGGATCGATGCGTGACGGATAAGGGTTGCAAGTTCAAGCCTGATGACCGAGGTTCCGGCAGGGGCAGTCGTCCGGTGGATAACGTCAGCTGGCTCGACGTCAAAGAATTCTTGAGCTGGCTGTCCAGCAAAACAGGAAAGACCTATAGGCTCCCCTCGGAAGCCGAATGGGAATACGTTGCGCGGGGCGGGACCACTACGGCGTACTGGTGGGGACGCGACGTCGGCCAAGGTCAGGCGAATTGCAAAGACTGCAACAGTGGCAACGCTCTGCAGCCAATGCCGGTCGGATCTTTCAAGCCGAATCCCTTTGGTGTTTTTGACACTGCTGGCAATGCGGCCGAGTGGGTGGAGGATTGCTGGAACGACTCATATCGCGGAGCTCCTCAAGACGGCTCGGCGTGGACCACCGGACAATGCAATTGGCGGGTGCTGCGCGGCGGCGACTATGACAGTCCCGCCAAGTTGGTGGCATCTTCGTCCCGCTTTAGATACGACAATGATGTCCGTTATCCGGCGAATGGCTTTCGCGTCGTGCGCGAATTGCAGTGAGTGGCCCTGACGCCGCCAACCTGCTCAGCTGCCCCGCGATCAAACTTTCGCAGAGGTGGACTCGTCGGCCGGCGCGACGAAGCGACCGAAGATGCGCGTGCCGAGCTGTCCGGCGTCGTCCATAAGCGCGAACAGGGCGGGTACGAACAAAAGCGATAGGCACGTCGAGGCGACGAGCCCGCCGATGACAGCGATCGCCATAGGCGAGCGGAACTCGCCACCGGCGCCCAACCCCAATGCGCTCGGAAACATGCCGGCAACCATCGCGACCGTGGTCATCACGATCGGACGCGCGCGCTTCAGGCATGCCTCGACGATTGCCTTGGTGCGTTCCGTCCCACTCGCAATTGCTTCGATGGCAAAATCGACCAGCATGATGGCATTCTTGGTGACGATGCCCATGAGCATCAGCACGCCGATCAGGACCGGCATACTGATCGGCTTGTCGGTGATAAGGAGCCCCGCGACGGCTCCGCCGATCGAGAGCGGGAGTGAGATCAGGATCGTCAGCGGCTGCAACACGCTGCCGAACAGCAGCACGAGAACCGCGAATACCATCATGAGTCCGTTGCGGATGGCGGTTTTGAAGCCGTCCTCGAGCTCCTTCAATTGCGCAGCGTCGCCCGCATCCTCTATGCGGATCCGCGGGGAGATACTTTGCATCACCGTCGTGGCGCGCAATTGGGCCATGGCCTCACTTAGCGCCGTCGCGCCGGCAAGATCGGCCTCGACTGTGGCTTGGCGGGAGCGGTCCCAGCGGGCGATTGTGATCGGTCCTTGTCCGAACTCGATGTCGGCAATCGTGGCGAGTGGCACGACGCTGCCGCGCGCCGTCGGTACCCCGACTTGCTCGAGGGACTGTGGGTTAGTGCGCGCACTCTCCTTCAGCAGCACGCGAATGGGAACCAGCCGCCCGTCAGCATCGAAATGCGCCAGATTAGGTCTGACATCGCCGATGGTCGCGACCCGGACCGTATCGGCAAGGCTCTCAGTGACCACACCGAATCGGGTAGCGAGGTCGGAACGCGGGCGGATGCGGATTTCAGGCCGGTCGACGGCCACATTGGCGATGACATTGCCGAACGCCGCGATACGCGTCATTTGCGCAGCCAGTTCGTTGGCGACACTCGCCACCTCCGCATTGTTCTGCCCGGTGACGATGATCTTCACCGGACGCTGATTGTTCTCCTCGTTGATGAACCAGAAGCGGATGTCCGCAATGTCGGCGAGGTCCTTGGCGATCGTGCTTTCAAGATCGCGCTGAGAAGTGGAACGCTGCGATTTCGGCACTTCGCGGATGAACAACGTTGCCTCGCGTGCCTCCGGCAATCCAGCTGCCGTGCGCCCTCCGTCGACGAAAACGCTTTGCACTTCAGGCCGCGCCCGCAGGCGCTTGGCGATCAGCTCGGTCACGGCCTCGGTCTCGGTCAATTGCGAGCCGGGCGGCAGCTCGATGGCGAGCAGCGAGCGCGCCGTGTCCTCGATCGGCGTGAAGCCCGACGGCAAGAGTCGCGTGCTCCAGATCGAGGCTGCAAAAAGCGCAAAGCCGATCAAGATCGTGATCAGGCGATGGCGAACTGACCAGTTCACGACCCGGGCGTAGGTCATGGACAGCGACCCTGTCGGGTTCTCGGCCGCATGCTGGCGCGGCGAGCGCAGAAAGTAAGCTGCCAGCATCGGCGTTACGAGCCGTGCGACCAGCAGTGACAACAGCACCTGAATCGCGACCGTGATGCCGAACTGCTTGAAGAACTCGCCCACCATGCTGGTAAGAAAACTCGTTGGCGCAAAGACCGCTACAATCGTCAGGCTGATGGCGATGACGGTCAGGCCGATTTCCTGAGAGGCGTCGAGCGCGGCCTGGTAGGCTGATTTGCCCATGCGCATGTGACGCACAATGTTCTCAATCTCGACGATCGCGTCATCGACCAGAATTCCGGTGCTGAGCGTAATCGCCATCAAGCTGACGCGATTGAGCGAAAATCCGAGCAGGCTCATCACCCAGAATGTCGGGAGGATCGAGAGCGGCAGCGCAATCACCGCGATCATGGTGGCGCGCAAATCGCGCAGAAACAGAAACACGATGATGACCGCGAGCGCTGCACCTTCGTAGAGGGTGCTCATGGCCGCGTTGTAGGTGCCGACTGTGAAATCGACTGACGAATCGATCAGTTTGAACTGCACATCCGGATAGGCAGCGGCAATCGCGTTGATGCGGGCGGAGACCGCGTTGGCGACCGCGACCTCACTCGCCCCCTTGGAGCGCAGCACGCCGAAGCCCACCACCGGCTCGCCATCGAGCCGCGCAAACGAGCGCGGCTCGGCCACCGTATCCGTCACGTCGCCTAGATCATCGAGCCGGACCTCACCGCCGCCCGGCAGCGCGACTTTTGTCGCCGCCAGCGCACCCAGGCTGCGAACGCCGGCCAGCGTGCGGATGGCCTGATCGCTGCCGCCAACCTCGGCGCGCCCGCCGGCTACGTCGACGTTGGTGGCACGCAACCTGCGGCTCACGTCAGACGCGGTGAGCCCGACGGCGCGCAGTCGGGTCGGATCCAAAGCGATAAGGATCTCGCGTTCAGCTCCGCCAATGCGTTCGACCCTGCCAACGCCGCGCACGCCCTGAACGGCGCCCGTCACCACGTCGTCCACGAACCAAGTGAGCTCTTCCGGGGTCTTGCCGGGCGCGATCACCACATAGGTGATGATTGGCAGACCTTCGATTGCCACGCGATGGACGAGCGGTTCGTCGATGTTGCTCGGGAGCGACCCGCGCACACGGCTGATCGCATCCTTGACTTCGTTGAGGGCGCGGTCGGTGTCGGTTCCGAGCCGTAGCTCGACCGTGGTGATCGACACCCAATCGCCGATCGAGGAGGCGATGTGTTGTACGCCCTCGATCCCGGACACCGCGTCCTCGATGGTCTTGGTGACCTGCGCTTCAATCTCTGCTGGGGCAGCGCCAAACTGAGTGACGGTGATGGAGATAATCGGCACATCGACATTGGGCAACCGGGTGACCGGCAGTCTGCTGAAGCTTTGCAGCCCGAGAATGACGAGCCCGAGAGCCAGTAAGGTTGTGGCCAGTGGATTCCGGATCGCCCACGCCGAAATGTTGAACTTCATGTTCGCCTCAGTTCGGCTTTTCGGGAAAGACAGGCTTGACTTGATCGCCGTTGCGCAGCGACGTGCCGGCATTTGCCACGACAACATCGCCTGCCTTCAGTCCATCCTCGATTTCCGCATCGATGTCCGAATGCAGCCCGACGCGAACATTGCGGGTCTCGATCACGTCGTCGCGCACCACTTGCACGCTGGTCCCGCCGGCGCGGTACGAAATCGCCGCGCGTGGGACTGCCACCCCGCAGCTGTGGTGCGCGTCGATGATGACCCGCACAAACTTGCCAGGGATAAGCGATGAATCGCCGTCAACCGAAATGCGCGCGTGTCCGAGTTGGGTGATCGGATTGATCTCGACGAAGACCAGACGAACGCGTCCGCTGAGCTCATGCCCCTCCTCGACGACCACCCGCGCGGTCTGGCCGGCGGCGAGAATTGGAACATGCAGGCCCGGAATCTCGACTTCCACCTCGACCTCGCCGTCGGCCGCGATGCGAAACAAGGGCTGACCCAAAAGCGAAGCGGTGGCACCGACGCTGGCGTTACTCTCGATCACTCGGCCGGCGACAGGCGCGCGGATCGGGATTGACGCGGGTGCCACAGCTGGAGAGCTGGACGTGGCGGAAGCTGTGGCGCTGCCCGGATGGGCGGCGGTCTCCGCGGCGGCCGCCGAGAGACCGCGGGCGGGCGGTTCGCTCCCCGCCCCGATACCCGGGCGTATCGGCTCAGTCGCCACACCTGTACCCGGCCGCGCGGCCGCTTCGGCGGGAATGTTGGGAATGTCGAACGTCGGGCGTGCCACCCGGGCCATCACCTGCCCCGCACTCACCGTGTCGCCTTCGCCAACGAGCACCGCGGTCAGATGGGAGCCATCCGGCTCCAGGCGAATGATGCTCTCAGCGCGAGGGACCAGAAAACCTGTCGCCTCAACAGCGGCTGAAAAGCATTCATTCGACGCGCTGACCACGCTGACAAGGGGACGCGGAACCACCGGATCAGCGGCGCGCGCACCAGAGCCGCACACAACACCTATAAAACAAACAACCGCCGCCGGAGTTGAGACCGCGCTCGCCCTGAAGAGCATTCCGTGCCCCGTTTCCGATTTGAAGTTCCTGAACGACCTTTCCGGCAGGCGGTGTAGAAAGTTCAAATCGGCAGCGAGCAGAACATTGGCGGCCGACAACCTCAGCCAAATTTGTACGCTGTGCGGAAAAATGTGTCCACGGTATTGGAAGCTGTGAAACGGGACGCGCCGGTGATAAACATGGGACATGCAGGCACGCAGGGGTTACTCACTCGCAGTCGGCCTTGCGCTCGCGCTAGGCGTAGTTCTGTTGACACGGTTTGCTCCGGTTGTTGCCGCGGCCGAGGGCGGCCCCGCAACGGCGCGCGGGTTGCGCGTGACGGTGGTGCCCGCCCAACAGAAATGCTTTGATGGGACGCTCGAGACTGCCGGCCGACTGGTAGCGCGCGATGAAATTCTGGTCCGGCCGGCGATCGAGGGTTTGCAGATTGCCGAAGTGCTGGTCGAGGATGGCGATCGCGTCACCGAAGGCCAAGTATTGGCGCGGCTTTCCCGGGCAGAGGGTCAGCCAGGGGCCTTGCCACCAGCTGCGACAGTCAAATCGCCCGCGGCTGGCGTAGTTAGTTACCGCTCCGCTCAGGTTCACGGGCCTGCAAGCGCGCAAGGCGAGCCCCTGTTTCGCGTGATCGTCGGCGGTGAGATCGAGTTGCAGACCGAGGTTCCGGGGCAATGGGTGAGCAAGCTCGCACCCACGCAAGCCGCGATCGTCGAGATTCCGGGGCGTGGCAAGATCTCGGGGTACGTACGCAGCGTCTCCGCCGCAATCGATCAGAAAACCCAGATGGCGGGTGCGCGCATCTTTCTTGGTGACCAGAAATTGCCTCTGGGAGCGTTTGCTAAAGCGGTGGTGACCGTCAGCAAAAGTTGCGGGCCAGGTGTTCCCCTCTCGGCTGTCCTTTACGACAGCGACGGTGCGCTGGTGCAGGTGGTGCGCGACAATCGCGTGGAGACCCGACGCGTGCAGGTTGGCCTCTTGTCCGATGGTCAGGTCGAGATCCGTGACGGCCTCAAGGACGGCGAAATGGTGGTTGCCCGGTCGGGCGCGTTTCTGCGCGAGGGCGATCCGGTCAGACCCGTGATACTGCCGCGCTGAACTTGGATAGGATGACGAGTTCAATCTAAAAACTTGTTGGATCGGCCCACCAAATAGGTTGTTGAAGCACCACAAATCGTTAGATCCAAAGATGTGCCGGTCAGCTCCCCATATCGCTTGTTCCACGCGAGAGTGAGGCCGCCGCGCGTCGATGGATTCTGCGCTGAATGCGACCTAATTCGTTGCCGCCGGCGCGAAATGCACCGCCCCTCCCTCTGTTTACCCTTCCCTCAGGGGCCACCGACGACGCGGGCAAGCAAGGTAATTATCTTCGAAGTGGCGAACAGAACGATGGCTAGGTGAACTGCAATGACCGCGTCCCCGACCGGTCCCCTCCGCTTCTGTGCCGTCCGGCCCGTTTCACATGAGACGCTCTGCGTCGCCTCACCTGCCAGTTTACGTCCGGCGCCGGTTGGCTCGTCTCGTTGATGAAAAAGGCGGCTCACAAGGCGCTAACGCGGGTCGCGCTGAAAAGATCAAACCGCACAAAACGGCGGTCGAAGTTGCATGTCGCACATCGCGTGAATTGCGGCGCTGCAGCACTGCGGGCGCCTTCGGAGCGAAGCGGAAGACATCAGCCGCGCTTACACAGCGGATCTGAGGACACGCTTCCGCGATACCCTCAATGTCCGCCGGCTCCTCCGGCCATTGGGGCCGGGCGGCGCATCAGCAACGCCATCGCGCCGAATCCGGCAAACAGAATTGCCACTAGCCAGAACATATCGGCAAAAGCCATCACGGTGCCTTGCTGTCGCGCCATCAGCATCAGCTGCTTCACCGCCATGGTCGGCGCATCGGCTGCATAGGCTGAAAACCGCGCGGTCAGGTTGGCGAGCATTTCGTTGGCCGGCCCGCGGTTCCAGCTCACCCATTCGTGCAGCCGCGCGAAGTGCAGGTCCATGCGCCAATCGAGCACGGTGTTCAGCGCGGCAAGCCCGACCGCGCCGCCGAGGTTGCGGGTGAGGTTGAAGAGGCCCGATGCATTCTTCATGCGCTCGGGTGCAAGCGTCCCCAGCGCCACGTTGGTGACCGGCACCATCGCGAACATCAGCCCGGCACCGCGGAGAATCTGTGGGATCAGCAACTCCCAAAAATCGAAATCCTTCGTGATATAGCTCATCTGCCAGGCGCCGACCGCGAAGGTCGCGAAACCGAACATCAGCAGGAAGCGCGGGTCGACTTTGGCGCTCAGCCGGCCGACGATCGGTGCGCAGACGAACATGGCGACGCCGGAGACAAACATGGTCTCTCCGATCATCAGCGCGTCGTAACCGCGGATGCGCGCTAGATAGAGCGGGTAGAGATAGGTGAGGCCATAAAGCCCGATCCCGAGCACGAATGAGAACAGGCTGCCGAGCGCAAAATTGCGGTTGGTGAAGGCCTTGAGATCGACGATAGGCTGGCGCGCCATGAACACGCGCACAAAGAACGCGACGGCGCTGAGAGCGGACACGAGGGCGAAGAACCGGATGGTTTCGTCCTCGAACCAGTCGTTGCGCGTACCCTCTTCCAGCACATACTCGAGCGAGCCGAGGAACGCCGCCATGAAGGCGAGCCCCCACCAGTCGAAGTGGGTGAACAGGGAATAATCAGGCCGATCGAAATCGATCAGCGCGAAGGTAGTCGCCGCAACGGCAATTCCCGGGATGATGTTGATGAAGAACAGCCAGTGCCAGGAGAGTGCGTCGGTGAGATAGCCGCCCACGGTCGGACCTATCGTCGGCGCCAAGGTGGCGACCAGGCCGATCATCGGGGTGACGATTGCCATGCGCGAGCGCGGGAAAATCACGTACGCCGAAGCAAATACTGTCGGGATCATGCCGCCGCCAATGAACCCTTGCAGCGCGCGCCAGAAAATCATTTCGTTCATCGAGGATGCGAAGCCGCACATGAGACTCGCGGCCGTGAAGCCGGCCGCGGAGCCGGCGAACATCGCCCGCGTGCCGAGCGCGCGCGACAGAAATCCGGAGAGCGGAATCGCGATCACTTCGGCGATCAAATACGAGGTCTGCACCCAGGAGATCTCATCTGCCGACGCGGCGAGCCCTGCCTGGATCTCGTTGAGCGAGGCGGAGACGACCTGAATATCCAGGATTGCCATGAACATGCCGAAGCACATCGTCAGGAAGGCGATGATGCGGCGCGGCGCGATGTGCTCGGAGGATGCCTGGGCGACGCTCGACATCGGATAATCCCGCGCGAGCGGGCACCTGCCTAGCGGTTTGGCTGCGCGAAACTCACGCGCGGCATGGTCATGCGCGGCGGCGTTGGCGCATCGCCGTCAGCAACTTTGGTGGGCTTGGTGTTGACACTCACCACGACCGACATGCCTGGACGCAGCAGCCCTTGGGTCGCGACGTCGGTCGGCACGCGTACGCGCACTGGAACGCGCTGCACGATCTTCGTGAAGTTGCCGGTCGCATTGTCCGGCGGCAGCAGCGTGAACACCGCGCCGGACGCGGGCGCGAGGCTGTCGACCGTGCCCTCGATGGCCTTCTCCGGCAACGCGTCGACGCTGATTGCCACCTTCTGACCTGGACGTAGGTGCGCCAACTGGGTTTCCTTGAAGTTGGCGTCGATATAAACGTCATCCAGCGGCACAAGGCTCGCCAGCCGCTGTCCGGTCTGCACGTAATCGCCGACCTGAATCGCGCGGTTGCCGATGACGCCATCGATTGGCGCGCGAATCTCCGTGAAACGAAGATCACGCTCCGCCTTGGCGAGCGCGGTACGCAGTTCGGCGAGTGTGCGCTGTGCCTCCTGCTCCTGCGCGCGTGTGACCTCGACATTGGCCTCCGCAGCCGCCAGCGCCGCCTTCGCGCCGGTCACCGCCGCGCGCCCCTGGTCGCGGTTGGCTTGCGCGCTCTCGAGCGCCTGGCGGCTGGCAAAATCGCGCGAGGCCAACGTCTGTTGGCGGGTGAGCTCGAGGTCGGCGCGCACCATGCCGGCCTCAGTGGAGGCAAGCTGTGCCTTGGCCTGATCAACGGCTGCGCGGCTCGCGTCGACCTGCCGTCCGATCCGGGCAATTGTTGCTTCCTGGCTCGCGACCTTGTCGCGCGCCTGATCAACGGCGAGACGATAGTCGCCGTCGTCGATGCTGGCGATCAGGTCGCCGGCATGGACACGCTCATTATCACTAACCCGGATTTCCGCCACATAGCCCGGCACCTTCGCGGCGAGCGTGGTGTTGTGAGCATAAACATAGGCGTCATCGGTCCAGACCGTGAACCGGCCGACTGTCCACCAGTACTCGCCATACCACCCGGCAGCGGCGAGGATGGCGACCAGTCCGGTGCCAAGCACGATGCGACGGCGCAGCCCGCCGCCTTTGCGCGGCGGTGTAACAGCCGCCTTCGTCTCGCCGGCGGGGAGTTCCGGCTTGGCTACTGGCGCGCGCGCGACTGCGACGCCCGCCCCGGGTTCCTCGGCAAGTGCCGGGGTCACCAAGTTGAGGCGGCCGTGCGAGTCCGATCGCTCGGGCTTTACACTCATGGAAACTCCGCGCAACCGGCAGCGTTGCGGTTCTGACCGAACCGTTCGGTCATTATCGACAACACTTGAGGAAAGTCAATATTGACCGAACCGTTCGGTCATTGATATTTTTGTGACAACACTTTAGAATGACATAGACGCAAAGACCGGCGGTAAGTCCATGAGCCTGCAAGCGGAACTCTCGACTCGCGCACCTGATGAAGACAGTGTCAAACGGCGCCAGATCTTAGACGGTGCTATGCGGGTGTTCCTGGACAAGGGTTTTGACGCGGCCAGCATGGGTGAGATTGCCCGGGCGGCGGGCGTCTCCAAAGGAACCCTCTACGTCTATTTCGACGACAAGCTGACGCTGTTCGACGCAATGGTCCAAGAGCGCTGCAAGGTCCACGTCGAGCGGGTGTTCGAGTTCGATCATGCGGACCACGCGGTCGAGGCCGTGCTCACGCGCTTCGGAATCGACTTTGCGACCGTGATGTGCCGTCCCGAAGGTCTTTCCGGCGTTCGCACCGTGATCGCAATCGCCGACAGGATGCCCGAGCTTGGACGCAGGTTCTACGCGACGGGGCCACTGGTTGGGATCATCCGGCTGGGCGCATATCTCGATGCGCAAGTCGCCGCCGGTGTGTTGACGATCGAAGACACCGAGGTCGCGGCCGCCCAGTTCATCGACTCAGTGCTGGCCACGCTGTTCAAGCCGGTTCTGTTCAACTACGGCAGCCCCACCTCCGAGAATATTGTCCACGTGGTCGGCATCGCTGTGCGCATGTTCATGGCGGCGTACCGGGCA
Source organism: Xanthobacteraceae bacterium (assembly GCA_019241285.1). Lineage (GTDB taxonomy): Bacteria > Pseudomonadota > Alphaproteobacteria > Rhizobiales > Xanthobacteraceae > JAFAXD01. The sequence goes on along the minus strand of JAFAXD010000395.1, from coordinate 7,142 downwards.
GGCTAATTCCGCCCGCTTTGGTGCGCATAGTACTCGTTGCTCTCGTAATATTCATCGCCGACCGGTTCGTGCCGGCGCCCGGCCGCCGACCAGGATGGCGCGGGCGCCATGGGGCGGCGTCCGGCCATGCGCGCCTGCGCGCGGGCAGCGACCTCCTCGCCCGACACGGGTTGCGGATTGCAGATCCGGTTCCCGCTTGCGTGCCGCATCAGATCGACATGGATATGGTCGTAGTGGAACGCGTTTGAGCCCGGCGCCAGCACGGTGGTGAAGCGCTCGCAAGCGGCTGCTTCGATATCGCGCAGGAAACCTTGCTCCGCGGGCATGCCGTGCCAGCCGTCGCGCACTGTGATGCGGCGGCCATCAGCAAGTGTAAAGGCGGCGACGTCGAGCGCGTTGCCGAAGGCATGCTCGGAGATCGGCGCCCCCCATTGCCCGTTCATGCCACGGCATGAGTAGGCGGAGATCTGTTTGATCTCGACCACCGGGCTCATAAACCAGTGCATCGCCGCCGGCTGGACCGCATCGGTGATCCAGCGGTCGAGCGCTGACACGACCGGGCAGGCGAGTGTCGCGGCGGGCGTCAGCGTGGCGGTGCTGGTCATCGCGTTTTGTGGAGCTTGGCCGAACGGCGCTGGACGGGCTGGCGCGGGCGCTGGGTTGCCGTAGCGGTAGGGATCATCGAGGGGGGCGGTCGCAGTGCGTGCGTTGCGGCTCGCATCGGGATCGCTCGGCGGGGCGAGCTGGAGCGGTTGTCCAGGCGTCGGTCGCGGCGAGTAGTTCGGGGCGGGTGGCGGCGCATAGGTTGTGGCCCCGGGCACCAGCCCTGGAGGCCGCGGGTCATCGGCAAATCCGAGTGGATTGGTCTCGCCGAGCACCTCGACTTTGAGCGGAAAGTCTGCCCCGCAGATGCCAGGCCCGTCGATTGGGCGCAGCAGGGCGATGCCCGGTCCTTCTCTGACCGCGCCCGACCTCAGGCACTGCTCTTCGGCATCTCGCCGCCACGGCTCGCGCTGGGCAAACCAGCTGTTGCAGCCGGCGAGCGCGAGCAGCAGGAACGAGCAGCCGACATACCAATGAATGCCGCGCATCGGCGGACCATGCGCGGCGGCCTGTTAACGGCTCGTCAATACTGTCGGGCAGATCTGCCGCAGTGAGAAATATGGTTAAGCGGGGCGGCTCACCCCAGCTCAGCCGCACGCTTGAGGCTTGCAATCATCGACACGCGTTCGAGATAAGCGTGCGCGCAGTTGCGGTCCGACGCGATGGCGCGCATCTCGTCGCGAAAGCGGTCCTGCTCGGCGGGATCACGCGCCTCGAGGTTGCGCTTGTTGGCAATCGAGTGCATCTGCACATATTCCATGGCGATGCCGCGGCGTTGCGCGTCATAGCGGTCGAGGTCGTGCTCGTCGGCCTCGCCGTGCCAAACACGCGCCAAGCGCTCCGCCAAGTTGAGCGCGTCGTGGATCCCGCCGTTCATCCCCATGCCGCCGAGCGGATTGTTGATATGCGCGGCGTCGCCGGCGAGGAACACGCGGCCGGCGCGGAATGACTTTGCGACCCGCTGGTGAACACGGTAGAGCGTCGTGTGAATGATCTCATAGTCGGTGCGGCCGGGCACGACGGTCGCGAGTTGCGCTTGCGCAAACACTTCGGTTAGCGCGTCCGCGTCCGACACCTCGGGGGCGATCGGAAACATCAGCCGCCAAGCGCCTGGGATCTGCAGCAGGAAGTGCCATTGCTGCGGATCCGCCACGTAGGTCACCGGATCAAGCTCGGGTATGACGGAATAGAAATCGAATGGCGTGCTCACGACCAGGAAGCGTTCCGGCCAGGTGAAGCCTTCGAATTCCATGGCGAGCGCGCTGCGCACCTCGCTGCGCGCGCCGTCGGCTCCGATGAGCCAGCTGCCGCGGCACTCCTCGACGGCGCCGTCAGTAGACTGCACTTGTACTGTGACCCCGTTGGCATCCTGGGTGACACCGCGCAGGCAGCGGCCAAATTCGATCTGATAGTTCGGGTCGCCGCTGAGCTTTGTGTGGATGATCCGGGTGAGTTTGAACTGCTCGGCCTGCAGCCGATAAGGATGGTGCGTGATGTCGTGGATCAGCCCGAAATCGAAACGGGCCAGTACACCGTCGCGCCGCGAGCGATACTGCAGGCCCGGCGCTTTCAGGCCCTGCGCAATCAGGTCACCGGCAAAGCCAAGCTCATCCAGAAAGTCGAGCGTCGAGGGATGAAAGGTCGAGGCGCGCGATTCCTCGCTCAAGCTTGCCGATGCTTCGAACACGGTCACCCGCACATTGCGCCGGAGCAGTGCGGCGGCAGCAGCCAGACCGACCGGCCCGGCGCCGGCAATGAGAACGCGATTGTCAGAGGTCATGTTGGAAATGGCGATCCGATAAACTTACAACTGCCGGACGCCCGCGGTGACGATGATGTCACGCCACTTCACGGTCTCCGAACGGATGAATTTGGCCAGTTCGTCGGGCGTGCTGATCACCGGTTCCGCACCCAACTCGATGACGCGCGCCCGCACCGCCGGATCAGCAATGGCGGCGGCGAGTTGCTGATGCAGCGTGTCGATAATCGGTGCCGGCGTGTCGGCCGGCGCCAGCAGGGCGAGCCAACCCGATGACTCGTAACCCTTGAGCCCGGCCTCGACCACCGTCGGCACCTGCGGCAGCGCCTGCATCCGGCTCGCGCTGGTCACCGCGAGCGCACGGGCGTCACCGGTTGCGAGCGGTCCGCTCACATTGGGGAGGAACTGAAATCCGGTGGGCACCGTTCCGGCGATCAGGTCGGTAACATACTGGGCGATGTTGCGGTAAGGCACGTGGGTCATCGTCGTGCCCGTCACTTGTTCGAAATAGGCTCCGGCCAGGTGCTGCGAGCTGCCGATTCCCACCGAGCCGTAGCGCAACTCGCCTGGATGCTCCTTCGCGTAGGCGATGAACTCGCCAAGCGAGGTGATCGGCAGCTTGGTGCTGACCACAATGATATTGGGGATCATCGCAAATAGCCCGATCGGCGCGAGATCCTTCTCCGGGTCGTAGCCGAGGTCTTGGTAGAGCGTCCTGTTCGCGGCGAGCGGTCCGCTGGTGCTCATCACCAGCGTATAACCCTCGGGCTCGGCGCGCGCCGCCGCGGCCGTGCCGGTGTTGCCGCCGGCGCCCGGACGGTTGTCCACGATGAAGCGCCGGCCCATGGCATCGCCCATGCGCTCCAGCACGACACGAGTGATGACGTCGCTGGCGCTGCCGCCGGCGAATGGCACGATCACCTGGATCGCATGTGTCGGATAGGATTGTCCGTAACACATAACGGAAGACAGGCAGCACGCGACAAAAGACAGGAGCCGCACCAGGCACAAGGCAATGTTTGATGGCATTCGCGAAATTCCCCGTTTTATTCAGCTCCGTGGCGTCTCAGCTTCCTTTGAACGCCGGCGCACGCTTGGCGTGGAATGCCTCGACTCCTTCGCGAAAATCATCCGATTGCCGCAGCCGGCTATAGCAGTGCCCCTCGAGCTCGATCGCCACCGACAACGTCGCGTCCTCGGTGTCGTTGAGCAATTTCTTGGCGGTGCGCTGCGCGAGCGGCGAGAACGTGCGCAGCTCATCCACCAGTGCGTCAGTCGCGGTTTCCAGCTTGGCGTCAGGAATGCATTCAGTCGCGATCCCCCAATCATAGGCTTGCCGCGCCGGAATGCGACGCGAGCGCATCACGATGTCCTTGGTGCGGGTGATGCCGATGATCTTCTGCAGGCGCGCCGAGCCGCCCGAGCCCGGGATGTGGCCGAGTTTCTGCTCCGGCAGTGCATATTGGCAGGTCTCTGACACGAGCCGGAAATCGCAGGCGAGCGAAATCTCGAAGCCGACGCCGAAGCAGTAGCCGCGATTGGCCGCGATCACCGGCTTGCTGCAGCGCGCCGGCGCGGCGATGTTCCAGGCAAGCTTCGACACATGCTCCGGGCTCGCTTCCATGAAGCCCTTGATGTTGCCGCCGGAGGAGAAATGCTCGCCGACCGCGCGCAGGACGATGACCCGCACCGACGCATCCTCATCAAGCGCTTCGAAGACGAGCCGCAGCTGATCGCGCTGCGGCATGGCGATGATGTTGAACGGCGGCCGGTCGAGAATGATGTCGGCGCGCTCGCGCGCGGGGTCGATCTCGACGCGAAAGCCATCAAGCGCGGCGAGGCGGGGATCGGGGAAGCGCGCGGACGCGGTCATGCAGCTGTTCCTTGTTGGGATGGTGCGGTTTGCTCGGCGTCGTATTCGCCGGCGACGAGCTTGCGCCGCAACAGCTTGCCGACAGGTGACTTTGGGATTGCTTCAACAAATACATAGCGGCGCGGGCGCTTGAAGCTCGCGAGCCCGGACGCGCGGCAGTACGCGTCAAGCGCATCCGGCTCGACTGGGGCGCGGCGCTTGACGAAGGCGGTGACGATCTTGCCCCAGCGCTCGTCCGGCAGCCCCACCACCGCGACTTCAGAGACTGCCGCATGCAGCGACAGGCAGCTTTCGATCTCGACCGGCGAGACGTTCTCGCCGCCGGTGATGATCATGTCGTCGACGCGGCCGGTGACGAAGAGGTCGCCATCCTTGTCGAAATACCCGGTGTCGCCGGTGAAGTACCAACCGCCGCGCAGCGCCTTGGCATCCGCATCGGGCCGGCGCCAGTAGCCCTCGAAAGCCTCATCGCTCGCCAGCAATGAGATGATCTCGCCCTCTTCGCCCGGGTGCGCGAGTTCATCCAGCGAGGCGGCGCCGAGCCGGACGACGCGCACCACTTCGTTCAATCCGGCACGCCCGGCCGAGCCGGGCTTAGCCGGGGCATTCTGATCGATGGTGAAAGTATAGATCTCGGAAGAGCCGTAGTGATTGACGAACAGATCGGGTTGAAAGGCAGCCTGCAATTGCTTCAACAATCCATCGGTCATCGGCGCGCCGGCAAAACCGAGCTTGCGCACCGAGCGCACGTCGGTTGTGCGGAAGCGATCGTGGTGGATCAAGTCATGATAGAGCGTCGGGACCAGATAGAGATTGCTGATCCGCTCGGCCTCGATCAGCGTGAGCGCGCTCGCAACATCGAAGCGGCGCAGGCATATGAATGCGCCGCCGATGAGCGCCATCGCCAACAGCGAGCGCACCCCCATTGTGTGATAGAGCGGCATCACCCCCAACGTGCGTTCGTGCTGGCGATAGAGGTTCTGTGCCACATGCGCCAGAGCCGCGGCACGCTCCGTGCGCTGCCGGCGCGGCACGCCTTTCGGCCGCGCCGTTGTCCCTGAGGTGTAGAGCATCACCGACCAGTCGCCTGCATCGGCGCGCGGTTGTGCGTCGAAAGCGCCAGATGCCAGGAGCTCCGGGAATGAAAACTCGCCCGGCTGGCCCGCGTCAACGGCGATGCGCGCGCGGCTTTGGGCTTGCTTCGACGCCAGCACGGCGGGCGCGGCGACGTCCTCATAGACAATCGCCTTGGCATCGGCATCGGCCAGGCAGAAATCGAGATCATCGGCGCTGGCGCGCCAATTCAGCGGCGTGATGATGAGTCCGGCGAATTGGCAGGCCCAGTGCAGGGTTGCGGCCTCCCAGCGATTGGTCAGCACCGTCACGAGATGGTCGCCCGCGGCAAGCCCGAGCTGATCGAACGCCGCCACCAGGGCGGAGATCTTACCATACCACTGCGCATAGGTGAGCCGAAGCGATCCGTCGACGATGGCCAGTGCATCCGGGTCGCGCGCGACGCCCGCCACAAAGGTTGTTCCGAGATCAAACATGGTCGATGCGCATCATTGTCCGATGGTCCGCCCGTGACCCAGTTGAGCAATTGTTCGATAATGACTGGAGCGGCGCAAGCCAAGATCAACGCGAGTGCTTCCGATGAGTGACGTGAAGAGCCCCCGCCCCGGCGCCGACCGTCGCAATGCGGCCGGGCCGGTCACAAGCCTGCGCGAGTGGCTCGACCATCTCGCAGCGCATGACCGGCTGGCGCTGATCCGCAGTGGGATCGGCTTGAAGTTCGAACTGGCTGCGATCGCGAAACGGCTCGACGGTGAACGCGCTACGCTGTTTCCTCAACCGGGCGGCCATGCAATTCCCATTGTCTCTGGGCTCGTTTCCAATCGCGCCTGGATTGCCGACGCGCTGGGGGTCGAGCCGTCCGCCGTGCTGCAGCATTTTCAGCACGCCGCGCTCAATCCGCTGCCCTGGACCGAGGTGAAATCGGCGCCGGCGCAGGAGGTCGTGCATCGCGAAGTTGATCTCATGCAGCTCCTGCCGCTGCCGGTGCACAATGAGTTCGACAGCGGACCCTACATCACCGCCGGGCTGCTGATCGCGCGCAATCCGCGTACCGGCGTGCAGAACGTATCGATCCATCGCTGCCAGCTGAGCGGACCCAACCGGCTCGGTGTTTTGCTGCTGCCACGCCACACGCACATGTTCTTCGAAATGGCGGAACGCGGCGGCACGCCGCTGGATGTCGCCATCGTCATCGGCGTCGATCCGCTGACCTTGCTGGCCTCGCAGGCGATCGCGCCGCTCGACTGCGACGAGCTGACCATCGCTGGCGCACTGCATGGGCGACCGCTGCCGGTGGCCAAGTGCATTGGCAGCGAGCTGCGCGTGCCGGCGGAAGCCGAGATCGTGCTTGAAGGCCGACTGCTACCGAACCTACGCGAGCCGGAAGGTCCGTTCGGCGAGTTTCCTCAGTATTATGGGGAGCGCGCCGATCGCCACGTGATCGAGATCGATCGCCTCACCCATCGCAAGGATGCGATCTTCCACACCATCATCGGTGGCGGATTGGAGCACTTGATGCTCGGCGCCATTCCGCGCGAAGCGACGTTGCTGGCGCACCTGCAGCGCAGCTTTCCCAATGTGCGCGACGTGCGGCTCTCGCTCGGCGGCGTGTGCCGCTATCATCTGCATGTGCAGATCGCCAAGCGCCAGGAGGGCGAAGCCAAGAACATCATGCTCGGGGCCTTTGCCGGCCACTACGATATCAAGCAGGTGGTCGTGGTCGATGACGACGTCGACATTCACAATCCGGCCGAGGTCGAATGGGCGGTGGCGACGAGGTTTCAGGCCGATCGCGATCTCGTCATTGTTGCTGAAGCCCAGGGCTCCAAGCTC
>JAFAXD010000353.1 GCA_019241285.1 Xanthobacteraceae bacterium | reverse complement strand
ATGCACCGACCAGACGAAGAACGGGCTCGGCTTGTACTTCTTGAGATTCTTCATCATCAGCAGCGCGTTCGTGCACAGATAGACGAACTTGCGCCGGGCGATGATGCCCTCGACGATCTGCGGCAGCTCCTTGTGCAACAGCGGCTCGCCGCCGGCAATCGACACCACCGGCGCGCCGCATTCGTCGACCGCGTGGAGCGCGTCTGCGACGGGGATGCGTTTGTTCAATATCTCATCCGGATAGTCGATCTTGCCGCAGCCCGCGCAGGCAAGGTTGCAGCGGAACAGCGGCTCGAGCATGAGCACGAGCGGGTAGCGCTTGCGACCGGTCAGCCGCTGGCGCACCACGTAGGACCCCACCATCAAGGTCTGCAAAAAAGGAATTGCCACGATCACATCCTGTTTTGTTGATCCTTAATCGAGCCGAATCCGATCCACAACCAGAATAGCTCGAAAGATTTCTGTTTCGTTATCGCCCCGTCGGAAAAGGCCATTCGCCCCCCAATCAGGCTTCCGCAGCCGTTTTCACCTCCGGTTTCACCGCCCGCGCGCCAGTGCGGCGGTCGGCGAGCTCCGGCGGCAGCCGGAATTCCACCGTCTCGGTGCGTCCATCCAGAGATTCAACCTCCACTGGACCGAACCGTTTCAAGGCGGCGATCACGTCCTCCACCAGCACTTCCGGCGCCGAGGCGCCGGCGGTGAGACCGACGATCTTCGCCCCGTCGAACCATTCCACCTGCAGCTCGCTGCCGTCGGCCACCAGATAGCTCGGCTTTTTCGCTTCTTCGCCGATTTCGCGCAAGCGGTTGGAATTGGAGCTGTTTTTCGCCCCAACCACGAGAATGACGTCGGCGCGCTTGCACAGCTCGCGCACCGCGATCTGCCGGTTCTGGGTGGCGTAGCAGATGTCCCGCGTCTCCGGCCCGACGATATTGGTGAACCGCCGATGCAGGGCCTGGATGATGCCCTTGGTGTCATCGACGCTCAGGGTCGTCTGGGTCACGTAGGCGACCGGATGATCAACCGCGATGTCGAGCGCCTCGACGTCCTTTTCCGACTGCACCAGGAGTACCGGGCCGGAAATCTGCCCCATGGTACCTTCCACTTCCGGATGCCCGGCATGGCCGATCAGGATGATCGTGCGCCCCTGCCCTACATATCGCCGGCCGTGGTTATGCACCTTGGTGACCAGCGGGCAGGTCGCATCAATGACCCGCAGCCCGCGCGCCACCGCTTCGCGTTCGACGTCCTTGGAAACGCCATGCGCGCTGAAGATCGCGTGCGCGCCGGATGGAACGTCCTCGAGCTCCTCGACGAAGCGGACCCCCTTCGCCTTCAGGGTCTCGACGACGTACTTGTTGTGCACGATTTCATGGCGCACGTAGATCGGAGGTCCGTAGCGTTCGAGCGCCCGCTCGACGATCTCGATTGCGCGCACCACGCCAGCGCAAAAACCGCGCGGCTGCGCCAAAATGACTTTCATCCCTCGCCCCTTTTCGAGTGGGTCATGCCCGCCTGATCGTTGTTTCGATCCTGTCGCGGCCCATCACCCCCAACACTTTTGCGACGATCGCCTTCGCGTCAAGTCCGGCCTGCGCATACATCGCAGCAGGCGATGCCTGATCAATGAACACATCGGGCAGAACCATGGAGCGCAGGCGCAGACCGGCGTCGAGCGCGCCGTGCTCGGCGAGGCTGTGCATCACCTGCGAGCCAAAGCCGCCGATCGAGCCCTCCTCGATGGTGATCAGCACCCCGTGCTCGCGCGCGAGCCGCAGGATAAGATCGACATCGAGCGGCTTGGCGAAGCGCGCATCGGCGACCGTGCAGGAGAAGCCATGCACCGCAAGCTCGTCGGCCGCGCGGCAGCATTCGGCGAGCCGCGTCCCGAACGAGAGCAGCGCAACCGAGGTTCCCTCACGCACGATGCGGCCCTTGCCGATCTCGAGAGGAACCCCAACCTCGGGCAACGGGACGCCGGTACCTTCACCGCGCGGGTAGCGCAGCGCCGACGGGCGATCATCGATTGCTGCGGCCGTCGCCACCATGTGCACCAGCTCGGCTTCGTCGGCCGCGGCCATGATGACGAACCCTGGCAGACAGCCCAGGAACGCTGTGTCAAATGAACCCGCATGGGTCGGGCCGTCGGCACCGACGAGGCCGGCGCGGTCCATGGCGAAACGCACCGGCAGCCGCTGGATCGCGACGTCGTGCACCACCTGGTCATAGCCGCGCTGCAGGAAGGTCGAGTAGATCGCGGCGAATGGTTTGTAGCCCTCGGCGGCAAGTCCGGCCGCGAAGGTCACCGCGTGCTGCTCGGCAATGCCGACGTCGAACGCACGCTCGGGAAATGCCTTGGCGAAAATATCGACACCGGTTCCCGACGGCATCGCCGCCGTGATGGCAACGATGCGATCGTCTTTCTGCGCTTCTTTCACCAATGACTGGCCGAACACCTTGGTGTAGCTCGGCGCGCTGGCGCGCGCGGTCTGCTGCTTGCCGGTGACGACGTCGAACTTGACCACACCGTGATATTTGTCTTCGGCCGCTTCCGCCGGCGGATAGCCTTTGCCTTTCTGCGTGACGACGTGGATGAGGATCGCCCCGTCGTCGGCGTCGCGTGCATTCTTGAGCACCGGCAGCAGGTGATCGAGATTGTGACCATCGATCGGCCCGACATAGAGGAATCCGAGCTCCTCAAACAATGTGCCGCCGGTGAGGAAATTGCGCGCCATCGCCTCGGCTTTGAGGGCGCCCGCTTCCATCGCCTTGGGCAAATGTTTGGCGATGTGCTTACCCACGCCGCGCAGCGACTGATAGGTGTTGCCGGAGATGACGCGCGCCAGATAGGCCGACATGGCGCCGACCGGTGGCGAAATCGACATGTCATTGTCGTTGAGAATGACGATGAGCCGGCTGTTCATCGCGCCGGCATTGTTCATTGCTTCATAAGCCATGCCGGCCGAGAGCGAGCCGTCGCCGATCACGGCGATGACATTGTTGTTCCCGCCCTGCAGGTCACGCGCGACCGCCATTCCCAAGCCGGCTGAGATCGAGGTCGAGGCATGGGCGGCACCGAAGGGGTCGTAGACGCTCTCGGCGCGCTTGGTGAAACCCGACAATCCGCCGGCCTGCCGCAAGGTCCGGATTCGATCCCGCCGGCCGGTCAGGATCTTGTGTGGATAGGCCTGATGCCCTACGTCCCAGATCAATCTGTCATGGGGAGTATCGAACACGTAGTGCAGCGCTACCGTCAGCTCCACGACACCAAGCCCCGCACCCAGATGCCCCCCGGTTGTAGCGACCGCGTTGATGGTCTCGGAGCGTAATTCGTCGGCAACCTGGCGCAGGTCGTTCTCGTTAAGCCGCCGCAGATCCGCCGGATCGACGATTGTATCGAGAAGCGACGGGCCGTTGCGAAGGTCAGACATTTGGACTCGCTATCGAGGTTTGAAGCGTCTAGGGGTTTAGCGACCCCGTCGCTCCGGGGTAAGAGCGGCGTTTGCGTCCAATTTCGGCATTGCGCCGAAACACATGGACAATCAAAGAGTTAGGACTACATCCCGGGCTTAACCCCGAATTGGGCGCGGCCGCGATGTTTTCGGTAACTCCGCAACCGGAGCACAGGTTCAACTGGACATGAAGATTTTTACCACCACTGTCGTACAAGCCGTTAAGCAATGTATAGGCCACCCGTGGGCCGTGGTCATCATCGCAATTCTCTTGACAGCCGGTTCGACCGCCTACGCGGTGCGCCACTTCGCCCTGAACACAAATATTAACAAGCTGATTTCCCCCGATTTGCCCTTCCGCCAGCGGGAGATCGCGTTCGACGCCCTTTTCCCGACCTATGATCTCATCATCGCCGTCGTGCAGGCGCCCACGCCGGAGCTGACCAGCGCCGCCACCGAGGCCCTGGTCAGCCGGCTCAACGAACGCCACGACCTCTTCAAGTCGATCGACGTCGCCGGGGGCGGGGAGTTCTTCGCCCGTAATGCGCTGCTGTTCCTGCCCACCGACCAGCTCAAGCCCATGATGGAACAGGTCGGCCAAGCGGACACGCTGATCCAGGTGTTGGCCAGCGACCCGAGCCTGCGCGGGATTGTGCAGACATTGTCGTTCGGCATCATGGGCACCGAGGACGGACAAGTGACGCTCGATGCCATGACGCGGCCACTCACCATGGCGGCGGACACGGTCGAACATGTCCTTGCCGGGCAAAAGACGAGCTTCTCCTGGCGCGAGCTCGTGTCCGGCAAGCCGCCGAGCATCAACGAATTGCGGCAGCTCGTTCTGATTCATCCGGTGCTCGACTTCGCCGCGCTTGAACCCGGCAAGCAGGCGAGCGACGTCATTCGGCAAACCGCGGCCGATCTCAAGTTTGACGACCTCTATCAGGCGACCGTGCGGCTGACCGGCCCGGTGCCGATGTCGGATGAGGAATTCGCGACCATCAAGGAGAACCAGTGGCTCAACGGCAGCATCACGATTCTCGTGGTGCTGTTCATCCTGTGGCGCGCGCTGGGATCGGGCCGCGTCATTATGGCCGTGTTCCTCAACCTGGTTGTCGGTCTCGCCATTACGGCCGCCGTGGGTTTGATGATGGTCGGGGCGCTGAACCTGATCTCCGTTTATTTCGCGGTGCTGTTTGTCGGACTGGGCGTTGATTTCGGCATCCAGTTCAGCGTGCGCTACCGCTCCGAACGCCATGCGATTCCCGATCTGCGGGCATCATTGATCTCGACCGGCCGCTATGTGGCGGCACCACTGACGCTTGCGGCCTGCGCCATCGCTGTCGGCTTTTTCTCGTTCCTGCCGACCGATTACCGGGGGCTCTCCGAGCTTGGCCTGATTGCCGGCGTCGGCATGCTGATCGCGTTTGCCACCAGCGTGACCTTGCTGCCGGCGCTGATCCAACTGTTCAAGGCGCCGGGCGAACCGGAACCGCTCGGCTACCCGTGGCTCGCACCCGTCGATAATTTCATGGCCCGCCATCGCATTGCGATCCTGACGATCGTGTTGTTGGTCGTGCTCGGCGGAACACCGCTGCTCTACTGGCTGCGCTTCGATTTCAATCCGATCAATCTGCGCAGCACCAAGGTGGAGTCGGTCGCGACCTACCTCGATCTCAACAAGGATCGCCAGAGCAGCACCAACAACATCGAGGTGCTGGCGCCGTCGCTCACCGCAGCCGAGGCCCTCACCGCCAGGTTGAAGGCTCTGCCGGAAGTGGCGAGCGTCGTGACGCTCGACACCTTCGTGCCGAAGGATCAGGACGAGAAGCTGCCGCTGATCCAAAAGGCCGCGCAGGAGCTCGACCCCTCGCTCAATCCGAGCGAAATCATGGGGCCGCCAACCGATGAGGAGGTGATTGCCGCGCTGAACTCCGCCGCGCAGGGCCTGATCAAAGCGGCGGACGCCCAACAGCAAGCCGGGCCGGGCCCCGCCGTGGCGCGCCGGCTCGCCGGCGATCTCAACGCGCTCGCTCGCGCCGATCAGAGCGTGCGCGCTCGCGCCGAAGCGGTCTTTGTTCCACCGCTGAAGACCGCACTCGATGAACTGCGCGCGATGTTGAGCGCCCAGAAAGTGACGATCGAGACGATCCCGCCCGACCTGCGGCGCCAATGGCTGGTGCCGGACGGGCGCGCGCGCATGTCGATCAGCCCTAGCGGGGATGCCAGCGACAATGAGGTGCTGCGCAAGTTTGCCCGCGCCGTGCAAACGGTGGCGCCGGATGCGATCGGCGGGCCGGTCTCGATCCTCGAGGCAAGCCGCACCATCATCCGCGCTTTCGGCGAGGCGGGCGGCTGCGCGCTGGTGTCGATCTTCATTCTGCTGTGGCTGACCTTGCGCCGGATCAGCGACGTGATGCTCACGCTCATTCCGCTGATCCTCGCCGGCGTCGTGACGCTGGAGATTTGCGTCCTGATCGACCTCCCGCTCAACTACGCGAACATCATCGCCTTGCCGCTGCTGCTCGGCGTCGGCGTGGCGTTCAAGATCTACTACATCATGGCTTGGCGGGAGGGACAGACCAACCTGCTGCAGTCGGTGCTCACGCGCGCGGTGATGTTCTCCGCCGGGACCACCGCGACCGCATTCGGCAGCCTGTTCTTCTCAAGCCACCCGGGCACCTCGAGCATGGGCGAGTTGCTGGCGCTGTCGCTGATCTGCACGCTCGCGGCGGCCGCGCTGTTCCAGCCGATCCTGATGGGCAAGCCGCGAACCGCTGCGGACGAAGCGGAGGCGAAAGTTGCTGAGGAACCGGCGCAGCAGAAAGCGGTGAATGCGGGCTGAGCGAACACGCTAAGTGGTGCGGGACGCTTACCCTCCCCCTTGCGGGGAGGTCGAAGCGCGGAGCGCGTAGGGAGACGGGGTGGGGGTAGCAGTGTGAGATCGAGGCGCGCGCAACAGCAACACTTCGACCCCCAGCCCGGCGCTGCGCGCCGACCCTCCCCACAAGGGGGAGGGTAAAGAGACTCAACGCGCCGGCGCGGCGCCAGCGGAATGCGGCGCGGGGTGTGGCGCGCCGGCCGTGTGGCCGGGCATTGGGTGCGCGGCTTTCACCGCTGGGTCGAGCTGCGCATAATCGGCGTCAGGCAGCCGGTACCAGGTCTGGTCTTTGCCGAACAATGAGATGCCGAGATAGCCGCGCACCACCAGCGTGTGTCCGTCCGGGCTTAAATGCATCACGGCATTGTAGGTCGAGCCACTGCGCGGATCCATGATGCTGCCGTTTTCGTACTCGAGGCCGTGCCGGTGCATACCCTTGACGATCACCAGCCCGAGGAAGCGCTTATTTGGCTCCTCCCCCGGCTGCTGCGGAAATGTCTTGGCGATGGCGCCTTCAAAGACGCCGCCACGTTCGTAGAACAGGAACCAGGCTCCGGTGCGTCCGGTGTCGGGGTCAACCTGCTTCCACAGGCCGGTAACAACCTCTTCCGCGGTCGCGGCGGAAGCCATGCCGAATGTGAGGCACGCGATGAACAGAAGGCCTGGAATCGTTCGCTTCATATGCGGTCACTAATCCGTAGGGCAGCCGATGGACTGGTTTCTGGCTAGTTAATACGGCGAATTGCGGGTCGCCAGTCCCGCGTCAGACGGTCACAGAAATCATCGTAAGATCAAGCAGATAGTCACACACGCGAAGCTGTTGCTATATTATCTTTACGCTACGGCTGCAGGCCCGCACGGCGGTAGCCGCTTTGTGCTGGAAAATTGCTGCCATTGTGTCATGGGTATTTTCCCGCGTTCGATTTGTCCCAGGCCACCCACGCAATGCCCCGGTCACCGCAGCAGCTGCTTGACGAAAAGCTGATGGCGCGCTGTATCGCGCTTTCGCGCCTTGCGAGCGAGGCGGGTGAGATTCCGTTCGCGGCACTGATCAGCCGAGGCGAGGAAATTGTGGCCGAGGCGACCAACCGCGTGGTTCGCGATGCCGACGTCACCCACCACGCCGAGCTCCTGGCGATCTCCGACGCCCAGAAGGCGCTTGGGCGGCGCATTCTCGACGACTGCGCCATCTACACCAATGTCGAGCCATGCCCGATGTGCTCGTTTCCGATTCGCGAGGCGCAGTTCAACCGCGTCGTGTTCGCGATTCGCTCGCCGGTCATGGGCGGCATGTCGCGCTGGAACATCCTGCGCGACACCGAGCTCTCCAACGCCATGCCCGAGGCTTTCGGTGACGTGCCCGAAGTGGCGGCCGGAGTGCTGATCCACGATGCCGAAAAAGTCTGGCGCGAGTGGAATCCGTTGGGATGGGGCGTGATCCGCTATCGCGGCCTGATGGATCGACCCGAATCCGCCAGCCCGCAGGGCATGGAAACGGAGAGCCTTCCCGCCATCCCGCGCAAGCGCCGCCTGTTCGCCGAGCTCATGGCCCTGCACCGACGCTATACGCGCGCGTGAAAATGCCGGCGTAGCCAGTTCGCGATCACGCCGCCGAACACCAGCAGCGCCAGGATTGGAATCCAGACAACCAGCGCGCTGATCAGCAACACCACAACGGCGATGACGAGCAGGACCGCCAAGGCGGCGAAGAGGCCAAGTCCGAACGGGCTGACCCGCGCCGTATAGACGCGCTCGCCGTAGCGCACACCGAAAAAGCCTCCCGGTGGCGCGTTGCGCGAATCCCAGGCGGCGCCGTGATGGTCCGGCGGAATGATCTCCGGCTCCACAGCGGGCTGCTCATACGGTTGGATCGGTCGTCGGGCCATGGCTCTGTCCTATGGCGCTGCATGTAGGCAGTGCATTGCGCCGGCACAAAGGCGATTACTGGCCAGCGACATCTTCGCGCAGGATCTCAAGCTCGAGCCAGCGCTCTTCCGCCGCGGCCAAATCCCTCTCGGCGGCGGCAAGTTCCGCCGAAGCTTGCTCGAAGGCCGCACGCTCGCGCGCGTAGAGATTGGGATCGGACAGCCGCGCATGCAGCGCGCCGATCTTCGTCTGCAGCGCGCTGATCTCGCCGGGCAATTTCTCCAGCGCGTGCTTCTCGTTGAAACTCAGCCGCCGCTTTGTTGGCCGCGCAGGGCGAACCGGCGCGTCGTCAGCAATCGTAGCAGGCGCCGGCTTTGCCGGTTCGGCGCGCTCGCGCACGAGATCGGCGCCGCGCTGCGTCAGCATGTCGGAGTAGCCGCCGGCATATTCATTCCAGCGTCCGTTGCCTTCAGGCACGATCACACCATTGACTACCCGATCGAGAAAGTCGCGATCATGGCTGATCAACAACACGGTGCCCGGATAGTCGGCGAGCATCTCCTGCAACATATCGAGCGTCTCGAGATCAAGATCATTGGTCGGTTCGTCGAGCACCAGCATGTTGGCGGGTTTTGCCAGCGCCCGCGCCAGCAGCAGGCGGCCGCGCTCGCCCCCGGAGAGCACTCCGACCGGCGTGCGCGCCTGCGACGGCGGAAACAGAAAGTCCTTCAAGTAGCCGACCACGTGGCGCGAACGGCCGCCGACCATAATGCTGTCACCCGCGCCGCCGGTGAGCGTGTCGGTCACGCTCTTGGTCGGATCGAGGCTCTCGCGCTGCTGGTCGAGCGTCGCCATTATCACGTTGGCGCCGATCCGCACCGTCCCGCTATCGGGCTCAAGCCCACCGGTGATCAGATTGAGCAACGTGGTCTTGCCACTGCCGTTCGGACCAACAAATCCGATACGGTCGCCGCGCCGGACGCGGATCGAGAAATCGGTGACGATCGGGCGCTCGCCATAGGCTTTGCTGATGCGCCGCGCCTCGATCACCAGCGAGCCCGACTTGTCGGCCAGCGGACCGGTGAGCGCAACCTTACCGGCGGCGGCACGATATTCCCGCCGCGACTGGCGCAGGGCCTGCAATTGCGCGAGCCGGCGCACGTTGCGCTTGCGCCGGGCGGTGACGCCGTAGCGCAGCCAATGCTCCTCGGCGACGATCTTGCGATCGAGCTTGTGCTGGGCGCGCTCCTCTTCGGCGAGCAGGCTGTCGCGCCATTCTTCGAACGCCGCAAAGCCGCGCTCGAGCCGGCGGATGCGGCCGCGATCGAGCCACGCGGTGCCGCGGGAGAGGTTCGCCAGGAAGCGCCGGTCATGGCTGATCAGGATGACCGCAGAGCGGCGCGCGGTGAGCTCAGCCTCGAGCCACTCGATGGTGGTGAGATCCAGATGGTTGGTCGGCTCGTCCAGCAACAAAATGTCTGGCGATGGCGCCAGCACCCGGGCGAGCGCCGCGCGGCGCGACTCACCGCCGGACAGCGTGTTGACCTTCTCGTCGCCGGTGAGGCCAAGCTGTTGCAGCAGATAGCGCGCCGGGTGCGGGTCATCACCGGGGGCGAGGCCAGCTTCCACATAGTCGAGGGTTGTGGTCGCGCCGGAAAAATCTGGCTCCTGCGGGAGGTAGCGGATGGTCGTGCCCGGCTGCAGAAACCGCGTGCCGTGGTCTGGTTCGATCAGGCCGGCGGCGATGCGCAGCAGCGTCGACTTTCCGGACCCATTGCGGCCGACGAGGCACAGTCGCTCGCCCGCATCGACCGTAAGCTCCACACCGCTCAACAGCGGTGTGCCGCCAAACGACAGCGCTACGTCCTGTAATTGAAGAAGCGGCGCCATCGGCCACCATCACCATCTCGGTTAACCGCACCGAGATAGCGGCGGCGCGCTGGCTCGACAAGGTCAGCGCGAATTACGGCCGGCGTACCAGGAAATCACGAACAGCACGACCGCGACGACGAGCGAGGCAACACCATGCTTGAGATGCGTATGCTCCGAGCCCGCTTCGAACCCAGGCAGGAAGCTCGGCAGCGATCCGGCGGGAACCGCGAAATACACAACTGCCAGGATCAGGAAGATGATGCCCAGAACGAGTGCGGCCATTTTCATGTGTGTGCCCCCGGCGAGAAAGGAATCAGGTGCGACATGTTGCCCGCCCAATGACGGGCGAGCAAGGGTTCACAGGTCTTGCAAGATAACCAACCCGTCGCCGGCATGGACGCCGCGGCCCTCCGGCAGCACAAAAAGCGGATTGATCTCCGCTTCGGCGAGACGAGGGCCGAGCCTGACCACCATATCGGAGAACGCCACGATGGCGCGCGCCAGCGCATCCACATCGTACCGCGGCCGGCCGCGAAAGCCGCGCAGCAATGGCGCGCTGCGCAAACTTGCAATCATGTCCTGCGCATCGTCAGCGGTCACCGGGACCAGGCGCAACGTCGTATCGTTGAACAACTCGGTCGCAATCCCGCCCATTCCGAGCAAAACCGCGCCGCCGAGCTGCGGGTCCCGGTGAAAGCCGAGAATGAGCTCGACGCCATCGCGGATCAATTCCTGGACCAGAAATCCCTCAATTCCATGCGGGCTCTTGGCTGAGACCGCGGCGGCCATTTCGGCGCAATGGCGCGCAATGTCGTGCGTGGGCACACCAACCCGGACGCCGCCGACCTCGGTCTTATGCGCGATATGACGGGAGAGAACTTTCAGGACCACGCGATCGCCGAGGTTCTGCGCGGCGGTTTCTGCTTCCGCCGCCGAAGCAGCAACAAATTCCTGTATGCTCGGAATACTGAAGCGCGCGAACAGCTGCTTGCTCTCGGCTTCGTTCAAGGGACCGCTGGTCGGACATCCTGCGGGCAGCGAACCGCCGGCCTTTGGTTGCGGCGACGCGAGCGAAGGAACGTGCTCGCGTTCATACACTTTCAGCAACGCCGCAAGCGCGGCGGCGCAGCTTTCCGGCGCAGCAAAGGCCGGGACGCCGTTGCGGTTGAGATGCCGCACGATGCGTGGCGCTTCCGGGCTGACATAGACCATCACCGGCTTGTTGGTTGCTTGCGCGGCCTCGATCACCGGACGGGCCACGAGGTCGGGCTGCCCGATCCCCGATGCGCCGACAATGACGATGAGCGCGTCGTATGTGGAACTTTCCAGCAATGTGTTGATGACCGTGCGCAGCACGTCGGGGCGCAGTCCCGCCAGAGTGACGTCAATCGGATTGCGGTCGAGCACCGCGTCGGCGAGATTGAGCGCGTTGAGCGCCTGTGCGGTCGCCGCATCCGGCGCCGGCACCGCAAAGCCCGCAAGGCCGGCGCTATCGGCGACGAGCGTTGCGGCACCGCCGGTCGACGTGACGATGGCAATGCTGCGGCCTCGCAGTGCACGGCGTGGCGCCAACGCCGCCGGAATGTCCAGGAGGTCCGCAAACGACGCGGCACGGATCACCCCAAGTTGGCGGAAGAGCGCATCGTACACGGCATCAGCGCCCGCGAGCGCGCCCGTGTGTGACACGGCGGAGCGCATGCCCGCCTCCGAGCGGCCGACCTTGAAGGCGACGATCGGCTTGCCGATCTGCGCGGCGCGCGCCGCCGCGGCACGGAACCGGTCCGGCGCGCGCAAACCTTCCAGATAAAGCGCGATAACGGCGGTTTCCGGATCATCCAACAAATAGTCGAGGCAATCGCTCACCTCGAGGTCCGCCTCGTTGCCGGTCGCGATCAGCTTGGAGAAGCCGATGCCGCGCGCCGCGCCGCGCGAGAGCAGCGAGCCGAGGATGCCGCCGCTCTGCGAGACAAGGGCGATCGACCCGGTTGGAAACTCCGCGAGTTCCATGGCGCCGCTCGCCGAGAGCATGATGCGGTCGGTGACATTGACGAGCCCGATGGTGTTGGGGCCAAGCAGGCGCATGCGTCCGGCTGCTTGCTTGAGTTCGTGCTGGCGCTGTTGGCCCTCCGCGCCGGCCTCGCCAAAACCGCTGGCGAGCACGATTGCAGCGGGGGTCCCGGCGCGGGCAAGATCGCGTACGGCCTCGACCACACGGTCTGCGCCAAGCAACACGAGCCCCACGTCGGGCGGCGTCGGCAGCGCACTCACGGCCGGATAACAGGGCAAGCCGGCGAGTTCCTGATAGCGCGGATTGACCGGATAGATCGCGCCCGTAAAGCCGTGGCGCTTCAAGTAGTCGACCGGTCGGCCGGTAAGCTTGCTTGGGTCCGCCGACGCGCCCAACACGGCGACGCTGCGTGGACTGAACAACCGGTCAAGCGCGTTAGCCACAGCAGAACTACAACTATTTCTTCTCGAGGAACGCCGCCACGGCGGCACGATGCTCAGCGGTCGTATAGCAGATCGCCTGCGCTTCGCGGCCAAGCGCGAGCACTTCCTCTTCACCCAGCTCGAGGCTGCGGTCGAGAATCGATTTGGCGAGCGCCAGCGCGATCGGAGACCCGATGCTGAGCTGCCGCGCCCAATCGCGCGCATCCGTGAGCAGACGTTCCGGTGCAGTCACGCGATCGGCAAGGCCGATCTGCAAGGCTTCCTGCGCCGACACACGGCGGCCGCTGAACACCAGCTCCTTGGCGCGCGGCAGCCCGACCCGGCGCGGCAGGAAATAGAGCCCGCCGCCATCGGGCACGAGCCCGCGCAGGATGAAGCTCATGATGAAGGACGCGCTCTCCGACGCGATGATGAAATCACAGGCGAGCGCGAGATCGCAGCCGAGCCCAGCGGCCGCGCCATTCACCGCCGCAATGGTGGGTTTGCCCATGCCGTGCAGAACCCCGACGCCGCGATGCAGCTGCTTTTGCCGACGCCAGCCGGTGAAAGCGATGTCGCCCGCCGGCGCGCCGAGGCGCTCCTGCATGGCGGCGATGTCGCCGCCCGAGCAGAAGCCGACGCCCTTGCCGGTGAGAACAATTGCGCGCACCGCGTCGTCGTTGGCGACGCGCTCGAGGATGGCGGTCAGCTCTGCGCGCATTGCGTCGTTCACCGCGTTGCGCACATGCGGGCGGTTCAGCGTGACGGTGGCAATCCCCTCGTCGATCGCAAGCTCCACAGGATGATTGTCTTGTTGTTTGTCGTTCATCCGGCTTACTCCAGTTTCAGGTTCGATTTGCTGATCAGGTCCTGCCAGCGCGCGGCTTCGCCCCGCACATACTTGTCGAGCTCGGCGGGCGGGCCGGGTGTCAACGTGAGCCCTTCGACCTCCTCCAGGCTCTTCAGCACGCCCGACTGCACCGCATGGGCGACCGACCCGTTAAGCCGCTCGATAATATCGGCCGGCGTGCCCGCCGGCGCATAGAGCCCATACCAGCTCTCCGCCACATAGCCGGGAACGCCGCTTTCGGCGACTGTCATCAGATCGGGGAACACCGGCGAGCGCGCCGCGGAGGTCACTGCCAGCGCGCGCAGCTGGCCGGTTGGAATGTACGCCGCCACGCTGGCGACCGTTGTGAACATCACCTGGATCTGACCACCCATCAGGTCAGTGATCGCCGGCGCCGCCCCCTTGTAGGGAACATGAACGATGTCGACACCGGCCATCGACTTGAACAACTCGCCGGCGAGATGCGCCGACGTGCCGACCCCATACGAGCCGAAGTTGATGGTGCCCGGCTTGGCCTTCGCGGCGGCGATCAGATCCTTGATGTTGTGGATCGGCAAGCCCGGGTTGACGACGACGATA
Source organism: Xanthobacteraceae bacterium (assembly GCA_019241285.1). Taxonomy (GTDB): domain Bacteria; phylum Pseudomonadota; class Alphaproteobacteria; order Rhizobiales; family Xanthobacteraceae; genus JAFAXD01. The sequence continues at coordinate 3,323 of JAFAXD010000353.1, read as the reverse complement.
TTGAACGAGCGCGCCACCAGCGCGACCGGCGCGAAGGCACGGAACGTATCGTAAGGCAGCTTGGAATTGAGCGCGGGATTGACCGCGTGGGAGAACGTCGCCATCAGCAACGTGTAGCCGTCGGGCGGGCCCGTCGCCACCGCGCCGGTACCAATGATGGTGCCGGCGCCCGGCTTGTTCTCGATGATGACCGGCTGGCCGAGATCCGCCGCCATCGCCTCGCCGAGCCGGCGCGTAACGATGTCCGTGCCCCCACCCGGCGGGAACGGCACCACGATGCGGATGAGGTGGTCGGGGTAGGCGGCGTGGGCAGTGGTAATGCCATCGCCCAGCAAACAAAGAACGCACAGGCCCAATGCGGCGACCCTGCTGATACTGCGCAACCCGCAGAGAAGGGGCCGAGCTAGCATGTTTCCTCCAAAAGCACCCGAGCTGGCGAATGCGTTTGTAGTTCGGATGACATCCGATACATATGTCATTTGACAACATATGCCATTATATACCATAGGTACAAATGGCCAGGGCAAGGTTGATCGTTCATGAGCGCCGGCTCGATGCGAGCGGCGGCATCATGGAGATCAAGGTCTGGCGCGTGCCGAACCCGGTGCGGCCGTCGATACACGGCTACAAATATTCACTGTTCTATGGGCGGCCTGGCGTGCGCCTCGTTGGTTTCGACAATGAGCAGGGCAAGGGCGATCACATGCACGTCGCAGGAGCAGAGAAGGCCTATTCATTCACGAGCCTTGACCAGCTGTTAGCCGATTTCTTCGCCGAAGTCCGCAAGGCGGGAGGTGAACCATGACGAAACTGAAGATACATGTTGGCAATAGCCTCGAAACGATCGGCGAGCGCGTCAAGGACGCTGTGCGTCGCGATCAAAAGGGTGAGCGGGTCCGGGAATATCACGTGACGTTCGATTCGTTTGAGACGTTGGCCAAGGTGTTGACCCCTCGCCGCCTGGAACTTCTGCGTTATGTGCACAAGCATCCTGCAGCATCTATTCGTGCGCTCGCGCAAGCACTCGACAGGGACTACCGGCGGGTCCATGACGATGTTGAAGCACTTGCCCAAGCCGGCCTTCTACTGCGAGCGGATGAAGGAACAGGTGTGACCGCGCCGTTCGATGCGATCGAGACCCGCATCGTGCTTTAGGGACTCAGTAGTCGCGCGGTAACCAGTGGTCAGTAATCACAAGAACGATGCGATCTCTGCGCGATCTGATTACTGATCGCTGATTACTGAATCCCGCCTACCTCACCATGCGCAGATGCCGGATCGGACCGCCCGGCGTGAGCGTCTCTGCCGCCGTCATGATCGCCGAAGCGTCGAGCCCATAGTGGCGATAGAGCTCGGCGATGGATCCGGTCTGACCGAAATGCTCAACACCGAGCGCGCGCAAGCGGTGGCCGTGCACGGAGCCGAGCCAGGCGAGCGTCGCCGGGTGGCCATCGAGCACGGTGACAATCCCGCACTGCGGCGGGAGATCAGCGAGCAGGCGCTCCACATGGGCACGCGCGCGCAGGTCCCCCGCCTCGCGGGCGCGCTGCGCCGCAGTCCAGCCGGCGTGCAGACGATCCGCCGAAGTCACCGCGAGCAGGCCGACGTCGCGGCGATCCTCAGCCATCAGACCGACCGCTTCGATCGCTTCCGGCGCAACCGCGCCCGTATAGGCAACGACGACCTGACAGTTCGGTCCCGGCCGGCGCAGCCAATAGCCGCCGACAATGATGTCGCGGCGCAGTTCAGCAGATATGGCGCGTGTGATCTGCTCGATGGGCCGCGTGCTCAGGCGCAGATAGACCGACCCGCCGCCTTCCCCGTTTTCGTCAACGTCAACACGCTGCAGGTGCTCGAACCCCCAGGCCAGCACGACCGCGAGCTCGTCGACAAAGGCCGGCTCGAACGCGGCGAGCCCGTCCTGCGCCATGCCGATCAGTGGCGTGCCAATCGATTGATGCGCGCCGCCTTCGGGTGCGAGCGTGAGACCCGACGGCGTGCCGACCACGATGAAGCGCGCGCCTTGATAACAGGCATAGTTCAACGCATCGAGGCAACGGGCGATGAACGGATCGTAGATCGTGCCGATGGGAAACAGCCGCTCGCCGTTGATATCGTGCGACAGGCCAAGGGCTGAGAGCAGGATCGACAAATTCATCTCGGCAATGCCGAGCTCGATATGCTGTCCCTGCGGCGAGGCGCTCCAGTTGAAGGTCGAGGCGATGTGCTCGTTGCGAAACACGTCGGCGGCCGCCTCACGACCAAACAACATGCGCCGGTTGACCCAGCCGCCGAGATTTGTGGAGACGGTGACGTCGGGCGACGTGGTGACGATGCGCTCGACGAACGGGCTCGTTTCCTTGGCGAGGTCATTGAGGATCGCCCCGAAGCCCGCCTGGGTGGAGTTCACTGCGGCCGCGGGCACCGGCAGGCCCACCGGAATATCGAACGTCGCGGCGCGGTGGCGACGCTCGGCACGCGCGGCGAACGGGACGGCATCCAGAAACGTCTGCAGCCGGTCCGGCGCAAACGGCAGGCCCTCGAAGGCGTCCCATTCGTGACCGGGGCGCACGTTCATCGCGTCGCGGAACACGTCCATCTGCGCGACCGTCATCAAGCCGGAGTGATTATCCTTATGGCCGGCGAACGGCAGCCCCATTCCCTTGATGGTGTAGCAGATGAAACAAACGGGCCGCTCACGCCCTGCCTTGGTGAAGGCGTCGATCAGGGTCGGTAGATCGTGCCCGCCGAGATTGGTCATGACATCGGCCAGCTCGCGATCCGACCGCCGCTCGATCAAGGCGCGGGCCGCCGTGTCGCCGAGGTCTTGCATCAGCCGCCTGCGCCACGCGGCGGCGCCCTGGAACACCAGCGCCGAATAGAGTTGGTTCGGACACTGGTCGATCCAGTTCTTCAGGATCTCGCCGCCCGGCTCGGCGAAAGCCTGCTGCTGCAGCGAGCCGTATTTGAGGATGACCACATCCCAACCGAATGCACGAAACAGCGCCTCGTAGCGCGCCCACAGCCCTTCGCGCACGACCGCATCGAGGCTCTGGCGGTTGTAGTCGACGACCCACCAGCAATTGCGCAGGCCCTGCTTCCAGCCCTCGAGCAGGGCCTCGAATACGTTGCCTTCGTCGAGCTCGGCATCGCCAACAAGCGCGATCACGCGCCCTTCCGGATGTTGTCCGGCCCAGCCGTGCGCGCGCACGTAAGCCTGAACCAGCGAGGAAAACAGTGTCTGCGCCACGCCGAGCCCGACCGAGCCGGTCGAGAAGTCGACGTCATCGTCGTCCTTGGTGCGCGATGGATAGCTCTGGGCG
>JAFAXD010000260.1 GCA_019241285.1 Xanthobacteraceae bacterium | reverse complement strand
GCGCGATCGATGTCAACGCGTCCACCTGCGGCAGCAGCGCCTTCATCTGCTCGGCGCCTAGATCGAAAGAATGCACGCGCATCGCCGCCTTGATGCGCACCGGGCGCGCAGGATTAAACAATACGATGTCGCCGGCGCTGACGCGGGCCTCACGGCCGTCCTGCACCACAATGGCGTTGCCTTGCTTGAGATAGGACAGGATGAAGTGCCCCGCGTCGCCCCGCGCAGCCCCGCGGCGATTGTAGGTCGTCACGTGCGGCGAGAAGGTGTAAGCGGAAAACCGCAGTCGCCGGCCGACATAGTTGGTGATGGTGGCGGAGAGCGGCGCGGTGCCGGTCGGCTCGGTGCGAAAATCGACCTTCGCCAGATCAGCGATGATCTCCCGCCAGACGCGTGGGCGCTCGCGAGGTGGTACGCTGTCCGTTGAAAACGTCTTGATCAGCAACCCGAGTGTCCCTCGTTCTGACGCCCGTGATACCTAGCCCGCCCCTGCGACTTCGGAAGCAGGAAACACCGAAGTATATGGGTGGCACGGTCCATCGATTTGACATTACTCAACAAACCGGCGGCTGCCGATGCAGCCCCTGGAATAGGCCTTTCCGCACCCAAGGTCAAAAACGGCCGCGCTCCCGGGCAAGTTGCGCCTCGGGCGCACTGTTATTGTTTGCACTGTTTGCTGGGCCGCGCACAGCAATTTTGGTCGGCCGACAGGCGCCAGGGAGGCACCGAGGATCATGCAAGACACCACAGCTCCGTTTCGCGCCGACCATGTCGGCAGTTTCTTGCGTTCACCCGAGCTCAAAGCTGCCCGTGCCAAGCGGGAGGCCGGCGAGATCACGGCTGAGCAGCTCAAGACCATCGAGGACCGCGACATCAAGGCGCTGATCGCCACGCAAGCCGAGGTCGGGCTCAAGCTCGCGACCGACGGCGAGTTGCGTCGTAAGTGGTGGCATTACGATTTCTACTTCGGGCTCGACGGCATCGAGCGCTATCAGCTCAAGAATGATCTTGGCTTCCACGGCGCGCAGGCCATCGCCGATGGTATTCGCGTGGCGGGCAAGATCGATTTCTCCACACACCCGTTTCTTGACCACTTCAAGTTTCTGCGCGCGAACACCAAAGCTGTCGCCAAGATGACAATCCCGTCGCCGACGGTGTTGCACTTCCGCCTCGAGCGCGACGGCGTCCTCAGCAGCGCTTACAAGCACCGCGACGACATTCTGGAAGACCTGGGGAAGGCCTACGCGAAGGCCGTGCAGGCCTTCTATCAAGCCGGCTGCCGCTATCTGCAATTCGACGACACCGCGTTCGCCTACCTGTGCTCAGCGGAGGAAATGGCCAAAGCGAAGACGCGTGGCATCAACACGGAGCGCGTCGCGCGCCAATATGCCGACCTGGTCAATGCCGCGCTGAAGAACAAGCCCGCCGACATGGTGATCACGACGCATATCTGCCGCGGCAATTTCCGCTCCACCTGGATCGCATCTGGCGGCTACGAGCCGGTGGCCGAGATTCTCTTTGGCGGAGCCGACTACGACGGCTTCTTCCTGGAATATGACAGCGAGCGCGCCGGCGGCTTCGAGCCGCTGCGCTTCGTGCCCAAGGGCAAGAAGCGCGTAGTCCTCGGGCTCATGACCTCGAAGACTGGCGAATTGGAAAACCGCGACGTGATCAAGCGCCGAATCGAGGAAGCAACCAAACACATCGCGCTCGATCAGTGCTGCCTGTCGACGCAGTGCGGCTTTGCCTCAACCGAGGACGGCAATGTGCTGAGCGAAGCGCAGCAATGGGCCAAACTGCGCGAGGTCGTGGCGATCGCGGGCGAGGTCTGGGGCGGCGTCTCAGCACGTCCCGTCGGCGCGGTCGCCGGGGTCGCCTGACGGGCGCTGCCAACCCAGCACTACACCGCGGCTTCATTCGCGGCAGCTTGGGAATCGATGCGCCGGGCTTCGAGAAACGTGGACAATAGATCGCGAAAGGAAGCCAGTTCGTTTTTGTTGAAGCAACCGAACAATTCGGCTTCCAATTGGTCGATCTGCCGTTCGCATTCCGGCAGCAACCGGTTTCCCTCTTTGCTCAGCACCACGCGTAGGATGCGGCGATTTTCCGGCGCCTCGTGGCGGCTGATCAATCCCTTGCGACGCAACGCGGCGATCACCTCGTTCATGGATTGAGGGGTGATCTGCGTGCGTCGCGCAAGTTCGGCGGATGAGAGCCCGCCTTCACGGCTCGACAGGCTCAGCACCATGTATTGCACCGGCGTCAGGCCAAGCGCGCCGAGACGCTCGACCATTGCGGCGTAAACGCGCAACTGCGCTTGACGCAACAGATAGATCGTTCGTGCCGCTTTCCTCATACCGCTCAACCGTTCAATTAGGGGATTGCTGAAGGTGGGCCGGTTCTGGTTGGTTAACCTGAATGGCCCCGCCAGGCAAAGAAAAACAATAAGAACCTAGCGCGTCCCGTAGGCGCGGTCGCCGGCGTCGCCGAGCCCGGGCAGGATGAATGCGTCGGCGTCGAGTCCCTGATCGATGGCAGCTGTCCAGATCAGAACGTCGGGATGCAAGCCGCGCACGCGCTCGACGCCTTCCGGTGCGGTGAGAAGACAGACGAGGCGGATCTCCTTGGCGCCGCGCTCTTTGAGGCGATCGATGGCGGCAATTGCGGTGTTGCCGGTCGCCACCACGGGCGAGACCACAATTGCCAGCCGCTCGTTGAGGTCGGACGGCGCCTTGAAGAAGTATTCCACCGCCACCATGGTGCGTGGCTCGCGATAGAGGCCGATGTGGGCGACGCGCGCGGTCGGCACAAGGTCGAGCATGCCGTCCACGAAGGTCACCCCGGCACGCAACACCGGCACAAACACGAGCTTCTTGCCGGCGATCTTGGCCGATTGCATGCGCGCCATCGGCGTCTCGATCTCAACTTCGGTGAGGGGCAGATCGCGCGTCACCTCGTAGCACAACAGCATGCCGATTTCTTTAAGCAACTCGCGAAACGATTTGGTCGAGATCTCCTTCTCGCGGATCAGCGTAAGCTTGTGCTGTACCAGCGGATGCTCGACCACCGTGACGCCGTCCATTGTTCGGTCCTCGTGTTAGAACACCGTTCCGTCGCTGCGCACGGCGATTGGCGGCGCGGCGTCGGCGCGGCGCTCCTGCGCGATCGTCCGGCCCGCCGCCCAGGTGCCCCCTTCGAGCACCTTGGCGAGCGGCAGCGACACCGCATCGAGCCCAAGGCGCCGGCGCAAGGCATCAGCCAAGCGGTCCAAGAGCGCGACTGTGAGCGAGCGCCACTCGACGACGAGCGGCGAGGCGACATCGTGCACGCGTGCCGCACCGGCCTGATCGCGCAACACCAGGACGCCGGTGTCAACAAACAAACCGCCGTTGCGATATTCGGCAAGCCCTGTGAGGCCGTCGATGTTTTTCACCGTGATCCCCGCGCGCATCAACGGCTCGATCAACGAATAGGTCAGCCATTGCGAGAGCTTGTGCAGCGGTACGAGATCGCTACCGTCGGCTTCCCGCCCCAGCGTGGGATGGCGCCAGCAATCCCCCAATGCAACGCCAGCGAGCGTAATGCGCGAGGGCCAGATCGGTCCGAGTTCGCGCAACACCATCGTAAGAATGGCCGGGGCTGCAATGGTTCCGTGATCCGCATCAGCCACTAATCGATCAAATAGTCCACCAGGCCGAGGTGTATCCTCGCGCGCAAAGACGCGCGGTGCTCCCGCAACCTGCTCGCCCAGCCGGCGCAGCAACGCAACGCGGCCATCGAGCCCGACGAGTGGATTCTGCTCATCAACCTGAAAACCGCGGAGCAAATCAGCAACCGGGAGCCGCGCCAGCGCGTCCGCATCGGCGCGCAGCGGCTCACCCGGACGCGCCGAGAACAGTCCGGCCGCGAACATGTCGAGGCTTGCCAGCGCGAGGCCTTCCGAGCGGCCAATTTCGGCGCCCGTTACCCGATCGCGATAACGCCATGCCGGCCCCGCACCAGCGTCGAGCAGCACGCTGATGATCGCAAGATCGAACTCAGCGCGAGCCCGTGCGGCGCGATCCGTCCAGCGCTGCATATCGGCGATCGCCGCCCAGCGATCGACCCCGCCGAGGACGAAATGCCTCCAGCGCGCGTGAAACGGCACATCGAGACTTGGATAATTGTTCCGCATCGTCGCGAGCACGAGATCAACTGCCGCATCGAGGCGCGTGAGGTCGACTTGGAAATGCGGCAGCCGGTCCGTCAGGCCCAGCGCCAGCATGCGCTTCGCGCTGGCGCGCACCGCATCGGCGCTCAAAAGCGAAAGGGCATCGACTGCGTCGACTGTCACCACGCCGTGTTCCCGATAGAAAGTGACTTAGTACTTTTCCAGCGGCCGCCCCACGGACCCGATCAGGTCCTGCGGCTGCGGCGCCTGCGGCGAGAAATAACCGGCCGCCTTCTTGGCGGCGATCTCGACATGCGCATCCGCTGGGATCAACTCGTCCGGGATCGGCACGCGCTCGACGATATCGATGCCCTGCCCGGTGAGCGCATCGTATTTCATGTCGCTCATCGACACGAAGCGGTCAATGCGGTTAAGCCCGAGCCAATGGATCACGTCAGGCATGAGTTGTTGGAAGCGCGCGTCCTGCACGCCGGCGACGCACTCGGTACGCTCGAAATAAGCCGCTGCGGCATCGCCGTCCTCATTGCGCTTACGCGCGTTGTAGACCAGGAACTTGGTCACTTCGCCGAGCGCCCTGCCTTCCTTGCGGTTATAAACAATGAGGCCAAGGCCACCTGCCTGGGCGCCGCGCGCACATTCCTCAATGCCATGGATCAGATAGGGCCGGCACGTGCAGATATCAGATCCAAATACGTCAGAGCCGTTGCATTCATCGTGCACTCGGCAGGTAATCCGCGTCGCGTGGTCGGGCAGCTTCTCGACGTCGCCGAACAGATAGACGGTGGTCCCGCCGATTGGCGGCAGAAATACTTCAAGATCAGGCCGCGTGACCAGCTCAGGAAACATACCGCCAGTCTGCTCAAACAATGCCCGGCGCAAATCGGTTTCGCTGGTCGCGAACCGGCGTGCAATGCCGGGCAGATACCACACCGGATCGATGGCGATCTTCACGACGGAGAGGCCGCCATTCTGGTGCACGACATGGCCGTCACCGACGAGCCGCTTGGCGTCGAGGGCAGCCTTGATCTCGGGCAAATCGAGGCGCGCGCGGGTGATCGCAATGGTCGGGCGGATATCGACGCCCTCGGCCAGCTCCGCGCGGAAATTCTCCGCGACCAGGTGCCCCCATGGATCGAGCGCGACGATGCGCGCCGGGTCGGTCCACTGGGCAAACGGGCCGATCGTCGCGGCCGGATAGGTATTGGTGAGGTCGGGGCGACGGATCGGATCAAGCGCCCCGGAGGAGACTGCCAGCGCGCGGTAGACTGCGTACGAGCCGCCATGGCTGCCGATGACATTGCGATCCTGCGGCTGGGAGACCGTGCCGATGATCGGCCCGCGCTCGCGGGCACTGGGGGCACCCCACGCGATTGGGAAAGCCGGCTTTGCACCCGATACCGGGTGCGAGGTCAGGCGAATATGGCCGCTCCGGTTGGGACGCGACATGATCCAAGCCCCAAAATGACGACGGCCCGCCGCAACGACGGGCCTGTCCGAACCTACTGATGGCGGGTCTGTGACCCTTCGTGAAGAGTATATAGGGATCGGAGCGACAAATACAAGACAATTGCTACCCACGTCGCCACAATTAAGCCCGCTCAGTACAAGAGTTAACCCGCGTCAAACAACCATCCGCTGTCCCATGACTACACCTCAAATCCGTATCGGGGCTTGCTCCCTCGCACTCGTCGCCGTCGTCATCTCCTACCTATGGTTAGACCAGCCAATCGCGTTTTTGGTGCATGGCGAGATCACAAACAAAACGCTCTTTGTCCTGCTCACCCGGATTCCAGAACCACTGCCGAACCTCGCGCTGGTCATTTTCTTTACTTTTGGCTTATGGGCTCTTGTGGCCAAGCCAAGGTCGACACTCTACACGCCGTTTTTGACCAGCAGCATCAGCCTGATCGTGGCCGAGGCGGCCAAGAATCAGCTCAAGTACGACTTTGGACGAACCTGGCCAGAAACATGGATCAACAACAACCCGTCGTTGATCAGCAACGGCACCTATGGGTTCAATTTTTTCCATGGCGGGGGCGGTTATGCGTCATTTCCATCCGGCCACACCACCGCGATCTGCGCCGTCGTGTCGGTGCTATGGATCTACTATCCGAGATTTCGCGCTCTGTACGCGCTTGTCGTTGCTGCGGTCGCCATCGGCCTGATCGGCGCGGATTATCACTTCGTAAGCGACATCATCGCCGGAGGCCTGCTCGGCACCGTCACTGGCTGGCTTGCAGTCGCCATTCAGCAGCAAGCCGCGAGCAAACTGACCGGCGTCAATCCAGCAAGCAAGTAGCGCTATAAGCTCTCAATCCGCAAAATACGCGATCGTGCGCACCTCGATGCTCCGGCGCGGCTTGGCATCCGGAGCACTGCTGGGGTCGTCGAACGACGTGTGGCCGCCCCACTGCGCGCCGGATGGATCGGAATCAATTAACGTGAACACGAGCGCTTCGTCGGGCTGCATGTCGGGCGCGTAGTACCATTGCTGCGCGGTGTTATAGGCGAGGTTCCACCCATATGAATGGGCGGTCTCAGCACGGGATGAATTAATACGGCAGAGAAAGAGGTCGTCCCGCGCCACTGTCGAGCCGTCGACAATCGCCAACGGATTGCGCTCCACGGGCGCGATCGGCCGCCATACGTTGATCGCTTTGAAACGATAGCTGCGGCCCCTGAGATGGTCCGGTGCAATCCGCTCCGCCACAGCGCGCGCCGTCTCGACCGTGTAGTCGACATGCGCGTTCATCACTGGCTTACGTTTGCCGGCAGGCGAGTCGTCGCCTCCGCCGCGCACGGCGAAACCAAAGCACGACACGTGATCGGCGCCAGTCAACGTCTTCACCAACTCGGCGCATTCCGGATAGTAATCCTGCTCGATGACCTGCTGGGTGGACGAGAAGTCGGTGAGCTTGCTCGGCGCGGACACCAAAGTCATGGCGTTGCGCTCAAGCGTAAACGCATGCCCGGCGGTCCGCATATTGTTGAGAAATACCTCTTCTGGCACCAGATGCATGCGGATGTTTTCGCGATGCACGTCGTCCATGACCGACTCTTCGACAAACGCGCGGTCGTTGAAGTTCATGGTGACCTTCACGCCCGGGTGCGGATGCGGCACGTCCATGACACGTCTCCTCCCGATTTTCTGGTAGCCCGCCAGATGCGCGACGCTCCCCGCAGGCTACCCTGATCGTGACTTTCACGCCACTGAACGATACAGTGTATCATGAACCGGAGACCCTGACATGGCCCCCCCGAAGTCATCCGCACCGCGGGCGCGGGACAAAGCCCGCCAGGTGCAGCGCGGCCGCATGCAGCTGATCTCCCGCGCCGCCGCGGTGCTGCGTGCCCTTGAAGCGCAATCGGGCTACGCCAGTCTGGGTCAGATCGCCAACGCCTCCGGCCTGCCCCGCCCGACCGTCCAGCGCATCGTCGATGCTTTGGCGGCCGAGCAGTTCGTCAGCGTCGATCCGCAGCGCGGCGTGCGGCTCGGGCCGGAGCTGACCCGGATCGCACGCGCCGCGTACGTGGATCTCGCCGCGATCGTGCAGCCGCATATCGATAATCTTGCGCGCGAGACCGGCGAAACCGCTGCGGTAACCGTGCTGCGCGACCGCGCCGCGGTCTATATTGCCCAGGCGGTGCCGGATCGCACGATCGTGCTCGCCTCGCGGGTGGGCGCGCCTATTCCCCTGCACAGCACCGCGAACGGCAAAGCGCTGCTGGCCGGACTAGCCGAAGGCCTGGTGCGCAGCCTGCTCGGAACCGAGCTGACGCGCTCGACGCGCAACACCATTACCTCGGTGAAGGAGCTGTTGGCTGAGCTCGCCGAGGTGGAGCGCCAGGGCTTTGCTTATGATGAAGAAGAGCAGACCGAAGGTGTGTGCGCGATCGCGATGCCGTTTCGTGATGTCACGGGCACCACGTGTTCCCTGTCGGTCGTGGCACCAAGCCCGCGCTTCAAGGCCAATCTGGCGCGCTTCCGCGCCGCGCTCGCTCGCTGTCGCGATGCGATCGAGCTGGCGACTGGAATGGCCGATAACGGTCGGCGGGAGCCGCGCCGCACAGCGCAGGCCCGGTTGACCGCATAACGATACAGTGTATTGTTTTGCGGATAAATCCAAAGGGAGGACTTGCTTGAAGCCGCCGTTTCGCGCCGACCATGTTGGCAGCCTGCTGCGTCCCAAGGAGCTGCTGCGTGCACGCGCCGATCGCCAAGCCAACAAGATCACGACAGCTGAGCTCAAATCGATCGAGGACGCCGCGATCCGCGACATCATCAGGATGCAGGAGGATGTCGGCCTTAGAAGCGTGACCGACGGGGAGTTTCGGCGGCTCGACTGGCTGATGGACTTCAAATATCAGCTCGAGGGCGTCACCAAGCACGACGAGCAGATCGTCAAAGTGCCATTTGCGACCGATAAGGGCGCGATCGACTGGACCTTCGTGCCCTATACGGTCAGCGGCAAGATCAAGCTCAACCATGTGATCTACGGCGATGGTTTTGCGTTCCTCAAGAGCGCAACCCGGCAGACCGCGAAGCTGACCATCCCTTCGCCCAGTATGATGCACTACCCGGGCGGACGCGGGCTCGATCGCAAGGTGTATCCGGATCTCGAGCAGTTCTTTGCGGATGTCGCGGCTGCTTATCGGACTGAAATTGCCGGGCTTGCCAAGCTTGGCTGCACCTATCTTCAGCTCGATGACACAAGTCTTGCTTTTCTCAACAATCCCGAGCGGCGCAAGGCAGTTGGGCCTGAGGGCCAGACCCAGCACTTGCGGTACATCCAACTGATCAACGACTCGCTTACAGGCAAACCCGCGGATCTGGCCGTGACCGTTCATCTCTGCCGCGGTAATTTCCGCTCCGCCTGGATTCCCGGGACCGACGCAAGCTACGATTACGTTGCCGAAGCGCTGTTCGGCTCACTGAACGTTGACGGCTATTTCCTGGAATATGACGACGCCCGTTCGGGTAGTTTTGCGCCGTTGCGCTTCGTCCCCAAAGGAAAGCGGGTGGTGCTGGGGCTGGTTACGACCAAGCGCCCAGAATTGGAATCAAAGGACGAGCTCAAGCGTCGCATCGATGAAGCCAGTAAATATTTAAGCTTGGATCAGCTCTGCCTCAGCCCGCAATGCGGCTTCTCGTCGACCCAGGAAGGCAACGAGCTCACGGCGGAGCAGCAAAAGGCAAAGCTGCGGCTCGTCGTCGAGACCGCACAAGACGTATGGGGTACCGCATGAGCTCAGTTGCCGCCGTCGAAACGCGCGCCGCCACCCCGGCTCACGTCCGCGTGCCCGAGCCCAACCTGACACGCGAGGAACTGATCGCGCGCGCGGTGGCGCTGCGCCCGAAGCTACGTGAGTTGCAGGAGGAGCACGCCGCAGCCGGCACCTACTCCACGGAACTGCACGACGAATTCCGCAACGCCGGCTTCTATCGCATCACCATTCCGCGCATGTTCGGTGGCTACGAGTTTGACCTTCCGACCTACTTCAAGACCATGCTGGAAGTGGCGCGCGGCGATCCCGGCGTGGGCTGGTGCCTCGCGCTTGGCTCATCACACGGATATCTGATCGCGTCGCACTGGAGCGAACGCGCGCAGCGCGAGCTGTTTGGTCCGGAGGGCCATTTCGCCGCTGCGCACCGGGCGCTACCCGGCGGCACCGCAACGCCGGTCGATGGCGGCTATCGAATCAGCGGGCGCTGGAATTATTGCTCCGGCATTCCCCATTCAACGCATTTTGTCGGCACCGCAAAGCTCCCGGAGGAAGCCGGGTCGCCGCCGAAATTTCTTGCCGTCGTGATTCCGAAGGGGCAGTTCCGCATCCTCCCGGATTGGGGCGGCGATCAAACACCCGGCATGCAGGCGAGCGGTTCGAACAGCGTCGAGGTTACCGACGTGTTCATTCCGGATTACTACGCCGTGCCCTGGCTTGCTCTGTTCGCCTCGCCCGAGGGGATGGAGCACGGCACCGCCGGCACGCGCCTGCACAACAATCCGATGTATCTCGGCCGGCTGATGGGCCCCTATCACGCCACGCTCGTCGCCGTGGTCACGGGCGCCGCCTGGGCGGCAATCGACGAATACGAGCGCTTCATCCGCGCCGCCAAGGTCTACATGGAGCCCAACACCTTGCGCGCCGACCATCAGGATTCCGTGCGCGCGCTCGGCCTCGCCATGGCGAAAGCCGATGCGGCGGAGGGCGTGCTCATGAGCGCCATGCAGCGCTACATGGAGCTGTGCGCACGTTGGGGCCGCGACCGCACGCCGATTTCGATTGAGGATAACTTCCGGCTTTGGGCGATGATCCAGCAAGGCGGCCGGCTCGCCTGCGATGTGGTCGAGAAACTGCTGCACGCCGCCGGCGCCTCGCAGACCCGTAAGGGCAGCCGCCTGTGGCGATATTTCTGTGACGCGCAGATGTATCGCACCCACAGCTCGGTCGGCGAGGAATTCCCGACCTACGCAGCGCGTGCGCACTTGGGGCGACCGGTCGGGTTTAGGGGGTTGTAAAGCTCGCGTTTTTTTAGCCCCACGAGCCGCAGAGTGGCGCGAGAACGCCCGCCCAGTTCATGCGGGCTACAGGCTTGGCCTTCACCACTTGCGCGGGATAGTCCAGCAGCTGTGATGCTGCTTCATCCCGATCGCCGGATAGTAACTCTCAACCGCCGGCGCCGCGACGAGCGTCAGCGTCGTCGTCTCGCCCGCGGCGCTATGTGTTTCCTCGATCAGGCGTTTGCCGATGCCGCGCCGCTGATACGCAACATCGACCGCGAGGTCGGACAGGTAGCAGCAATACGAGAAGTCGGTTACGGCGCGCGATATTCCAACGAGACGCCCGTCATCCCGGGCGGTGATGATCAGATCCGCGTTCCGCAGCATCTTGTCGAGCCGTGCCGGGTCATGGACGGGACGCCGTTGCGCCAAGGTCGAAGCGATCAGGACGCTCCGAAACTCTTCTGCCGAGAGATCCGGTTCCAGCGCATATGAAATCGGCACGAGCTTTCCTCTGCGCCTCCGGTTGCGTCGCATTCGATCACAAACGCGTTGACGCTGAATGGCTGTTCAGAAAGAGGGGCAATCTATCAGGAAATTAACCCTGCCTCCATCAAGCGGTGAGCATGCTTGGCACAACAATAGGGCATGCAAACGCGACCGCCAACGTTTGTCGACCTGTTGTTCCGTCCTGCCGCCGGCAAGTGCGGTCGGCGTTCGTGCGCCCCAGTGGCCCTTCAGTCGAGCAGCGTGCCGCTGGCGCAGCCAGCGATCGAAGCACCAAGTACAAACCAGGCCGGCGAGACTGGAAAAGCCTCCCAGTAAGGATTCTGTTGACGCGTTTAAAAACAAAATGAAGGTACAGGCTGGTCCGGCAGCCAGTTTGCACCGGGCAATGACGCGTGTGTGCGTCGGCTATTTGATATTTGAATCAGATCAGATCGCGTCGTACGGCAATCGCGTGATGTCATCAATGCGCGGTGACGTCAGCTATGTGGTCGGTGTCATCTAAGCAGTGCCCCAAGCACGGCGTCGTCCCGGGCGCCGCAGCGGCGAGCCTTGGACCCACAACCCCGTGTCTCGCGGATCAAGACTGCCCAGGAGCATGGATTCCGGGCTCCGGAATGATGCGCTGCGGATCGGCGAACGCGTAGTCATCTATGCGGGGGAACGACATCTATGAGGAAAACGTCATCTATGCGGTCGGGGTCATCTAAGCGGCGCCCCAAGCTTGGCGTCGTCGCGAGGCAAAGTCCGGCTCCGGCGTTCGGCCGGCCCCG
>JAFAXD010000106.1 GCA_019241285.1 Xanthobacteraceae bacterium | reverse complement strand
ATCATCCACGCCGGATTTGCCACCGGCGTGTAAGCAAACGCCTCGCCCAAGACGGCAACCCGGACGCTGCCTTTCTCAAACATTTTGTAGCCGTCGAATACCGGCTCCTGCCATTCGGTATCGCGAATATTGAGTGCCAGGAACGGGGCGCCGAGACGATCAATCAATTCACGCAGCCGCGTCTCGCCGTAGGTGAATTCCCAATGCCCGGTCATGGCATCGGGCGCGAGCAGCTTGAGACAATCGACCATATCCTGACCGCGGGTGCGGTTGGCGGTCAGCGATCCCTGCCAGCTGTCGCCGCCGTCGAGGAACAACACGCGATCGCCGCCACGTTCGGCACGCACCGCCTTGACGACGGTCGCGATGCGATCGAGCCCGCCCACACGGCCATACTCCCGCGCAAGCGCGACGAAATCCTCCGAGCTGAGCGCATAAGCTTCGGCCGTGCGCGGCGGGATTGCGTAGTATTCAAGAAATGCCTTGCCGGTCAGATGCGGCGGCTGTCCCCTCGCCTCGCCTGCACCGACGTTCACCGATGGTTCGCGCAAATAGACCGGCATCAGCTGCGCGTGCAGGTCGGCCATGTGCAGCAACGTGATGTTGCCGTAATGGTCGAACGCGAGCAGCTCGTCCTGGGTGATGCGCTGCTGCGCGGCGGCGCGGCGCAGTGGACCAAATCCATACGCCGCGACGGCGGCGCCAATCTGCAACACATCGCGGCGCGAGATCATCTGCATTTAACCTTGGCGCATGTCTTTTTCGGAAAACCGGTACCCACTTGTCCGAGACATGCGCTAATGCCTGATCCCAGGCACGTTGAGTTTGAGCCCGGCGTTGGCCACGGCGAGGTAGAGTTCAAGATCCCCATACTCTTTAGCGTCGGGCGGCAACTCGTTGGCCCAGACCGCGACATTGCACCATTGGAAGCGCTTGCGAATGTCCCAGATGTCCTGCTGGCTCGTGCGCCAGGTGGGGAAATGATCGTATTGGCCGCGTTGCTCGCCCAACCATTGGCCGCGGATCCAGTGCAATCCGCCGCGCTCAGGATTATGACAATCCAGACAGGAGAAATTGAGCTGTCCGACTTTGGCGGCAGCCAACGCCTTGCCCCGCTCGTAGGCCTGCTTGGCGCCGGGGCTCGTCACGTCGACATGGATTTCCTGCCCGTCAGCGAGGAAGCGTAGGTAAACGGACATGGCCGTATTTTCGCTGCTCTGCATTAACCAGCTAAGGCCAGTCGCTACCTGCGCGTGGCGATAGACGAACTCCTCGACACCGAGCACCTTGTCGAGACGCGGTTCCCATTTCGGCATGCTGGCCGCCCATGTCTTGAAGTGATCCTCAGCGCGGTCGTGACAACTCGCACAGGAAAATCCGACCGGGCCGCGCGTCGTCCACAGCTGCTGTGCCTTCTCGACCGTCCACAGTCCGGGATTGACCAAGTCGTCTAGATTGTCGCGCGTCTCGACCGGTGGCGGTCGCTTACTCGGATCATCGACCTCGGTCGGGAACATCGCGGGTTTGGTCAGCGTCTTGAGAAATGCGACGATGTGGCCGATCTCCGCATCGCTGAACAACCCGTTCGTCCCCCACGGCGGCATGATGGTCTCGGCGTGGTAGACGCGGGCGTCGTAGACGAAATTGAACAACTCCTCGTCCTTAAGTCCGGCGTTGCCGATCTCGCTCAGGTCAGGTCCCACATTGCCCGGCAGGTCGGCGTTGCCGGCCTGCCCCATCACATGACAGGCAAGGCAGGATCCGCCGCGCGTGCGATCGGCCACGAGCTCGGCGCCGATGGCCGGATCACCGGTGACCGGCCCTTCCAGCTTGCGCGGCGCACTCGGGGCTGGAGGCGAAAGCTTTTGATCGGCAAGTGTGTTGAAGGACGCGGTGTCGCGCGTCGGCCAGCCTGGGTAGCGCTTCCAGGGCCGCGCCGCAGCATCGCCCGTGGCCAATGGCGCGGGTTCCGAGCTTTGCGACGGCGCTTGCGCGGAGACCACGGGTGCCAGCATCTGGGCGGCCCCCGCGGCGGTCAGGAAAGCGACGAGAATAGATGCTCGCGGCACGCCGATACTCCTCTCCAGCACCCGCGTCAGCTGACGGTGATCGACTCCTCGGTCGTAGTGACCGTCCCGTCGTCATCGACCCAGGTGAATTTGAATGTGCCGCTCTCGTCAACTTTTGCGGTGAACTCAAGATAAGGATTGGCGGCGATCGCCGGTTCCAAATCGGCGGAGAAAACCGGCTTCCCGTTAAGCGTGCAGCTGAATTTGTTGATGATCTTGCGCGGGATCAGCTTGCCATCGGGGTCCTTGCGCAGACCCGTCTCCATCGGGTGCTGCACCAAAGTCTTGATTTGGATGATCTCGCCCTTCTTGGCTTGCTTGGGCAGTTTGAGGCGCGGCTTGTCGGCCATGGGCTCACTCGCTCGTTGTTATCCGCCGCAGCCGCCGATCGTCACCTTCACCTGTTTACGATCAGTGAAGAGCCGGCCATCGCTGGTCTTGGCCACGATGATCACGTTCTCGGTCCCGGCCAGCCGGATACGTGTTCCGGCCACGGCGCGACCCGACAACGGCGTGAAATGAAACTTGGCGAGTGCTGGATTCGGATTGCCGTCAGCAACCACAAGCACGTCGCTCACATAGCTCTCCGCCGTCATCGGTGCATCAACCGTGATGTTGAGCGGGATGGTGTTGCCGTTCTCGGCGATCTCCGGCAGATCAATACTGATGTTGCCTTGCGCCGGCTCCGTGCCGCCGGTGAACTTGTCGATCTCTGCCGCGGCTTCCGCCGGCGTGGCAAATGCCGCGTCGCTGACCGTGAGATAGAGCGCAGCGCTCACTCCCATCAGCACCGCGTCGCGGCGCGAAACCTGTTTCATGAAACCTCAGCTGCGTTCCGATTTGAGAAAGTCGCGAAATGTCTGATTGCTGTCCCCTTTCTGGGCGACATAGCGAAACACGTCAAGAAAATCATCGGGACGCAGGTACCCGGGGATCCGGATCACCTCGCGCTCGGACGCCGGCTTCTGCTTCAGATTGTCGGCTGTGCCCTCGAAGAACTGGATGGTCGGCGTAAAGCGCACCGCATATTTGCCGGCCAGTTGTTTCTCAGTCAGTTCCTCGCCGTCAAAGTCGGTCACCTTGCGTGACCCCAGAATGTTGAGCTCCAACATGTCGAATTTGTTACTCACGAACGCGGCAATATCGGGCCGGGCGAAATTCACGAGATGCGTTTCGCGGCAATAGGGACAACCGCGCAGTTCCCAGATCAGCGCGAAATGCTTGCCGCGCTCGCGCGCCGCTGCGACGTCATCGCGCAGGTCGAGGAAGCTCTCGATGAACCAGGGCTCCCGATAATAGCCCTCATCGGTCATGATGGGCTCGGCACGCGCGCCGGTTCCGGCAGCCAACAAAGCCCCGGTTCCCAGCAACAACGTGCGCCGCGTGTACATCAAATTAACCTTCATCCGAGAACCACGATTTGGTCGTGACCGCAGTCCGGTTATACTTGGTTGGCCGGGACCATAGTGTCAAACCGTGACGAATACCATGCTTCGCCTCGTTGCCGCGGCCTGCATCGGAGTCCTGCTGGCGACCGGCATTAGCGTCGCCGGACCGATCGACTATGGTCCGGCCGATGAGCTCAACGACTTCAATGCGGCGATCGAAGCCGCTGCCGCGCATAACCGAGTTGCCCTCGGCTACCTGCGAACCGAGAACGTCGATCTGGCGTCACGCGAATTGGAGCAGATGCATTCGGCTTGGCTGGAGGTCATGCGGCTATACGGCCAGAACCCGCCAGCCGCGTTTCGTGCCAATCCACGTTATGACGCGACCTTGAACGAGGTTCGGTTCTACGTGACCACGGCCATCGCCATGCTCTCGTCGGGCCAGTTCGGGGCAGCCCGCGAGGCGCTCGAGACCAACCGGCGGCTGTTGCACGAGTTACGGCAAACGAGCGGTGTTGAGGTTCTTGCTGATTGCATCATCGAGACCAACGCGGCGATGTCGCGATTCTTCGCGTTCGACGGAACGCCACCGGACCTCGCCAAGCCCGAGGTTGCAGCGGACGTGGCGGACAGAGCGGCACAGCTCGGGATTGTGGCAAAGCACTGTGATGCCCTCGCACCGCCGGAAGTACGCGCCAGCCCCGAGTTCCGCCGGCTGCTCGACGGGATCGCCGCGTCGCTCGCCTATGTCCCGACCGCCATCAGCAATCGCGATACGGATATGCTGCACCGCGTGATCGGCGAACTACGCGCATTCGATCAGCTGCTGACGTTCCGCTACGGCTGAGTTTACCAAGGCTCGGCGGGCGCGATATCAATGATGCGCAGCTGGGCGCGCTCGGTGCCCTGCCAGCGATCGAGCGCCAGGGTACCGGCAACGTGCATGCGCCGGCCGCGCGCGGCGAGCAAAGCATCGCCGAGCTTTTCGCCAGCTGCCCGGAATGCGATTGCGGGCAACGGGGTCCCCTCGCCGGCTTTGATGCGCACCTGGATGTGGCTCTGGCCGCGATCCTCGGCGTAAGCGATGGTGTGCGCCGGAAAAGCCAGGATCGGCTCGGGGTTGCCGGCCCCATAAGGACCCGCGCGCGCGAAGAGGTCATGGAGCTCAAACCCGGCTCCGGCCGCCGCAACGGCGC
>JAFAXD010000538.1 GCA_019241285.1 Xanthobacteraceae bacterium | reverse complement strand
TTCGCCGCCACGGCAAGGCGTTTAATCCCCAAATCGCGCACCGCTTCGATTGATTCCTCGAAATCTGCGGTCGTTGGTATGGAGGAGCGCTTCGCCGCCTCCTCAAGCAACGCGAGCACGCGTGGACGGCCCGCATAAGCCGAAACCGGAATGCCACCCTGGCTGATGCGCTCGACCTTGCGGGCAACCAAAAACTCAAAGGCGGGCCAGAACGCCTCGAGCGCCTTGTCTACTCCGCCATGCGAGAAGCTCTGCAAGTTGAGCGGGATGTTGACCATCAAACAGTTTGACGGAAAGATGTTATAGAATTGGTAGTGGATGAAATCGGAAATCTGCACCGGATTGATATATCCGAATTGGCGGCGCGGCATCAGATCAATCACACTTCACTCCCTTGCACTGTTGTTCTGCGTCTCCGCCCATCATTGCGGGTTTTGACCACAAGGCAATCCTTGATTCGAGAATTAAGCTTGTGGCGCGCGACCGGTCCGCTCTAGATTCGGGCATCGCGAAGCCCGCACTAAAGTGCCGCGGTAAGCCAGGGAGGTCGCCATTGCGCGATGCGTCGGCAACGCTGGGCGATCTGCATCGACGCAACCTGCGTTTGCGCGCCGATGCCCCGGCGCTCGTGTTCGAGGATCGTCCTATCAGCCATCGCGAGCTGATCGGCGAAGCATGCCGTCTGGCCAACTCGCTGATGCGTTTAGGTGTGCGGCGCGGTGATCGCGTCGCTATCCTGGCCGAGAACTGCCCGCAGTACATGCAGGCCTATGCGGCCGGCGAGCTCGCCGGTTGGACCACGGTGACCATCAACTATCGGCTGGCGGCGCCGGAAATTGCCTACATCCTCGGCGACAGCCGGCCGCGCTTCATTATTGTCGACGCGACCTATGTGGACCGGCTTGGCGCCAACCGCGTCGACGGCGTGCAGAATGTGCTGACCTTCGGCGGCAGTGGTCCCGACCTCTCCTACGAGGAGGTGCTCGGCAAGGAGGAGCCGACCCTACCGGACGCGGATGTACGACCCGAGGACATCGCCCACCTGATTTACACCAGCGGTACGACCGGCCGGCCCAAAGGCGTGATGCTGAGCCACCGCGCGCAGCTGCAATCAGCCCTGATCTCGGCGATCGAGCAATGCGTCGTACCGACCGATCGGCTCGCACTTGCCATGCCGTTCTACCACATTGGAGCAAAGAATCTGTGGCTCTGCCATTCGCTGCATGGCTGTCCGATTGTTCTGCATCGCGCCTTTCGCCCGGAGGCGTTCTTTCGGTCCCTGCGCGAACATGCGGTGACAGCGACCTTGCTGGCGCCGACCATGCTCAACGACCTGCTCGACGCCGAGAATTGCAACAGGACGACGCTTCCCTCTTTGCAGAAGATCTTCTATTCGGCGGCGCCGATGCCCGAGGTGCTGCTGCGCCGTGGCCTCGGTGCGCTGGGACCCATCTTTTCACAGATGTACGGCATGACCGAGTCGAGCGGGCCCGGTTGCGTGTTGCATTGGCATCAGCATGTGCTGGATGGGCCGCCTCACGTGACTCGCCGATTGCGTTCCGCCGGTCAGCCCATGGTGGATTGCGATGTGCGCGTAGCGCGGCCAGATGGCACCGTTTGCGCCGTCGGTGAGCCCGGCGAAATCTTGATTCGCAGCCCGGCCCTCATGACTGGCTACTGGAACAATCATCCGGCTACACTTGAAACGCTACGCGGTGGTTATCTGCACACCGGCGACATTGGCGAATGTGATGAGGATGGTTTTGTCTTCGTGGTGGATCGCGTCAAGGACATGATCGTATCGGGCGGGGAGAACATCTACTCGCGCGAGGTCGAGAATGCGCTGGCCAGTCATCCGGGAATTCTGGAGGTTGCCGTCGTCGGCGCGCCCGATCCGCGCTGGGGGGAAGCCGTAATTGCCTTTGCAGTCAAGCGACCAGGCCATGATGTGACGCCCGACAGCGTGATCGCGCATTGCCGCGACATGATCGCCTCCTACAAGCGGCCGCGCGAAGTGCGTTTCATCGATGCTTTACCCAAACTCCCCAATGGTAAAATTGAAAAATTCAAGCTGCGAGCTCCCCTGTGGACCGGGCACAGCCGACCCATCTGAGAACAAGGATGACGAGCATGAGCTATCAGACTCTGCTGATTGAGAAGTTCGAGGGCATCGGCGTACTGACCTTGAACCGGCCGCAGAAGAAAAACGCTATGAACCCGCAGCTGCACGAGGATATGACCGCAGCGCTGGAAGAGCTACGCTATGACGATGCGGTGCGCGTTCTGATCATCACCGGAGCCGGCGACACGTTCTGTGCCGGCATGGACCTCAAGGAGGTTTTTTACGAGCTGCAGGATCAGCCTGCCCGCTACGACCGCATTATCCGGCTCGCAACCGAGTGGCGCGGGCGCACCCTGCGCTACTATCCCAAGCCGACCATCGCCATGGTCAATGGCTATTGCTTCGGCGGCGCCTTTTCCATTGTGGAGGGGTGTGATCTCGCGACTGCGGCCGACAACGCGATGTTTGGCCTTTCGGAGATCAACTTCAAGGGCTTTCCAGGCGGCAGCGTCAGCAAGACTTTGGCCAACTTGTTCCGCCCCCGCGATGCGTTGTTCTACGGGCTGACCGGCCGCCGCTTCGACGGCATGACCGCGGCGAATATCGGTTTCGTGAATCTCGCCTTACCGGCTGCGCAGCTGCGCGAAGAAACAGTGAAGATTGCGCGCGAGATCGCCGGGAAGGACCCGTCAGCGCTGCGCACCACAAAAGAAGCCTACCGCTTCTCGCTGGAGATGACCTGGGACGCATCCATGAACTTCACCAACGCCAAGGAGGAGGAACTGCAGCATCGCCAGCGCGTCGGTTGGAAGCAGGAAGGCGTGGGCGATTTCGTTAAGGGCAAGTTCAAGCCCGGCCTGGAAGGGCACGAGACGATTGTCAGAAGTCATACGCCAAAGCCAAAACGCAGCCAGCTCAGTCACGAATCCCGCGCGAAGGCCTCAGCTCTGGCCCATGAGGTCGTGGATCAGCTCACTGATTCGACGGCTCCGGAGGAAGAACAGCAGAAGCGTAAGCGCAAACTGATCCGTGGACCGCGGGAATTTCGGGACGTGCGCAAGGACCAGCACCGCGAGGCGCCCGGCAGCAAAGGAAAGCGATGAGCTTGCGACCGAAGCTTAACTCAATTGGTTCCATGCCGAACGTACCGCGTATACCCGGTGCGACCCAGCCTATGTGGACGCGTAAGCCTCGATACGAGGGCGCGGGGTCGTGTCGGATCGGTCGCGATGGGGGCTTGCAGCGCTGAGGTGATATGGAGCTGATGGTCGCAACGGCATGTGACACTACGAAGCGAAAAAAGCGTCCAATCCAGCGGTGGACTGTCCGGGGGAGGAACACATGCCAGTCGCGACATCGGTGTCGACCGG
>JAFAXD010000221.1 GCA_019241285.1 Xanthobacteraceae bacterium | reverse complement strand
GAAGAGAAGTCAGTGTCGAGCCTGTTTGATTAACCTTTTGTTAATATCTCGAACTTTCCCAAACTGAGTCAACGTGTCGCACAACAGCGCTGTGGACGCATGGCTGTCGCGCGGTTGCGCGATGATGGCGAATCTTCGAACAGTCATCGCGTCCAGCGTTAAGAGGCAAACGCGGCTGGACCGGTTTGCGAGCGTGCTTTCTGATCAGCAACTCTGATCAAACACACGTGCGAAGCGCCGGTCGCGTTCAGGATTCGTTGTTGTGGCGCATGTTCCGGAAAAGTGGATACCGGTTTTCCGACCAGGACACGCGCAAGAGTGTGTGCGTACACCCCAACTTCCCAGCGGCAGGATGATTGGCATGTCACTCACCGATCTGATGGAAATCAGCGCCTATAACCCGCTTGATAACTTTGAGCGCCTGGCGACCACGCGCGACTGGGCGTTCGATCGCTCGAGCGATGACGAGGTCACGCTCGTGGTGACCGGCGAATGGACCGAGTATCATCTCTCATTCACCTGGATGACCGAGATCGAGGCCCTGCATCTCGCCTGCGCCTTCGACCTCAAGGTGCCGGCGCTACGCCGGACCGAAGTGATCGAGCTCGTGACCAAGATCAACGAGCAAATGTGGATCGGGCATTTCGATTTCTGGGAGAAGGACGGCCTGATCATGTTCCGTCATGCGCTGATGCTCGCCGGCGGAACGAGCGCGACGGATGACCAGTGCGAGGCCCTGCTCGGCGCGGCGGTGCAGGCGTGCGAGCGTCACTTCCAAGCCTTCCAGTTCGTCGTCTGGGCCGGCAAGACGGCCCGCGAGGCGCTCTCGGCGAGCTTGTTCGAGACGACCGGCCGGGCGTAAACAGGAGGGATGAGTCAAACAAATTCCCTCCGCGATATCTCCGGCACTTTGGTGCTCGCAGGTGCCGGCAAAATGGGCTCAGCCATGCTGGATGGCTGGGTGGCGCGTGGCCTCGACCCAGCGCAGGTCGTCGTCCTTGAACCCCAACCCTCACTGCAGGTCGCGCGCTATGGGTCGCAGGGCTTGCGCCTCAATCCGAACCGGGCCGGCCTCGTGGCGGATGCGATTATCATTGCCGTAAAACCGCAGGTCGCCGCCGAAGTCCTGCCGGGGCTTGCGCCGCTGGTCGGCCCCCGCACCGTGGTGGTCTCGATCATGGCGGGCCGGACACTCACGTTTCTGGAATCAGCGTTGCCGCCGGCGACCGCCATCGTGCGCACCATGCCGAACACGCCGGCCGCCATCGGGCGTGGCATCACGGTCGCGGTCGGAAATGAACACGTGACGCCGGTTCAGAAAGCGCTCGCAGATCGGTTGTTGGCGGCGACAGGTGCGGTTGAATGGATCACGGACGAACGCCACATGGACGCGGTCACGGCTGTATCGGGTTCAGGACCGGCCTATGTGTTTCTGTTGGCCGAGGCGTTGACACGCGCGGGTGTTGCGGCGGGCCTGCCGGAGGCGCTGGCCGAAAAACTAGCGCGGGTAACCGTCGCCGGCTCCGGTGAGTTGCTCAACAACGCGCCCGCGGATGCCGCAACGCTGCGCCAGAACGTCACCTCGCCCGGGGGCACCACCGCGGCGGCGCTCGCCGTGCTCATGGCTGCTGATGGACTGGGGCAGCTCATGGAGCGCGCGGTGGCTGCCGCGACAAAGCGCTCGCGTGAGCTCGCGTGAGCGCGATAGAACTTCCACACGCAAGCAGTTAAGATTTCAAAGCGTGATGAGCCCGAAGGAGTGCGTCATGGCCCGCAGACCGGCGCGCGAGCGCCTCACCAAGCCGATCGACCCCACGCTGCCTGATCGCGAGAGGATCATCGCCGCCTTCATGGCCCTGCTCGCCGAGCAGCGCTTCGAAGAGATCGACCTGAGCGAGATCGCCGCGCGCGCCGGCGTCTCATTGGCGACGCTGCGCAGCGAGTTCGGGTCGAAGATCGCGATCCTCGCCGCCCATGCCAAGGAGATCGACCGCAAGGTGCTCTCCGGCAGCACCGCCGACATGGTGGAGGAGACTGAGCGCGAGCGCCTGTTTGATGTGTTGATGCGCCGGCTGGAAGCCATGGCGGATGAGCGCGACGCCATCCGCTCGCTGGTCCGCTCGGCGATGTTTGATCCGCCGCTCGCGCTGGCGCTCAACAGCATCGGCGTGCGCTCGATGCAATGGATGCTGGCCGCCGCCGGCGTCAGCACCGCCGGTCCCGGCGGCATGATGCGCGCCCAGGGCCTCGCGCTGCTGTTCGCACATGTGCTGCGCACCTTCGTCGATGACGATGACGACAATGCCCGCACCATGGCGGCGCTCGACCGCGAGCTTGATCGCGGCGCCCGCGCGCTGCGCATGTTCGACGGACTGTGGCGCATGAGCTCACCGTTGCGCCGCCGCTCGCACCGACGCCCGCGCGATGAAGGCGACGACGAGACAGTGGCGGCGTAAGTTTCGCTAAACCGGAATCCGCATCGTTGCGCGCAAGCCGCCGAGTTGGCTGTCGCCGAGTGTGATGTCGCCGCCGTGCGAGCGCGCAATGTCGCGGGCGATTGCGAGGCCAAGTCCAGTGCCGCCCTCGTCCTGATTGCGTGCATCGTCGAGCCGCAGGAACGGCTTGAACACGTCCTCGCGCATGCCGGCCGGAATGCCCGGCCCGTCGTCGTCGACGCTGACGATCAGCCAGCGATGATCGCGCTGGCCGACGATGGAAATCGTTTTGCCGAAGCGCGCCGCGTTGGACACCAGGTTGGCGAGACAGCGCTTCACCGCGTTGGGGCGCACTGTCACCACCGGCGGTCCGCGGAAGGCGACCGTGACGTTGCGCCCCTGGCGCTCGGCGTCGGCCTTGAGGTCCTCCAACAACACCGACATGTCGGTCGCCGCCGACTGCTCGCCGGCGTCGCCGCGCGCGAAGGCGAGATAGGCCTCGAGCATGCGGCTCATCTCGTCCACGTCCTTGTTCATCGCCTCGGCTTCGGCGCTGTCCTTGAGCAGCGCGAGCTCGAGCTTGAAGCGGGTCAACACTGTGCGCAGGTCATGCGACACACCGGCCAGCATGGTGGTGCGCTGCTCGATCGCCCGCTCGACGCGCGACTTCATCTCGATGAAGGCGTGCGCCGCGCGCCGGACCTCAGTCGCGCCGCGGGGACGGAAGTTCGGCACCTCGCGACCCTTGCCGAAGCTCTCGGCCGCATCAGCCAGGCGCTGGATCGGCTTGATCTGATTGCGCAGGAAGAGAATCGCGACGGTGAGCAGGACAAGCGAGGTGCCGACCATCCAGAGCAGGAATATCTCCGAGTTCGACGCATAGGCGGCGCTGCGGCGAGCAAACACCCGCATCACCGCATTGTCGAGCTGGATGCGGATTTCAACAATCGATGAGCGTCCGACCGTATCGAGCCAGTAGGGCCGGCCGATCTGCTTGCGGATTTCCTCCGACAGCGCCTGGTCGAGCAGCGAGAAGAACGGCTTGGGCCCAGGAGGCGGCATCTCGGAAACCGGCAGGAAATCGACCACCAAACCAAGCCGTTGCTGGGCGATGCGGCGGATCTGCGTATTGCCGGGATCCTGCGGATAGCTCTTGTAGATATCGATCAGCGCCGAGATATCCTGGGTCACCGCCGCCGAGAGCCGCCGCGTCACCGTGTTCCAGTGACGCTCCATGAACACGAACGCAACCACCGACTGCAGGATCACCATCGGGGCAATGATGATGAGGAGCGAGCGAGGATAGAGTCCCGCCGGCATCCGGTTCTTGATCCAGGTGCCGATCGCATCGCCAAACTCGGAGGCACGAACCGCCGCCGAGCGCAGCCGCTCGATGCGGATATCGAGGGTGGTCAAACCGTCACCACAAGACGATATCCCACCCCCCGCGCAGTCTGGATGATCAGCGGATTGGCCGGATCCTGCTCGATCTTGCGACGCAGCCGATTGATCTGCACGTCGACCGCGCGCTCGCCGGCGGCAGCACCGTTGCCGGCGAGTGCCAGGCGCGACACGGTCTCGCCCGGACACGCAGCCAGCATGCCCATCATCTCGCGCTCGCGGTCGGTGAGATGGATCATCTCGTCGCCACGGCGCAACTCGCCACGGGCCACGTGATACATGAACGGGCCGAACCGCAGTGTCTCCGCCGGCGGCGGCGGCGCCAGCGGCTGGGTGCGCTTGAGGATGTTGGCGATGCGCAGCGACAGCTCGCGCGGCTCGTAGGGCTTCACCACATAATCGTCTGCGCCAAGCTCAAGCCCGGTAATGCGGCTTTCCGCAGCATCCCGCGCCGTGAGGATTAGGACTGGCACGGTGGAGGAGCGGCGGATCGATTTGACAAGATCGAAACCCGTTTCACCCGGCATCATCACATCGAGAATGAGCAGATCGAAATCGAGACCGGCAAGGCGCGCACGTGCATCGGCGGCGCTTTCCGCCGTGGTGACGCGGTAGCCTTCACTGAGCAGGTAGCGCGACAGCAGGCTGCGGATACGCCGGTCATCATCGACGATGAGCAGATGCGGCGCATCGTCGGCGGGCGCGAGCGTCGGCGCCGCAATCGAGCCGCTTCCCGGCTGCGCGTCGGTCATGTGCGGCGGC
>JAFAXD010000162.1 GCA_019241285.1 Xanthobacteraceae bacterium | reverse complement strand
CATTCCGTCCGGCGATGTCGAGCGCATCTTCGACAAGTTCTATCGCGCCCAGAAGGGCGATCAGGTGCGCGCCGGCACCGGCCTGGGGCTCGCCATTTCGCGCGGCTTTGTGGAAGCGCTCAACGGAACGATCACGGCCGCCAATCGCACGGACCGCAGTGGTGCCGTATTCACCATCCGGTTGCCAATCCCGCTGGCGACCCAGACATTGGACACCGCCGCATGAGTGGTCCGCCGCTTCGCGTTCTGATCGTTGACGACGAGCCGCCCATTCGCAAGCTGCTGCGCATGGGGCTTGGCACGCAGGGTTACGAGGTGATTGACGCGACCAATGGCAAGACCGCGCTGGACGCCATGGCCAACAAGCCCGATCTCGTAATTCTCGATCTCGGCTTGCCCGACATGCAGGGCATGGATCTGCTACGGCGCCTGCGCGCGCAGAATGAAGGTGTCCCGATCGTTGTCCTCTCAAGCCGCGGCGATGAGGCTGCCAAAGTCGCGGCGCTCGACCTGGGCGCTGATGATTACGTAACAAAACCGTTCGGTATGGACGAATTGCTCGCGCGCATCCGCGCCGCGCTTCGCCATCAGCTGCAAGTGCATGGCGAGCGCCCGATCTTCCGCGTCGGCGATCTCGCCGTTGATCTCGTGCGCCGCGTGGTCAAGGTCGGCGACAAAGAGGTGCGGCTGTCACCGAAGGAATACGAGCTGCTGCGTGTCCTGGTGCAGCACGCCGGCAAGGTTCTCACCCACAAGTTCCTGCTGCGCGAGCTCTGGAACGACCTCACCGACTCGCAATATCTGCGCGTCTATGTGCGCCAGCTGCGCCAGAAGATCGAAGAGGATCCCGAGCGGCCGCACTACATTCTCACTGAGACCGGCATCGGTTATCGGTTGCGCGCCCCTGATTGAGATTGGAACCTCATCCTGATGAGCTTGGGCCCGAAGGGCACAACCGTCTCGAAGCCTCATCCTGAGGAGCATGTGCGCGTGAGCGCACATGCGTCTCGAAGGATGGCCAAGAACTCCGGTAGTGCTTGTGGCCGTCCTTCGAGACGCCTTGGCCCTACACGGCCAAGGCTCCTCAGGACGAGGGCTGAGTTTGCTGGATCAACGCTTGACGAATGCGTTCTCGGCGTTGGGAACGACGCCGCTCACAACCGTGTCGGCGCGGGGGCGCATGAACACGAAACGAACACCGCCGGTCAGCACGACGTCTGGGCCGGCATCGCCCCCGATCAGGAGAAGCGTGCTGCCACCATTGCCGAGCGTGAAGTCAATCAGCTCTCCCGCGTAGGTGGCGACCGGCCGCATGGCAACGTGCAGGAATTCGCCGATCGGCTGATCGAGATAGTGGAGGCGCAGGATCGGTCCGACTTCCGCAGGGCAGAGATCGAGCCCGGACGTGCCGGCCCGCGCGTAGATGTCGCGCAGCGTCGCGCCGTCCGGACCGAACCCCAGCTCGGCCACTGAGACCACGACCAGATCGACGTCCATCTTCGTGCGGCTGAAGGGAAATGCCGGCCGGCCTAGGATCTCGTCTGCCAGGTCGCCCATGGCGATGGGGCATGGTGCGGCGTCGATCGCGGCACGCACCGCGCTGGCGCCTTTGTATTCACCGATGGTGACGGTCTTCCAGATTGGAGCTTGTGTTGCGGCCACCGGCGCGGCAGCTACAGGTTCGGGCACCCGCGCCTGGGCGGCCGATCGCCAACATTCCGTTCCGGACTTGCCGGAAGCCAGGGTCGTCATCAGGACCAGGGCGAGCATCACCACGAAGGAGTGTGGGATGATCCGCCACAGCGATGCAATCCACATGGTCTCCCCCTGCATATCGGCGGTACCACATGACGCCGCTCTGGCCGGACCCGCAGTGACCTGGTTCACAGGGACCGCAAAAATCAGCCGCCGGTTGCCGGGGTTGAAGCTTTGCTCGTGCGGCGAGGGGAGTTTTACCCTCCCCGCAAGGGGGAGGGTAAGGGCGCCCTGCCGCTTTAGGCATTTCCAAACCTACTGCGCTTCAATCTGCGCCAGCCGGACCCACTCGCCCCAACGCGCCGTGTCTTTGATCAGCAGCGCGCGCAACATGGCAGCATCACCCGGCAGCGGCTCGAGGCCATTCTTGGCCAGGAACGCTCGGGTCTCCGGCATGGCCGACACCGTGTCGAGCCATCCGGCTAGCTTCGCCACGATGGGCTTGGGTGTCCCGGCCGGCATGATGGTTCCCCACCACGGGGCGAAGTCCATGGGAACGCCGGCTTCGGTCATTGTCGGCACATCGGGCAACGCCGCGCTGCGTTTGCTGCCTGTCACCGCGAGTGGGCGATAGCGGCCGGCGGCGATCTGGCCCAGCGCGGTCGTCACGTCGGTGAAGTAGAAATCGAGACGCCCGCTCATCATCTCGTTCAGGCCATCGAACGCGCTGCGATAGTTGACGCGCTTCACGTCAACGCCGATCGCGTGGGTGTAAAGCTCGGACGCCACGATCCCGGTATTGGTCGAGCCGCCGTAGAAGGAATCACCCTTCTTCTCCTTCAAATATTTGGTCAGGTCGGCCACGGTCCGAATATCAGTATTGGGCGGGGCCACCAGCACGAACGAAACCGACATCAGCGTGCCGCCGAACGCGAAATCTTTGAGCGGATCGAACGACAGATGTTTGAAGATGTGCGGCGCCGCCGCCATCGTGGAGGCGACCGGGTTGATGCCGATCGTATAGCCGTCCGGCTTGGCGTGCGCGACGGCTTCCGTTCCGAGCAGGCCCTGCGCGCCGGCGCGATTCTCTGTGATCACCGGCTTGCCGGCGATTTCCGCAAGTTTGCTCGCGTAGAACCGCACGATGATGTCGGCGCCGGTCCCCGGCGCGAACGGACAGATCGTCCGAATTTCCCGCGCCGGATAGTCCTGCGCCAATGACGCCTGCACGCCGCCGAGCAGGAGTACTCCAGCAATGAGCATGTAAAGGCGCGCCGCGCCGCGCATTTGTGCTCTCGGGGCTATTCGGCCGCGGCCTGCTGCGCTTTGCCTTCTGGCAAGCGGGTGCGGAATGCCGGCAGGATTTCCTGGGCGATTGCCTCTATGTTGGCGCGCGCCATGTCGTCGGGCAGCGTGCCGAACTGAGTTTTGGTCAGCGATGTGTTGAATCCCGCAAGATTCTGATAGTCGGCGAGCTTCTCGCGCACCGTATTCGGGCTGCCGATGATGACGACGCCGGCCTTGATCAGGTCCTCGATCGTCTGTGGTTTACCGGTGACTTTGACCGCGCGGACCCGTTCCATCGACTCGAAGTTGGTGTAGCCCGGCGGCAGCAACATCTCCGGCGGCATCAGCAACAGGCGGTTCACCAGCGCTTCCAGGTGTGGGCGCGCTTCGGCAATGGCCTTGGCGTCCGTCTCCGCGACGTAGATGGTGTTCGACCAGGCAAGTTGGTCCGGCGTGGCTTCATAGCCGGCCTTCTCGGCTTCGTCGCGATAGAGCTGGAAGAACCGCGCCACCGCCGCGATCGGGCTCAGCGTCTGGCAATAGGTGTAACGCATCTGCGCCGCCCAGCGGATGGTCGAGCCTGAGCCCTGCGACGGAATCCAGATCGGCGGGTGCGGCGATTGATATGGCCGCGGCCAGGTGTTCACGTAGTTGAACTGATAGTGCTTGCCCGAATAGGCGAACGGACCGGTTTCCGTCCAGGCGCGCACGATCAGGTCATGCGCCTCGGCAAAGCGCTCCTGCGACACGGCCGGGTTGATACCCATCGCGTGGTATTCGGCGCCGATGCCGCGTACGAAGCCCGCGATGAACCGGCCGCGGGTCAGGTTGTCGAGCATGGCGTATTCTTCCGCCACCATCAGCGGATTGTTGAGCAGCGGCAGTGCGCGGCCGAGCACGGCGATCTTGGCGCGCTTGATCGAGCGCGCGAGCGCCCCGGCCAGCACCCCGGGGATGGGCATCATCCCATAGGCGGTCTGGTGGTGCTCGTTAAGGCAGACGCCGTCGAAGCCCAGCCGGTCGGCCAACTCCATCTGGTCAAGATAGTCGTGATAAAGTTCGGCCCCAAGCTGCGGATCGTAGTGGGCATTGGTCAGCGTCACCCAGGCCGTTCCGTTGCGCTTGATGGCCTCGAGATCGATGTGCCGGTACGGCATGAGGTGGAAGTTGAAAAACTTCATGGGCCGGTTTCCTCGCGCGAACGCATTGCAGGTTTTCTGCTTCTGCCCATAGCTTGACACCTCGGCGCGGCTGCGACAATCCCACTGGGACCGGGTAATTCATAACAGCCGTGCAGGGGGCGATCCGCTCACATGAATGCCGTGCCGCAATCTATCGGTGATTTTGACTACATCATTGTCGGCGCCGGCTCGGCCGGTTGTGTGCTGGCCAATCGGCTCTCCGCCGATCCTTCCATGAAGGTGCTGCTGCTCGAAGCGGGCGGCAAGGACAACAATATCTGGATCAAGGTCCCGCTTGGACTGTTTTATCTGATCGGCAACCCGCGTTGGGATTGGTGTTACGAAACCGAGCCTGAGCCCGCCTGCAACGGCCGGCGCATTCCGGTCCCGCGCGGGCGGATGCTGGGCGGCTCGTCGTCGATCAACGGCATGGTCTATGTGCGCGGCCAGCCGCGTGATTACGACGTGTGGCGCCAGCTCGGAAACGCCGGCTGGTCGTGGGACGACGTGCTGCCTTATTTCAAGCGGTCCGAGGATTTCGCGCTCGGCGGTGGCGATCAACTGCACGGCACCGGTGGCGAATTGCGGGTCGAGGACGCGCGCGTGCGTTGGGAAATCCTTGACGCCTTTCGCGACGCCGCCGAGCAGGTCGGCATTCCCAAGACGAATGACTACAACGCCGGCAACTACGAGGGCTCGGCCTATTTTCACCTGACGCAGCGGCGCGGCGTGCGCTGGTCGACCGCGAGCGCGTTTCTCAAGCCTGCGATGTCGCGCCCCAATCTGCGCGTCGTCACCAACGCTCTGGTCGATCACCTGTGTCTCGAGGGAAAACGCGTGACCGGGGTCGCGTTCCGGCAGGGCGATGAAGCGAAAACCGCGAATGCCCGGCGTGAAGTGATCGTATCGGCTGGCGCAATCGGTTCGCCGCAGATCCTGCAATTGTCCGGCATCGGGCCGGGCGCAGTGCTTGAGCGGCACGGCGTTGCGGTGCATCACGACCTCGCCGGGGTCGGCGAGAACTTGCAGGATCATTGCCAGCCGCGCCAGCTGTTTCGGGTTCGCAATACACCGAGCCTGAACGGCATCGCCAACAGCTACATGCAGCGGATGCGGGTCGGGCTCGAATACATGCTGTTCCGCCGCGGCCCGATGGCGATTGGCCCGGCCACCTTGACGGCGTTCACGCGCAGCGATCCGACCCAGGATACGCCCAATATCCAGTATCACGTCATGCCCGGAGCCTACCCGAAACTTGGCGAGCCGCCGCCCGCCTTCCCGGGGTTCACCGCTTCGGCCTGTAACCTGCGGCCGACCAGCCGCGGCTATGTCCGCATCAAATCCGGCGATCCGCAGGCGCATCCGGCGATCCGCTACAACTATCTGTCAACGCCGGAGGATCAGCGGGTCGCGATCGATTCCATCCGCCTTACACGGCGGATCGTGCATGCTCCCGCGATGGCGAAATTTGCGCCCGAGGAAATCCTGCCAGGCGGCAATGCGGAGAGCGATGCGGATTTGTTGGCTGCGGCCCGTGAGAGCGCCGGCACGGTCTATCATCCGGTCGGCACCTGCAAGATGGGCCAGGATTTGCTGGCCGTGGTGGATGAGCGCCTGCGTGTGCGCGGCGTCGGCGGGCTGCGCGTGATCGACGCGTCGATCATGCCCAACCTCGTCTCCGGCAATACCAACGCCCCGACCATCATGATCGCCGAGAAGGGCGCCGACATGATCAAAGCCGACGCGCGCGTCGGCGAACGCATCGCGGCGTAACGGAAAACAACCGAACAAAAACCCGAGGAACCCCCGAGGAAACCCCATGTGTGAACCCGCATCAGTCGGAAGCTACGATTACATCATCGTCGGCGCCGGGTCGGCCGGCTGTGTGCTGGCCAACCGTCTCACCCAGGATCCCGCGGTCAACGTGTTGTTGTTGGAAGCCGGCGGCGAGGACAAATACTGGTGGATCCACGTGCCGGTCGGGATGCCCTACCTGCTCGGCAACAAGGAAGTGGATTGGTGCTATCAGAGCGAGCCTGAGCCCTATTGCGACAACCGCATCACCCCGGTGCCGCGCGGCAAAACCTTGGGCGGGTCATCGTCGATCAACGCCATGTGCTACATCCGCGGCCATGCCCGCGACTACGACATCTGGCGTCAGCTCGGTAACGTCGGCTGGTCGTGGGACGACGTGCTTCCTTATTTCAAGAGCATCGAGAAATATCCGCACGGCGCCAACGAGCACCACGGCGCGGACGGCGAGCTCTGCGTGCAGGAAAATCGGCAGCGCTGGGAAGTCGTCGAAGCCTGGAAGCGCGCCGCGATCGAGTACGGCATCCCGGAAACCAATGATCACAACTCGGGCGAAAACGATGGCGTCTGTTATTTCCAGGGCACCATCCGCAATGGCCGGCGTTGGTCTGCTGCGCAAGCTTTCCTGCGCCCGGCGATGGCGCGGCCCAACCTGCGCGTCCTCACGAATGGGCATGCCAAGGTGCTGCGCCTCGAGGGCAAACGCGCCGTTGGGATCGAGTTCTGGCAGGGCAACGAGCTGAAATACGCGCAAGCACGGGGCGAAATCCTGCTCGCGGCTGGCGCGATCGGTTCACCGCAACTGCTGCAACTCTCCGGCATCGGTCCGGCGCCGTTGCTGGCGCAGCACGGCATCCCGGTGCGCCACGAGCTCCCCGGTGTCGGCGAGAACATGCAGGACCATTGGCAGATCCGCGCCACCTTCAAGGTGAAGAACACCATCACCATGAATCAATGGGTGCAGAACCCGCTGCGCCGCTACAGCATGGGCGCCTATTATTTGTTGACCAAGCGCGGGCCGATGGGCACGCAGCCGCCGCAACTCTGCGCCTTCACCCGCAGCGATCCTTCGCAGGATACGCCGAACCTGCAATATCACGTGTCCGCGGCAACATCGGATCGATTTGGCGGACCGCTGCATTCCTGGCCGGGCTTCTCCTGCGGCATCGCTGTCGTGCGCCCGCAGAGCATCGGCTACTGCCGCATCAAGAGCGCGGACCCGCACGTGCATCCGGCGATCCTGCACAATTTCCTGCAGACGCCGGAGTCGCAGCGCGTCGCCGTCGACGCGATCCGTCTGACGCGCCGCATCGTATCCGGCCCCGCGCTCAAGCGGTTCGAACCGGAAGAACACATGCCCGGCGCGAAGGTTCAGAGCGACGAGGACATCCTCGCCTATGCGCGGCAGACCGTGATCACCGTGTTTCACCAATCCGGCACCTGCAAAATGGGGCAGGATCCGATGGCTGTGGTGGATG
The DNA here is from genome assembly GCA_019241285.1 of Xanthobacteraceae bacterium. Classification (GTDB taxonomy): domain Bacteria; phylum Pseudomonadota; class Alphaproteobacteria; order Rhizobiales; family Xanthobacteraceae; genus JAFAXD01. Next base: position 16,906 of record JAFAXD010000162.1, on the reverse strand, counting down.
AGCGCCTGCGCGTGCGTGGCATGACCGGCCTGCGCGTCATCGACGCGTCGATCATGCCCAACGTGGTGTCCGGCAATACCAACGCGCCGGCCATGATGATCGGCGAGAAGGGTGCCGAGATGATCAAGGCGGATCGCCGCGCCGGCGCCGCGCGGGCTGCCGCATGAGCAGTGCGACGGTCAAGGCGGGCGACCTGTTCAACGTTCGTGACCTCGTCACCATTGTCACAGGCGGCGCGAGCGGAATTGGCTTTGCCTATGCGCAGGTGATGGCTGGCAACGGCGCGCGGGTCACCGTGCTCGATCGCAACCCGGACGGGCTTGCGGCGGCGGTGAAGCAATTGTCGGCGGACGGCGGCAAGGTTGACGGCGAGATCGCCGATGTCACCGATCTTGCGCAGCTCCGCCGCGCCGTCGATGCCGTCGCTCAACGTCATGGTCGCATCGACGTGGTGTTTGCCAATGTCGGGATCAGCGCCGGTCCGGGCTTTCTCAACATGGAGCGCAGGCGCGACCCCCAGCGCGCGGTCGAGAACATCGCCGAGGATTTGTGGGACCGCGTCATCGACACCAATCTCTCCTCGGTGTTCCACACGATTCAGGCCGTGGTCCCGCACATGAAGGCGCACGGCGGGCGGATTGTCGTGACGTCATCGATTTCCGCCACCAGGGTCGAGCAGTTCGTCGGCACACCCTATGTGGTGGCCAAAGCCGGAGTCGCTCAGTTGGTGCGGCAAGTCGCGCTTGAGCTTGCCCGCTACAACATTCGGGTGAATGCGATTGCGCCCGGCCCCTGCGCAACCAACATCGGCGGCGGACGTTTGCAGGACCCGGCCAATCAGGCCTTCTTTGCGCAATTCGCGCCACAACATCGCATCGCTGTCCCCGAGGATATGCAGGGAGCTGCCTTGTTCTTTGCATCGGGCGCCTCAAGCCATGTGACCGGGGCACACATCGTCATCGACGGCGGCGTCACCCTCGGGGTAGCCGACTGAGCTGGAGTTTTCATTATCAACATCGGCGAATTGCCCTGCGCCGGGCGCTTGGGTGCCTGCTGTCTGTTAACTATCTAGCGAATGAACTATACTTATTTGCAATGCTGCCCGACACTCATTGCGCCGTGCGGTTGTCTTTAGGTTATAGGCCTAGCTTTTTGCGCCATCCTTACATCATGCCGTGCTATGTGCGACTGCGGTGGGGCTCGATCGTCCCGCCGTTGGTACGACAAACGTCATCAATGGATGAAAAGGTCATCTATGCCTGTCGCCATCCTTCGAGACGATCGCGTGCTATCGCCCGCGCTCTGCTCAGGATGAGGGCCGAGATTGCGGAAGCGCCGCTAGCCGCAACCCTCATCCTGAGGAGCGTGCGCGCGAGCGCTCGCACGCGTCTCGAAGGATGGCCGCAAACGAGGCGTCACCTATGGGCGAAAGGTCATCTATGAGAAACGACGTCATGTATGCGCGGAGCGACGTCATCAATGCATGAAAAGGTCATCTATGTCTGTGGCCATCCTTCGAGACGATCGCGTGCTATTGCCCGCGATCTCCTCAGGATGAGGTCCGAGATTGCGGAAGCGTCGCCAGCCGCAACCCTCATCCTGAGGAGCGTGCGCGCGAGCGCGCACGCGTCTCGAAGGATGGCCGCAGGCGAGACGACGCCTATGGACGGAAAGGTCATCTATGAAAAGCGACGTCATGTATGCGCGGAGCGACGTCATCAATGCATGAAACGGTCGTCTATGTCTGTGGCCATCCTTCGAGACGATCGCGTGCTATTGCCCGCGATCATCCTCAGGATGAGGGCCGAGATAGCAGAAGCGTCGCAGCCGCAACCCTCATCCTGAGGAGCGTGCGCGCGAGCGCGCACGCGTCTCGAAGGATGGCCGCAGGCGAGACGACGCCTATGGACGGAAAGGTCATCTATGAAAAGCGACGTCATGTATGCGCGTCGACGTCATCTATGACACGAATGGTCATCTCTGAGCTGGCGTAGCGCCGATATGCAACATACGACCAAACAACCAATTGCAAACAGGGAGAGATGAGCGTGCCTGGTCCGCTCGGCCATATCAAAGTCCTCGATCTCAGCCGCATCATGGCCGGGCCTTGGGCCGGGCAATTGCTGGCCGATCTCGGCGCCGACGTCATCAAAGTTGAACGGCCCGGTGTCGGCGATGACACCCGCTCCTGGGGGCCGCCGTTTCTGCCGGCATCCGAGGGCACTCCGTCGCGCGAGTCCGGCTATTACCTCTCGGTCAACCGCGGCAAGCGTTCGCTCACGATCAACATCGACAAGCCCAAGGGTCAGGAGCTCGTGCGCGCGCTGGCGCGGCGTTCGGATATCCTGTTGGAAAATTTCAAGGTTGGAACGCTTGCCCGTTATGGTCTCGGCTACGACGACCTCAAAGCGATCAACCCGCGCCTGATCTATTGCTCGGTGAGCGGATTTGGCCAGACCGGCCCAAAGGCGCAGAAGCTCGCCTATGACTTTCTGATTCAGGCCATGGGCGGGCTCATGAGCATCACGGGCGAGACCGATGATCGCCCGGGCGGCGGTCCGCAGAAGGTCGGCATTCCGATCCTCGATCTGATGACCGGCATGTACACGACCGTCGCAGTGCTGGCGGCGCTGGCCGGCCGCGAGGTCAGCGGGCAGGGCGATTACATCGACGTCGCCATGTTGGACGTGCAGACAGCGGTGCTCGCCAACCAGGCAATGAATTACCTGATGACCGGCCGCGCGCCGCGCCGGCAAGGCAATCGTCATCCAAACATCATGCCGCAGGACGTCTTCAGCTGCAGCGACGGGGATGTCGTGCTGGCGGTCGGCAATGACGGGCAATTTGCAAAGATGTGCGACGCCGTCGGCCGTCCGGAAGTCGGGCGCGACCCGCGCTTTGCCAAGAATCCGGATCGGGTGCGACACAAGGATGAACTCATTCCGCTGATTGCCAGCATCTTCGCGACTTGGTCGCGCGCGGACCTGGTCGCTGCCATGGAGCGCGCCGGCGTTCCGTGCGGCCCCATCAACTCGATTGCGGAAGTGTTCGAAGACCCGCAAATCAAGCATCGGCAGATGCAGATCGAGCTCGATCATCCAACCGCCGGTAACATACCGTTGGTCGCGAGCCCGCTAAAGTTCGCGCGCGCCAAACCCGCCTATGAGCGCGCGCCGCCACTGCTTGGCCAGCACAGCAACGAGGTGCTGCATGAGCTCGGGCTGTCGGATGCGGAGATCGCTAATCTGCGCAATGAGGGCGTGGTGTAGATGTATTACGACCCCCGCCACGAAAAGCACGGCCTCCGGCACAGTCCGGTTACCGCCCTGGTGGTCCCGCGCCCGATCGGCTGGATTTCAACCATCTCGCTGGACGGCGTGGTCAATCTCGCGCCCTACAGCTTCTTCAATCTCATCTCCGGCTATCCGCCGTGGGTCATCTTCGCCAGCGCGCCCCGCAAGCATTCCCAGATCAATGCCGAGGCGAGCGGCGAATTCGTGTTCAATCTCGCGACCTGGGATCTGCGCGAGCAGATGAACGCAAGCTCGGCGGAATTTCCCGACGGCATCAGCGAGCCCGAAACGGTAGGTCTTGAGATGGTGCCCTCTCGCGCCGTCAGGCCGCCGCGTGTTGCGGCGTCTCCCGTGGCGATTGAGTGCAAATACTACAAGACCGTCCCGTTGATCGGCTCCGATGGCAAGGCCAACCGTTCATCACTGGTCATCGGCGAAGTGGTCGGCATCTACATCGACGATGCAGTCATCGTCGACGGCATCGTGGATATCACCCGCATGCGGCCGATCGCCCGGCTTGGCTACATGGATTATTGCGTGGTGCATGAGTTCTTCACCATGCCACGGCCGGGCGAGATCGATCCGCACGCAGATCTCGAGACGGCTGCGATCGCGCCCAAAGGCGTGGATTAGCCGCCGAACCGGGGACGCTGCGCGGGACGACGATCACCACGAAGGCGCGTGTTTGTCGTCGATGCGCGCCCGCGCAGCCGCGGGACGATTTTCGAGCTGTCGAAGCACGGGTCCGCGATTAGCTGCCGTTTGGTTGGCAGAAACTTGGGCCGCGCACCCGGCTTTTCTTCGAGTCTCCTCTCGCACCGGCAATCCACGGTTTGCGTGTTCGCAGACGGGCCCATAGTAATATTCCGTCGGCAACCCGGTGTTGGGGTCAAGCTGCCATGCGTTGGCGGTCAGGGTCGAGCCCAGGACGAGCGAGGTGGCGAGCACCATTGCGACTTTAGGGAACATTGAACAACTCCTGTTTGAGGAGTATTTGGATAGATTGACGCTAGGGGCGCGTTAATACTGAAATGTCCGACAACACCTTTCGGAAAACTGGAGTGACGAAGGCTCCCGGTTACACTCCTGCATTATTAGATCGCACTCGCGTTCGAGCTTATGCCTGCGCCAAGCAAGGTCGCCCAATAACGCGCACTAACCGTGTGCGCCGGCGAAACGGAGAAGATCGGTGGACCGCTTGATAGAGATTGCCACCTTCGTGAAGGTGGTGGAGGCTGGAGGATTTTCAGCTGCCAGTCGTAAGCTCGGTATGTCGCCGAGCACTGTAACCACCCACATTCAGGATCTTGAGCAACAGCTCAGTGCCCGCCTGCTCAACCGCACGACCCGGAAGATAAGTCTGACCGAGGTCGGGAGGGCCTATTACGAGCGCTGCCTACAGATACTCGCTGACGTGGATGAGGCGACCGACGTCGTGCAGGCCCTTCAATCGACCCCGCGCGGAACGCTTCGCGTCAACGTGTCTGTGGCAATTCCGCAGCTTATGGCACCAGTCATCGCCGAATTCACCTCTCTGTACCGAGACGTGCGATTGAATGTGATCATGAGCGATCGAATGGTTGATCTAGTCGAAGAGGGTATCGACGTAGCCATCCGGCTGCTACCAATTCCAGATTCCAGCTTGATCATTCGGCGCATAGGATCGTTTCATGTTCGGGTTTGGGGGTCGCCAGCCTATTTCCAAGTCCATGGTTCGCCGCGAGAGCCAGGCGATCTCACAGAGCACAATTGTCTGAGGTATTCGTTTTCACCTTGGGGGGATGAGTGGTTGTTTGAACGCGAAGGAAATGAAGAGACCATTCGCATATCAGGCAATATAGAGTCGAATAGCATGGATACACTGAAAATGGCCGCCCTGCATGGGCAGGGATTGATCCAGGCTCCCGATTTTACTGTAGCGGATGAAGCAAAGAAGGGCCAACTCATTCCCGTTCTTTCAGAATTCACTGCTTCGGAGCGCGCGATCAACGCGATCTACCCGCACCGTCTTCATCTGTCAGCTAAGGTCCGTGCTTTTTTGGACATCGCGACCAAGTACTGCCGAGGTGCAAGCGAACCCGGGGCACCGCCAGAAGCTTGAGACCAGCGCCCAGACCAGGAGGAAGTCGCGCGCAGCTCCGAGACGAAAAAGAACCCCGACGCGCAATCGCAGCGTCGAGGTTCTTGTTTGCAACGTAAGGGCACTGGATTCTGCGATAGCGCCTCCTCTGCTGGTTACGACCTATAAACCATCAACCGGATCAGGGCAGGATGGCCTTCTGGAAGCGAAGGGCCATGTAGTACCCGTCCTGATCCTTGATTTGGTATACCCCGGCTGGTCTCGCGCCATTCGCGGCGAGTGCGATCACGCTGCCGGAGTTGGCAGTGTGCGTGTTCATCCATCCGAGCTCGTAGCCGATTTCCAGGAACGGATGCGGGTTCCAAGCGGTCCGCGTCGAAATCACAGTCTGTGACCAGTTCGGATTACAGTTGAAGTGCAGCGGCACGCCGCCAAACGAGCCTGAGGTCTGCAAGATCGAGCCATAGAGGCTGCTTGCGCCGCCAACACCGGCTGAACCCGGAGCCGTGCCACAGAGCTGGCCCTGGGCGTTATTGTTGTAGAAGCTGTAGACCTGACCGCCTATGACTGAAGTTCTCCACTGCGTGTTCCAGTAGTGCTGGTATCCAACTGAGAAACGGGCCGAGTCCGTCAGCTGGATTTGGCCCCCGTTGTTGAACACACCGTCGGAGCCGTAACCCATCGCCAAGGTATTGCCGCCGCCATACACCCAGTTGTTGGTGTAGATGGTGGGCGGAATGCAGTAGCCGACAGCGCCGTGGCAGTAATCGGCCTCGAACTCGATCATGTCTCGCGGAAACAGGAAGTTGGCGATTTTAGCGCCACCGCCGACGGCCCAGCCCCACGCCTCCCCGGGGTGGCCGAAGGACTGAGAGCCTGTCAAGCTGGCGTTGAGCGCGCCGGGAACGCCGGAGTAGTAGCCGCCGGACGCATTGTGCAATGCGGCCATGACCTGTGCGGAACCCCAGGCCTGGTCGAGGCGGAGGTTGCCAACGATGTCAGGCTGCATGGCGCGTGCGGCGTCATTGGTGACGGTTGTCGCGGCGCTTGAGGTGCCGAGAGCGCCGGGCATGGAGGTGTTGATCAGGATTTTGCCGCGCCCCGTCCCGCTGATTCCCGCGCTGGCATTCCCGCCGTCTTCGAGGTCGATCGAAGTCGAAAACCCGTTGCCGATCAGCCAAGTGTAGGCGATGAGGTCGGTCCCGTTTACGCCCGTACCGGCGGAGATGGGCGGGAAAATGTAGCCATAATCGGCGCTGTTGAGGAAGTCGAAGTACGAAACGGCATGACCGACCGTGAACCCGGCGAACTGGATGAACGCACGCAAAATGCCTGCCGAGCCGTTTGACGTCGCATCGTTCTGGGACTGCTGGGCGACGATCGCGGCGTAAGCGCGGATCGTGCCGTAGTCAGACTGGGTCCGGAAGTCCACCGTGAGGTTCATGCGGGCGCGGAACGAGTATTCGTCCGCCGCCAAGCGGTTGAACTGGGCTTGCGGCACCGCAAGGTAGAAATTTCCCTGGCCAGCCGAGCCGTAAATGTGGTCCGAGCGCAGATAACCGCCGATCTTGAGACAGGTATCGGTGCCTGGGATGTAGAAAAAGCCAGCGCCATAGAGGCTGCAGACCTTCACATATTCAACAGGCGCCGCCTTGACCGGAAGATCAGCCGCGTGCGCGCTGGCGACCGTGAGCAGCCCGGCGCCGGCACCCAGCAGCATGCGCTTCAGGCCATGGGAGCGGCAGTATGGGCTGCCTCCCGTGCCGGCCGGGCGTCGCCCCTTTTTGCCTTCGATAATCATACCAACTCCCCCTTCGTGACTGTATGATGTTGGATTGTGTCCCAATTTTGAGAAAAAGCAAATAAAGAAGAATAGGGGAGACAAAACGACCATCATACCGTGACTATACTGTCACAGGTCGACGACGTCAGCGGCAATGAAGCCGAACTTTCTCCAAGAAATTCGCTGGATATCAAAGACTTAGTAAAAGTTTGGCGGAATCTAACGGATGAGTTCGACGTCCGTAGGCCAGAAAGACCAAAAACTGCATATATTTGGGGAGGTGCTTTTTTCGACCGTTCCACGGACGTATGGCAACCTCGATATTCAGAAAAAGTTCTAAAAAGAACAAAATACAAAAAATTAGTTCACATGTTTAGCCTGAAGTCCGCACAAAAAGCGTTGTCCCCGTAGCGGGACTGGGTAACACTATTCTTCAATAAATCACCGCAGAGGAACGTCCTTGTCATTGCGATATGACGAGATCGGACAGCGCCTTCGCGTGTTCCGTCTTCAATCTGGTATGAATGTCGACGAGATCGCGACAAGGATCGGGATTTCGCGAACGGCCCTCTACCGGTTTGAAAAAGGCGAAGTCGTCAAAATTGAAACTCTGCTCAGCTTGGCGGAGCTGTTGGGGGTCTCCCTGCCGACTCTGCTCGGGGTTGAGATTGAATACATCTCGTCGGCGGTCACCTATTTCGAGCGCGTCTGGCAACTCGAAGAGAAAGCTGACCGTATAGTCGCGGTTTCGAGCCCGTTTACCTTTCTCCTGGCGTCCAATAACTTTCTTACTCATCTCCCAGAATTGCTGCGTGAGACTGGTGCGGAAGCAGGTAGCTGCGAGCCCACGTTCGACCACGACGTCAAACGGATCATCGAAATTCTCGTGCAGCGTCGGCGTAGCTATGAGCAACGACGCCCGACAATCGTCAATGTCATTTCGGCATTGGACGTGGAGCGCGTGCTCCGATTGGGCTTGATCGGAAAGGTCCGGCTATCTCCCGACGCTCTCGCCGAGAGGCGCCGCCGAGCCAGGATGGAGATCGAGCATCTCGCCCGGATCGCGGAAGCCGAACCGATTGGAGTGCAAATCGGTGTAGGCATTAATACGCCGCCACATGCTAGCTTTCAGATATTTCGATCGGCTGGGAGACAAGAGTTGGCGATCAGTCCTTTCCGAATTGACGAACAGCCGAACATCCGCTTTGGCGTCGCCATGATCACCTCGAGCGATGAAGCGATTGCGCAACACCAGAAAGTCGTCGACGAGATGTGGGAACGGGCGCTCAAAGGCAAGGAAGCGGCGAGTTATCTCCGCGAATTGATCGTCGCTGTCGAAACGGAGCACACCACTGCGCCGGCCGAGGCCACGCCGATGCGCTAGCCGATTGTTTTGGATTTAGGAGAAGGCGTTCGCCGCCATGGCGCGGTCGGCGCGACACAGTTGCGGTGAGCTGTTCGTCAAACTCGCTGGATTAGGAGCTGACGAGACTTGCCGACTTTCTTGTCAGGTTTGCAAGCAGCTCCGCGGTCGGCTTCCTGGATTCGGTCCGTGGCTTATGCTGATCAGGTGAGAGATACTGCGCCGTCTCACGCAACAAATCGATCGTTTGTAGCGTGACTTCTGCCTGCCGAGACGGGATCAATATGCCGTTCTCCTGGAAGGCTTCCAAGATCGCGATCCGCAGATCAGCGGCTACGTTGCCGCCTGCGCGCAGATCGATAAACGCGAAGAGTTTGAACGTGAGGCCGTTGACGCCAAAATCTTCAAAATCATAGGACGGAGCAGGCAGCGTCAGGACACTGGGATGGTCGTTCGCGACCTTGAGCAGGATCGCTTTGACCGCGCGTGGATCGGACCCGTGCGCGACCGTCACCGGGATAGCGATGCGCCGCATGTTGTCGCGCAAGGTCCAGTTCTTCACCTTCTCCGTAATGAAGTAGGAGTTGGGAATCATGACGCTCGCCCGTTCGAACGTCTCGACCTCGGTCGAACGAACGCTGATCTTGCGCACATAGCCTTCCTCGCCGCCGACGACGACGAGGTCACCGACCTTGATCGGCCGCTCCGCCAGCAGGATCAGCCCCGACACGAAGTTGTTGACCACGCTCTGCAGGCCGAAACCGATACCGACGGAGAAGGCGCCGGCCAGGATGGCGAGATTGGAGAGGTTGAAGCCGGCGTAGGAGAAGGCCGCAAGCGCTGCGATGACGACGCCGACGTAGCCCACGCCGACGCGAATTGAATCGCGCAAGCCCCCCGAAATACCCGCCGGCTTGAGGACCCGCTCATCAAGCCAGCCCTGGAACAGGCGCGCGGCGCCGTAGGACAGCCCGAACACGATCACCGACGCGAGGAGAACCGCAATGGAGATTTGCGTGCTGCCGACGCGGAAACCGAAGAACAGCTGCGTGTACCAGTCGTACACGTCTGGCCAGGTGTACCCCCACTGCAGCAAGATGAGGGGCACGGACGCGATGATGACAACGGCCTTGAGGAACAGGCCGAGCGGCAGCGCCAACTGCTCGCGCCGCCGCTGGTTTTCGCCAAACTTTTCCTTGAGCCAGTGGCCGGTGGCAGCGCGGTCGTCGCAGAAACCCTGCATCAGCCCATCGACCCAGAGCAGGAGGAGATAGGCGAAGGCCAGGATGGAGCCGGTCACGACGACTTGTTGGGCGAGAAACCGCGCAAGCGCCAGATACCCGGCAAGCGCCGATATGATGATTGCGAAGACCGCAATCCAAACCGGGGCCCGCAGCACGGCGAGCAGGCGCGGCGACAGGGTCCGGTCCTGGTGCTTCGCCTCCAACGGCGTGAGCAGGATGGCAGCGATGATCCCGGCCACAAGCAGGCACGACGGAAGTGCGACCGCGACCGTCAGCGCAAACGGGGCCTGGGCGACGCGGGTGACCATGTAGAGCAGCGTGCTCGCGCCGTACACGACTGCAAGCGCTAGCAGGAGCCCGCAGATGCGGCGCGCGGTGCGGTCAGAAACCGGGATCAGGCGCCAATGCGGCACGCGCGGTGCGAACGCGCTGATGACCAGGATGCTGACGGCGAGAACAATGACGATCGATTGTGCCGTCGAGTACAGCAGCCAGTCAACGCGCTCCGGCAATTCGTGCGTGTCGGCAACAAGCGCATAGATGAAAGCGATCGGCACCACCACGGGCAATGTCCATAGCAACACGATGGCGCCGGTCACCGCTGCCCGCCGCCAGAAGGGCTGATCTTCGTCCGATCGCCGCCGGCGCAAGCGCCAGGCTCCGTACGCAGCCACGGCGGCGAGCACGAGCAGCAGCAGCCCGGCCTCGGAGACGGCGAGCAAGACGTCGTCCTGGTCGCTGACCGTGCTCCACCAACCGAGCATGATGTCGCGAATGCGCTGGCTCGCGAGGGGGACGTAGCCGGGCACTTTCGACCAGGTCTGCGACGAGTAGATGCCGGGGACCGGTTGCAGCAGGCGTGTTGCGAAATTCTTGCGCCGGATGTCCTGGATGGTATCGATAAGGTTCTCGATGCGCAGGTTGGCGGAGTCGATCTCTTTCTCACCTCCGGTCAATACGCCGAGGTAGTAGGTCCGCTCGGCCCGCGTTTGCGCAACGTCGTCCGGCTCGGGTGGTTGACCGGCGGCGGGTGCAGCCCCCAGCAAGCCCAACTGGTCCTTCGCAGCGGCGAGCGCCGGATCAAGATGGTCGCGGAACTCGGCGATCTCGCCGCGTACGCGCTGCAGGTCGTCGCGAAAGTCATTGAGATCGGAATAGCGCAAATGCGGCTTTTGCAGCTCGCTCTCCAGGCGCGCCAGCTCGTGTTGCCAGCCGGCGATGCGCTTCTGGATATCGACGCCGACGCTTTTGTTGGCGCGGGCGACGATCTCGGCCGTGTTGAGCGCCGGGGCCGGCGGTTTGGCCGGTTGGGCGGCCGGAGGGGAGCCCGCCTGCGCTGCCGCATCTGGGCTGGGCGATGTCGATGACTGCGCGGTTTGGGCCTGAGCGCCGGCTACGGCGAGGCAAACAAAGATGCTCAGCGTCCACGCGACGGACCACAGTCGGTCGATCATCGGCTGTCCCCCATTTTCGACGGCAATTCGCCTGTCCGGGACGCCAATTCCCCACGGCCGTCCCTGAGAACTGGATGGCTCGACAATGAGTCAAATGTGGGATTTTTTGTCGGGCAAGCGGTACGTGGATGTCGCTGCAGGCCCGGCTGGCAGCGAATCTGGCTCCGGCGTCAGGCCCCAGCCGCTGGATGGATGTCGAAGCCCTGATTGATGGCGGCGAACATCTGATAGAACCCGAAGACCACGACGATCTCGATAACGTCATGCGCACAGCTCGCACGATGACCGCCCAGAATTGGCGTAATTGCGTACCTCAGAACCAAGTTATAAGGTAGGTCGCGCAGGAGGTGAGGCGCTTACTGCTCGAACTTGAGGTTCGCCTCCTTCGCCACATCCGCCCACATCTGTGTCTCGGCCTCGATCACCTTGGCGAACTCCGCCGAGCTGCTGCCCACAGCACGCGTGGCCATGGCTTTGAAGCGTTCCTTCACGTCGGGCATCTGCATGATGCGCTGCAACTCGGTTTCGAGCGTCTTGATCACGGCTGGTGGCGTTTTGGCCGGAGCAAAGATGCCGCTCCACAGCTGCACGTGGACATCGGGATAGCCTTGCTCATCCATGGTCGGCACGTCGGGCAGATCATCGAGGCGCTCCGCCGCTGTGACGGCAAGCCCGCGGACCTTGCCGGATGTGACTTGCGGCGCCGTTGGCGGGGGATCGGCAACCGTCAGTGTGGACTGTCCAGCCATCACACTCACCACCGACTCGTTGCTGCTCCGGTATGGGATCGGCACCATCGGCGCGCCGGACTTGAGCTTGAACAACTCGGTAGCCAGCGTGAAGGCCGTCGATGATGTGGCGTAATTGGCTTTGTCCGGGTTCGCTTTTGCCCAGGCAACCAGCTCCTTGACCGATTTGGCCGGGTGATCGGCTCCCACCACCATGATCAAGGGAAATGAAGCGATCATGGAGATTGGCGCGAAGTCGCGCAGCGTCACGTACGGCACGCCGGCAACGACCGCCGGGCTGACCGCCATGGCGCCGCTGGCGCCTACCAAGAGTGTGTAGCCGTCGGGCGGCTGCGCGGCGACGTACTCGGCCGAGAGGCGACCGCCCGCCCCGACGCGGTTTTCCACGATGACCGTCTGGCCCAGGCTGTCCTGCAGTTTCTGTCCGACGATCCGCGCGATGATGTCATTGCCGCCGCCGGCCGCGAACCCGACGATCAGATGGATCGGCTTGCTCGGATATTTATCGGCCGCGGCCTGCTGCGCGGCCGCCGGCAGCGATGCCAGCAAACTGAGGCACGCCGCGATCAGGCGCGATGCAGTCGAGTTCACGTTGGCGTCCTCCCTGTGTTTTGCGGATTGTTTCAAAGAACTGCGGCGCGTGCCGCCGGCAATCTCAGATCGGGCGACTCGGCTCGGCGCGAGGTCAGGTGTGAAAGTTACTTAACAACCAATCGCGAAACGCCACAAGCGGGGGATAGTCTTCCCGGTGGCGAGCGTAGATGAAGAAGAACCCATCACTGACCTGAAGCGGCTCTCCCGGTAAAACGACGAGCTCTCCGCTCTCCAGTTCGCGCCGGATGAGAAGCCTCGGCAGCAGGGCTGCTCCCAATTCGACGAGCGCTGCTTCTACGATCATGCTGATCTGTTCCAATGTCAGCTGTGCCGCAACCGCCGCATGAGCGTCGACTGCATTGAGCGCAAACCAGCGGCTCCAAAGATCGGGTCTTGGGAAATGCGTCAACAATGGTGGGCCGATCAGATCCTGCGGCGATTTGACCCCATACCGTTTCATCCAATCCGGCGTCGCCACAGCGATCAGCTCTTCCCCTGCAAGACGGTGCGCGACGGTGTTGGCCCACGGCCCACGTCCGACGAGGAGGGCGGCATCAAGCTCCGCCTCATTCAGCGGCATGTCGGGAGCAATAGCCCTGATCCGCAGCTGGATTCGCGGATGCTCGGCGAGGAATTCCGGCAACTTGGGAACGATCCAACGCGAGCCAAACGCCGGAATTATTCCGATATTGAGTTTCGCCGTCGATATACCGAAGGCGGCCGCTTGATGACTTGCCGCCATCACGCGACCCAGGATAGCGCTCACATGATGCGCGTAATAACGTCCGGCCTCTGTCAGGACCACGCGGTGGTGTGTGCGGTTGAAGAGCTGCACCTGCAGCAGGTCCTCGAGCAGTTTGATCTGTCTGCTGACGGCTCCCTGCGTTAGCCCAAGCTCCTCCCCAGCAATCGTAAAGCTGCCGAGCCGCGCCGCCGCTTCGAATGCGCGCAGTGCGGACATTGGCGGCAAAAGCTTATGGTCCGGAAACAGGAAATCCGTCATCGGCCGGTATTCATGCACGACGGGTCTGGGATTTCAAACATCATAAACGTGTGGCTGGCGGGACAGCCTCTTGCGGCTGATGAGCCTCGAAAATCCCTCCGACCCCGTAACATTCCTAGCGCTCATGCAGTGCCTTACAAATTATCGTTTGCCTGAATGCAGGGCTTCTGCATTCCTTCGTCGCTTGGATCCACAATAACACCGCGCCATCGAGGAACGTCCGTCATGATACAGCTAGACACGCGTGTTATGGACTTCGCGCTTGGCGACTTCAGCAAGTCGCTTTATGTCCAGCGCGCCAACGAGCTGGTTCCGATCCTGCGGCAGCGTGCGCGAAAACAGTGGTCAGCAAACCGCCTTCTCGACGAAACCGCCGAGCTAATCCATGAATGCGAGTTTTTCCGCATGTTGCAGCCGCGGCGGTTCGGCGGCGGCGAAACGAGTCCAATGGAGTGGCTCGAAACGATCTCGACACTTGCTGAGGGCGACGCATCGGTCGCTTGGGTCACCGGGGTGCTGGGCATTCACGCGTTTCATCTGTCTCACTTCAATGACGCCGCCCAGAACGAAGTATGGGGCACAAATTCGAGGGCGCTGCTGTCCTCGCCTTACGCACCGAACCCCGTAAGCCGCGTTGACGGAGGGTTTCAGCTTTCGGGGGTGTGGAAATTCGCCAGTGGGGTACACCTCTGCGACTACGCGCTGGTGGGCGGTGCCGTATACGATGAGCCGCCCAGCCCCACGACCGACCGCATGCGGACAGGGGATTTTCGCGCGTTCCTGGTCGCCCGCTCCCAATTCAATATCGAGGATAACTGGGACGTGCACGGGATGCGGGGAACCGGGAGTCATAACATCGTCATTCGCGATCAGTTCGTGCCCGAGCACCGAACCCTCCAGTTCAAATTGGTGACTGCCGGCATGACGCCGGGCAAGCTGGTCAATCCGGGAATCTTGTATCAGTTGCCGTTCTGGCAGGTGTTGGGACGCGTGACGACCTCGCCGGTCCCATTGGGCGCCCTGAAAGGCATGGCCGAAGCATTTTGTGAGGTCGCTCGCACGCGGGTCTCGTTGCGCGGTCAGAAAACCGCCGAGGATCCGGTTGCCGCGGAGGCAGTCGCCAATGCGCTTGCAATGGTGGATGAGGTGAAGGGCAATTGCTACCGCAACCTCGGAAAGCTCATGAAAGCCGTTGCGGCTGGCGGAAGTCTATCGCTCAATGAACGGCAGATGTTTCGTTACCAGACAAGCTCGGCGACGTTTCGGGCTGCCGAGCTCGCGATCGCCCTTTACAAGGCATGCGGCGCATCAGGAATATATGAGAGCGTCCCGTTCGGACAATATTTAAACGATATCCTGGCCGTAACCGGTCACGTCTCCAACAATTCTCAGCTCTACGCCAACGTTTGGGCCGGAGGACTCATGGGGTTGGACATTTCCAACGCCGACCTTCGCGCCTGACGCGCTGAACTTCAAAGCGAAGATCGAGCCGATGTGAGAACCTCGTTTTCGAAAGCCAGTCTTGCTGACCTCGGTACCAAAAAGCGGACCAGTGCGCGGCATGTCACAATTGTCGGAGACGGAACTCAACACCAACGGTCAAACCAGGAATTGTGGCCGCGTACTTACGATCGCTGTGCGCCGCACCTACGAATTTACGCGCGCGCACGGGAACCAAACAGCCCACATGGGAGTCGGTGGTATATAGCGGCTCTCAGTAGACCCATGGCCGAGCTCATTGTCACTTGTCCAGAATGCGGCCTGCGCGATGAACTCGCGCACGGCCACCTTAAGGTCAATGATCCGCAAGGCCAGTGCAGCTATCACCTCCACCCGGCGAAATGCCCCCGCCTTCGGGTTCCTTTGATTGCTGCCCGTCGCATGTTGGAGTTCTTGGACTGGGACGGAATTTCTGATTCTGATGAGGAAATTCGGATTTTGCCCTCCTTAATCGAAGCGCCAATCGTGCCAGATATGCCCAGCATGAGCCACCCAGCAGCCAGGCCGGTCGCGGAAGGGGCTGATACTGACGTAGAGGCGGTCGGTGCCGCCGAAGGGCAGGGGGCGCGCGTGACTTGAGTTGCCGTCGCCCGGAAGGAGCTACGGATCCGCTGATTTGGTTTTCGTGCGACGTGAGCGCCGGACAAACAAACGCAGCACCAGGACTGGGCGAGCGGCATTGACACAAAAATCGGCTTACAATCGCAGCAACGGGGCAGGTTTTTTAGGAGTGTGCGCAACCAGTACAGCCGCACCGAGGTTGATCGTCTGACGAGCCCGATGTGCTGGACTGTTTCAAAAAGCCACAGTCATGATCAAACGAAGACTAGTTCTGGCGACATTGGGCGCGTTCGTCGCGTTACCGGCGCTCGCGGAAACTCAGAAATCCGACGCTGCCTCCCCTGAGGCCAAGTACATGAGAGACGCTCTCGCCATGGGCTCGCTTGCTTTGGCCTCCAGCCAACTGGCGCTGCAGAAGGCGAGCCATCCCAAGGTCAAAGAATTCGCGCAGTTCGAAATCGCCGAACAGGAAACCGTGGCTGATGTAATGAAGTCGCTGACTTCGGAACAGCCGACGCGTACGGTCAACCCTCCTTCCGAAGCCGAGGTGAAACAGAATATGACGCCACCCGCGAGCCACCAATTGGACAAGCTACAGTCCGCGCAAGCTGGGCCTGAGTTTGATGTGGCTTATGTCCAAGATCAGGCTGATGGCCATGGGGTGCTGTTGAAAATCCACGAGGAGTACCTGCGGGTCGGGCGGGACGCCGGCGCCATGAATATCGCGAAACTCGCGCGCACTCAGATAAAGGAGCATCTGCGGTTGCTGCAGGATGCCAAACGAGAGTTGGCGCAGACAACAGCCCAGGGGAGTGCACATTAAATTATGCCGTGAGGCCCAGTCTCGCGGCTGTGCACCGGTAGTCACAGCTTCGGCATTATGGTTCGTAACGCGTGCTGCATGGACCCGGAGTGAACCGGGTGCCGCCGAAATGATCTTCTGTCGTTTTGCCCAGCAATAAAAGGTGTGGAACCTGGCCGAGGCGTTCGAAGAACGTTTTGCCTTTTCTTTCACGGCACCCTTGCACGCGAAGTCGCTCCCAATAAGTTTGCCGCCGTGGCGGTCGTGGCGGAGCTTGTTGATGAAATTTCTTGGCTTGGGTCGCGCAGCAGTTCGTGTAATGGCTGCGGCGTTGACCAGCTCCTGTGTGTTGGGCCACGTTCACGCGGGTGGATGGCCTGACAAACCGATTCGTGTCATCGTGCCGCTCACTGCCGGTAGCGCAGTGGATATCGTGCCGCGCATCGTACTCGAGGAAGTCGGCAAGGAACTCGGCCAGCC
>JAFAXD010000598.1 GCA_019241285.1 Xanthobacteraceae bacterium | reverse complement strand
GCTGTCAGGACCCACATAGCCCTGGGCCGGCGTGTAGCTGTAGCTCCCGTTCAACTGCATGGTGACGGTGCCGTGCGCCGTCTTCACAGTCTGCTCGGCCTCGCCGTCCGCACCGACCAGCGCGTAGGTCAGTGGATCGTTATTGATCTCGCTCGCATGCGCCTGGCCGGTGATTGCATGATCGTCCTCGTTGCCATTGCTCGTACCGCCCTGCGCCACCGGTGCTACCGGATCGACGGTAACCGTAACTGTTGTTGCGGCGGTCGTAAGCTCGCCATCGGTCGCCTGGAAAGCGAATGAATCGGAGCCGAAGTACCCATGGTCAGGCGTATAGACGTAGCTCCCGTCGGCGTGCAGCGTGACGGTGCCGTGCGCCGTCCTTACTGTTTGTTCGGGTTCGCCGTTCGGGCCGACCAAAGCGAACGTCAGTGCGAAGCCGAACTCAGAGGCCTGCGCCTGCCCGCTAATCGATGTTGCATCCTCGTGTCCCTGAGCAGCGCCGGTTTGTGCGACCGGGTGATTGGTGCCGTCGATCGTGAACGGGACCGTGATCTGAGCTTTGTTGCCCTGACTGTCGATGACCGGGATGGTAAATGCGATTGGGATGTGCTCGCCAACCCTCAGGGCACGGACAGTCGGATTCGAGGGGTCGAGGATGAAAGCGAGGTTGCCGTGGGTCGGATCATTTGGCGGCGGATCGAGGACGGCGGTTCCGTATGCGACTTGTTTGATGTACGTGATACCGCCGTCGCTGGTCGTCCAACCATCGGCCGCCAATGCAGCGGCGTCATAATGCGCCGTGCCGTCACCGCCGATTACAAGTCCGACTGAGGTAGTTGGCAGGGTTCCGATCCCACCAAACGGCTCGACCAAATCTGCCGGCGTTCCCGTGAGGTTGATGGTGGGTGGGGAGTGCTGAACGATTGGGGTAGGCGTAGTCGTAGTCGGAATGAATTGCGTCTGCTGGGACTGGGTGTCCGTAGAAGTCGTTTGAGAATTGTTGGTCTGAGTTATGCCGAGGATAGTGACTTTGAGCGGCGTGCCACCATTATCATTGTCGTGGTTGCCACTGCCCGTTTCTTGCTGTGGCTGGGGCTGCTGGATCGGAGGGCTCGTCGAACCGGCCCCAGGCGAGCTGGTGTTTTGTTGTTGCGGTCCTTGCGGCCCCTGCGGTCCTTGCGGCGCCCCGGGGGGCTGCTGAACCTGCGCCTGCACCGCCTGATAGACGGGAAAGAGGATTTGCGCGGCCGCGAGCTCCTGCTGCACCTGCGCCGGGCTCTTTCCGGTCTCTTGCGCCAGCACCTGGAAATTCGCGGCGGGGGTCACGCTGAGGACGGACCCGGTCGACGTCACATTTCCGATCACAGCGCCGGTGACGCGATCCAGCACCTGGAAGGCGCCGACATTACCGTTCGGATCGGTCATCAACGAGTAAGTGACCGAGAAGACATTGCCGTTGATGTCGGCGTCGACGTTGGTGTTCACGGTCGTGCCGCGGATGCCCATGGTGGCGACCGGCGTATCGACCTTCATGTCACCGGTATGCGCCACCTGCCCAGCCACGAATGTGAACGAGCCCTTCACCAGGCTGATCAGCGCCGAGTTGGACGTGCTGTTGGCGTCGTAGACGACTTCATTGAGCACCATGCGGGCGCTGGCGCCCATGTTGAACACGGTGCCGTCCAATAGGCTGAGCACCAACGACGAGCCGTCGTTGGTCATCACGATGTCGCCCTTCAGGATTGCGTCGCCGGCATGAAGATCTTCCTGCACCCCATTGGCGTGCTGCACTGTGGCACCGCCGCCCATGCGCTCGCACTTGCCGATGACCTGGGCACCGGCTGGCGCACCCGCCTGGGCATAATGGCCAGGTGCATCGGGGCCGGCGAGATGGGCCACCAGGTCGCCGGACAGTGTGGCGCCATGCGACGTCAGATCGGGATGCTTGGCGGTGTTGAAGTAATCCACGAGGACGAGCTTGCGCCCGTCGTCACCGGTCAGAATCAGATCAGAGCCGGACTTCTTGAAATGGGCGGTAAATAGGAAGCGAGCGTCATCGATCTCGATATGATCGGACGCCGGTGCGCCCGAAGCCGTCACCTGGACGGCTTGCGCGTGAGTATCACTACCGAAGTGGCCGTCACGCAGCATCCATGGCCCTCAATTGCCGCTGGAGAAGCCTCTCAAAAATAGTCGCGCAAAAGCCCCTCCCGCGGCCCGGGATGTCTTGGTTTCTGAGTCCGCGTAGTCGCGGTTATATGGCCTACCGGCAATCCTAAAGGGGATTGTCCACCGCGTCTGTGATAGCCCTCACATCGTGTCTTTTTCGCACGCTTGTTTCCGCTGTCACATTACCACCCATTATAGGCCATTGTTAATCGAAATGGGAACGGGGTTATAAGGGTTAAACGGAGATTTTTTGCTTTGCCAAATCCATGGGATAGCCGGGGCCGGAACATGGTACTCGGCCATGCCTAGACTTCAACTTAGAGGCGGTCAGGGCCAATGGCGACGGCCGAGGCGCATTGTGACAAGTGTGTCCCATTTCGCAGCAAATGGTCTGTTGACCTTAGCCCCAAGGCGGTCCGTAATACTTTCGACCGCGACACGTCTGATGATCAGGCCATCGATTGACGCTCTGAGTGGATTCGTTGATTCCGCGCGCAACGTCGTGCTCGCGGTGGGATTGATTTGCATTGTCGTATTGCCGATGCACCTTCCTTACTCCGAGGTGCATTGGCTGGAAGCCATTTTGTGGGCCTGTCTGGCATTTTATGCGCTCGAATGGGCGCTCGATATCAGCCGGTGGAGTAAGCGCGACCATTTCCGCGAACGGCTGCTGAGCTTCCAGCACGTGATCGATATCTTGGCGGTCGTACCGATCTTGGCTGCCAACCTGCTGGGTATACCCGCCACTACCGCTTGGCTGCTCGGCGCCTTCTGGCTTCTGAAGCTGCCCGCCGCGACATCCGGATTTTCCCTGCTTGGGCACGTCTTCCTCGCCGAAGCCAACTCGCTGATGACGGTCGTCAAAGTATTTGTCTTCGTCCTGGTCATGGCCGCCATTGCCATGCATCTCGTTGAGCGCGACGCGCAACCGGCCGCGTTCGGTACGCTGGTCAACTCGCTCTACTGGGCCGTGACCACGCTGACCACCACCGGATACGGCGATATTGTCCCGGTGACGCCACTCGGACGCCTGATCGCCGGATTTGTCATGATTTCCGGGTTGGCCGTATTCGGCCTCTGGACCGGTATTCTGGCGACCGGTTTCGCGGCGGAAACGCGCCGCCGTGATTTTGTGCGCACGTGGGAATTCGTGGCCAAGGTTCCGTTCTTCAAGCCGCTGAGCCCGGCGGCCATCATCGAGATCGCCCGCATGCTGCGGCCCATCGATGTGGCCGAACGAACCGTCATCGTGCGCAAAGGCCGCCAAGGCGACTGCATGTATTTCATCGCCGAAGGCCTGGTGGAGGTGGCGGGGGCGGGGGTGCAGCTCGGCTCCGGCGCCTTTTTCGGCGAAATGGCGTTGTTGGGAGATGGAACCCGCACCGCAACGGTCACCGCCGTGGTTCCATCGACCCTGTTGGTGCTTGATTTGACCGATTATCGCATATTCGCCGCGCACTATCCGGATCTCGCCCATGCGGTCGAAGAGGAGGCGGCCCGTCGCCGCGCGGAACGAAACAAGAAACCGGACATCAGCGCCGAACCAGGTGCCGCGGCGAATCGACATGCGACCGTGGATGAATGACTTTTTTGTAGAACTTCCCCAGTAAGTCTTTGTTGCCAATCCGCAGCTAATGTTGGGATTGCGTTGATTTGTGACGGCTGTCACATTTCACTGAACCGTCATCAGTCAGAGTACCATTCCATAGACCGCCCGACCCATCGCCAAGGCGCGCGCATGAACGAATCGCCCCGCCTGTCGTCGTTCGACCGCGAAGCCGCCAACCGCCGAGGTAAGATGCGCTTCTGTGTGAAGTTCTGGGGCGTGCGCGGCAGCATCGCCTGCCCGGGCCCCGGGACCGCGCGCTATGGCGGCAACACACCTTGTCTTGAACTACGCTGCGGTGATCAGATGATCATCCTCGACGGGGGCACTGGACTGCGCCCGCTCGGCGACGCGCTGCTCAGTGCCAATGTGGTTGTCGACGCTGACTTGTTTCTAACTCACTGTCATCTCGACCACGTCGCGGGGTTGCCGTTTTTCACACCGCTGTTCGAGAAGGGCCACCACCTGCGCATCTGGGCCGGAAACCTGTTGCCGAAGTTCAGTCTGGAACAAGCGCTGCGCACCATGATGGCCCCGCCGCTGTTTCCGATTGAAGTCGAAAGCTTCAAGGCCAAGATCGAGTGCCTTGATTTCCGTGCCGGCGAGACGATCAAACGCGGTGGCGGCGTGACGCTGCGCACGGCGATGCTCAACCATCCCGACGGAGCGACCGGTTATCGAGTCGAGTATGGGGGAAGAGTTTTAGCCTACATCACCGATACCGAGCTTCCGTCCGGCAAGATCGATGCAGCGCTGCTGGACCTCGCGCGTGAAGCCGATTTGATGATTTTCGATACGACCTACACGCAAGCCGAAATAAAGCATCGGCGTGGCTGGGGGCATTCGACCTGGCAGGATGGTGCGCGTCTCGCCGATGCGGCTGGCGCCAAGACGTTCTGTTTGTTTCATCACGATCCAAGCCATGATGACGCATTCATGGACGCGGTTGCAGCCGAGGCAAAGGCGGCACGGCCGAATACGATCGTCGCCCGCGAAGGCACGACCGTCGATTTGTAGGAGCTGAAAGAAGCGCGCGTTCACTCGGACCTCGTCCTGAGGAGCCTGGCCTGAAAGGCCAAGGCGTCTCGAAGGACGGCCGCAACGAAAGGCCTGTTTGCTTGGCCATCCTTCGAGACGCACGCGGGCTCAGCCCGCGTGCTCCTCGGGATGAGGTTGGAGAGTAGGATCGTTATGACGACCAGGCGCGCCGGAGCGCCACACCGACATCGGCTATCACCTCATCGGCGGCGCGCAGAAACCCGGACAGGGATGCAAAGCCGTGCATCTGCCCGGGAAAATGCTGGTGCGTGACCGCGACATTGTTGCGCGCGAGTAGCTGCGCGTAAGCTTCGCCCTCATCGCACAGGGGGTCACACCCCGCAGTGACAATCAGCGCCGGCGGCATTTGGCCGACATCGCTGGCCCGCAACGGCGACGCCCGCCAATCGTCGATCTGATCGAGGGTGGTCAGATAGTGATCGCGAAACCAGCGCATCGTGCTTGCGCTGAGGTTGAAACGAGCGCCGGCGCGACGGTACGAGTCGAATGTCAGCGAGAGATCGGTCGTCGGATAGAGCAGAACCTGATAGGCGATCTTGAATGCGTTTTCGCGAACCGCCAGCAAACTGACGACGGTCGCCAGATTGCCGCCCGCACTGTCGCCGCCCAAAGCGACGCGGCGGGTATCGAGACCAAGCTCAGAGGCGTGCCCAATGATCCACTTGGTCGCGGCGAATGCGTCATCGACGGCCGCCGGGAACTTGTGCTCCGGCGCCAGCCGATAATCGACTGACACAACCGTGCAATCGGCCGCGTTAGCGAGACTGCGGCAGAGATTGTCGTGCGTTTCAAGGTCGCCAAAGACCCAGCCGCCGCCGTGAAAGAACACGAGTATCGGCTGACGTTCAGACTCCCCCAGCTGGTGCGCTCGGTAGAGCCGCATCGGGATCTCGCCGTGCGGACCTGTCGCAACGAGATCGCGCGCGTCCGCGACAGCCGGCTGCACCTGCTTGAGCGCCGCCCTGATCTCGCGCATCTGCGCACGCGCCTGCTCGGGGGTCAACGTATCGAAGGTGGGCCGGCCTGCCTTGAGCATGGCGTCGAGCAGAACTTGCGCATCGGGGTCAAGCTGCATGACGGATGCATCACCCGGCTTATCGAGCGGTGGCGCCGCGCCGTCCGGCAGTGGAATCTCGTGCGCGTTGAGCGTCATCGCCACCATGGTGTAGTAGCCGACCAGGGCTGTCAGCTCGACCACACCGGTGACACCAAATCGTTCGCGCACGCGGCGATGGATTTCGTCGCTGACGTTGTGCAAGCGATTAAGCTCGCTCGCATAGAGATAGACGTCGAGCGTGGCAGGATCCACAGCACCAATCGGCCGACCGGTGCGGATGTTCTCGATGATCGAATCTGCAAGCCCAGCCTTGCGCGCCATCTCGGCATGGATGAACCACTCGACCTGGCAGCTGCAGTGCCGAGCCGTCACCAGGATCGCGAGCTCGGAGAATTGCGGCGGCAACGAAGTGCGATAGCGCAGAAGCTCGCCGAGCTGCTGCCATTTATCGGCGAGCTCGGGGTTGTGCAGCGCTGCACGCAGCGGTCCGCGCAAGGCACCGCGCGGGCCCGACACGATCGCGTCATAGACCCGTTTCTGCTCAGTGGTGAGCGTGTCGGGAGAAGGAAGTGGGATGCGTGCCATCACAGCTACTCGTTTATGAGTCGTCGATCGGTTCGGTGCTGCGCACCGAGGGTCGTGCGGAAAAATCCGCGTGCCAGCGAGCGAGCTGCGGGTGATCCTGACGCCAGTCTTCGGACGCGTACCTGAAATCCAGATAACCGAGCGCGCACCCGACCCCGACATGTCCGATCGTGAAGGGGGTCGCAGATAGCTGATCGGCTTCGGCGTTCATGGCCGCTAGCGTGGCGTTGCGCCGAGCCGCGTAGCTGGCGAGATGAACCTCCGACGGATGCTGGCGCATGCGCTCATCGCGCAACAAAATCAAAAGATCGAGCAGCCCATCGCCGAGGGCTTGCCGACGAAGCGCATCGAAGCGCGCTTCTGTTTCAGCCGGAAACAGCTTTGTGCCGCCGTGGAGCTGATCGAGATATTCGCAGATCACCGGGGAGTCATAGACCGGCCGCCCATCGTCAAGCACCAGGGTCGGAATCTTCGACAACGGATTGTCGCGCATCAATTCGGGGTGTGGGCGCGTGGCCGCCGCAACGGTTCGCACCAGTGTGAGCTTGTCAACGAGCCCCGTTTCATGGGCGACAATCATCACCTTGCGGACGAACGGCGAGCGGGGTGACCAGTGCAGCTTCATCGTCCCACCCTGGTGCCCATCCGGTTCATCCCGTCTTTAACTGCGCCTTGCGCTTCGACTACTATGATTTTCTTGAGCCAAACGCTACGCTTGCCTGATGAAAAAACGACCGGGTGGAAGTGTTTCGAACATGATGAGGGTGTTCATCACCGCGGCGCTTTGCGCAACCGCACTGGTCGGCAACGTCATTTCCTCGGCGCTTGCCGGCCCGTATCCGAATGGACCTATTACGCTGGTCAATCCGTATGCCGCCGGCGGACCGGCCGATGTACTCGCGCGCACCATCATCGATCCGCTCAAGGACCTGCTCGGGCAACCGGTGATCCTTTTGAACAAGCCGGGCGGTGCGACGGCAATTGCCGCAGCTTATGTCGCGGCAGCGCCACCGGATGGGCAGACATTGCTGCTGGCGGGCGCCTCCTCGCACATCGTCACACCGGCGCTCACCAAGGTGGGTTACGACGGGATCCGCGACTTTGATTTCATCTGCATGGTCGCGGCGGTGCCCAACGTGCTCGTCGTACGCTCCGGGTTGCCGGCAACGACGGTCCCGGAGCTTGTCTCGCTCGCCAAGCAGATGCCCGGCAAGCTCAATTACGGCTCCGTTGGCATCGGCAGCCAACCGCATCTCGCCGCCGAACTATTCCGACAGCGGACCGGCACCAACATTACTCACGTGCCCTATAAGGGTGCAGCGCCGGCGATCGTCGACCTGCTGGGCGGGCAGATCGACCTCGCATTCCTCAACCTTCCGCCCTTGCTGCCCCACATCCACAGCGGCGCCTTGCGCGCGCTCGCGGTCGCAAGATTGCAGCGGGCCGAGCAGTTGCCCGAAATTCCCACTCTCGACGAACTCGGCTATCCGGGGTTCGACGTCACCACGTGGTACGGGCTCTCTGCGCCGGCGGGCACACCAGTGGAGATCACCGACAAACTGGCCGGCGCGTTTGCAACTGTGCTGGGCTCGCCCGACGTGAAGGAGAAGCTCGCAACACAGGGCGCTGAGGTTTTCTATTTGCCGCGGAAGCAACTCATGGCCTATCTGGCGGATGACGCCAACCGGCTGCGACAGCTTATCAAAACGGCCAACATCACGGGCGAATGAGGAATGGATCTGAAGCACTTCAAACTCGATGTTGCGGACGGCATCGCCACAGTCGTGTTCGACAAGCCGCCGGTGAACGCACAGAACCAGGAGACGCGTGAGGAATTCATCCGGCTGTTCGATGCCCTGAGCGATCGCGATGACGTGCGCGTGGTGGTCCTGACCGGGACGGGCGACATGTTCTCAGCCGGCGCAGATATCAAGGAACGGATCGGTATTGCCCGCGAGCCCGGGGACTACATCCGCAACAACCGGCTGGTGCGCGAGTTTTTCTACGCCGCGTCCGATTGCGCCAAACCTGTGATTGCCGCCATCAATGGTCCAGCTCTCGGCGCCGGGTTTGCGCTGGCGCTTGCCTGCGACATCATACTGGCATCCGAGAACGCTTACGTGGCCATGCCCGAGGTCAATGTTGGACTGGCCGGTGGGGCGCGCGCGTTGATGAAGCATTTCAGTCCATCGCGCGTGCGCGCCATGTATTTCACCGGCGCGCGGATCCCGGCGGCTGAGCTCTACCGGTTGGGCGTGATCGAAGCCTGCGTGCCGCGCGCGCAGCTGATGGATAAGGCGCTGGAGATCGCACGCGATATTGCGGCCAAAAGCCCGCTCACGATCCGGCACCTCAAGCGCGCGCTCAACGCCATCGAAGAAATGCCGGCGCGCGACGGCTACCGGTTTGAGCAGACCGTCACGGTCGAGCTCTCCCACACCGAGGATGCCAAGGAGGCGCAGCGCGCCTTTGTCGAAAA
>JAFAXD010000535.1 GCA_019241285.1 Xanthobacteraceae bacterium | reverse complement strand
CACCCGAGGCCCAGAAGTTCTTCGCCGGCGAGATGAAGGCCCAAGTGACGGAAGTCGCCGGCAGCCACGCGTCGCTCGTCGTTCATGCGCCGGAAGTCGCGGCGGCGATCGAAAAAGCCTCGCTCGTGAAGTGACGGCCACGGCCGGACCTTCCTGGACATCCCTAATGGGTTGTTGCGGAGTACAAGATGACAATCGCAAAAGTCGAAGTGAACCGTTTCAGCCTCACGAGTTCAAAGCCGTTCGACGCCGTCGTGGCCGCGCTCAAGTCGGCGGTCGGGCAACCCGACATGGTCGAGTTTTTCAGAGCGACGAAGGCTGCGACCTCCTTCGCCGATTTGGAGCGCATCGTGCAAAGCGGCCTCGGCCGCACGGGTTTGATGCTTTTCACGGAATTCGACCTGGGCGGCATTCTGCGTCGCGAGTCCGGAGCCAAGGCGCCCAAGATCATACGGCTCGTGGTGGGCAATCCCCTCATCATGAAAGAAATGGTCAAGCACGTTCCCGATGCCGGATCCTACGCTCCCGTCACGATCCTCATCGATGAACGTCCCGATGGCGTGCATGTTTCCTATGACATGATGGAGAGCTTTCTGTTGCCTTATGGCAGCTCGGAAGCACTTGCCGTCGCCCGCAATCTCGATGCCAAAGTCACGACGTTGCTGCGCCAGTGTGCAAGCTGACACTTCCTGATGCCGCTTCGCCGAGCAAAACCTCAACGGTTCGCACGGCTGTGCGGGTACTCGACAGTCGACGTTGCGCGTCACGCCGATATGCAAGAATCTGTTCGGTAGATCGATCTCGAAAGTGGTCCAAAGCAGCCGAAGACGGATCGGTTTTCCGTAGCATCTTTGTTATGCTCTGCTCTTCAAGCGTGTTGGAGCAAAGCGCGATGCATTTATCGCAAATGTAAACCCCAGGGCCGGCCACGAGCGCTTCGACTTCGTTGGACGACCTTTTGCAGAATGTGCAATATAGCGCCTTTGAGCTTGGCTCCTCCGCCGCCTTGATCTGTGCTGACAGCACGTTCCAATTATCGACGCCCAAAATAGCGGCGATCAACTCCAGGCTTTCGCTATGCATGAGAGCCATAGACTTAAGCTTCAGTGCCTCACAAAGGCTCCGAGCCATGACATTAGCATCACGGAAATCTCGCATTGGATCCCTCTGCCCTCAGCGAACGAGGCTGGCCTCGCGCGCCGATCAATCCTAATAGTTTGCGCGGAGCCTCCTGACGTCAGGCAACGGCGGTACCGTCCGCTTCGAGAGCCGGGTCGGTTCAAGTAGCGGCATCGAAGGCGGAGAAATGCACCCGGAAACCAATTACTCTCGAGATGGCGCGGTCAGGCCAAACACCCCGCGGCCCGGCGCTCCAACAGCGTCCGTTCGCGCGCGTTTCCGGTGAGGGCGGCCGCCGCGATGAAGGCCGCGCGCGCCTCGGTAAAACGGCCCATGCGTTGCAGAAGGTCGCCGCGGACGCTCGGCAGCAGGTGGTAACGCTTCAGCGCCGGCAACTCCGACAACGCTTCAACAATCTCAAGTCCGGCGGCGGGCCCCGCGACCATCGCCACGGCGACGGCACGATTCAATTCAACGACGGGAGACTGGGTCAACGCCGATAGCCGGCCATAGAGTTCGACAATGCGCGCCAGTCCGTGGATTCCTGGTTCGGCGCGCGCGCGTGGCAGGCGGCGATGGCGGCCTGCAATGTGTAGCAGCCGCCGTCTCCGCCCAACGCGCTTGCGCGACCCAGAGCTTCCAAACCGCGGCGAATCTGCAGTGCGTCCCACAAACTCCGGTCCTGGTCCATCAGCAAGATAGGCTCGCCAGCGGGTCCGGTGCGGGCGGCGTTGCGTGACGCATTCAGTTCCATCAGTGCCATCAGGCCATGCACTTCGGGCTCCTGCGGCGCGAGGGCCGTCAGCACCCGGCCCAGGCGGCGGGCCTCCTCACAGAGCTGCGGTCGCAGCCAGTCCTCGCCGCGAGCCGCGGTGTAGCCCTCGTTGAAGATGAGGTAGACGACCTCGAGCACGGTCGGCAGGCGCGCTGTGCGCTCTTCGCCCTGCGGGGTTTCGTAGGACAAGCCGGAGTCCGACAACAGGCGCTTCGCGCGGACGATCCGTTGAGCCACGGTCTCCTCTGCCTGAAGAAACGCGCGGGCGATCTCTTCGGTGGTGAGGCCGCAAACCATCCGCAACGCCAGCGCCGCCCGTGCCTCGGGCGACAGCACCGGATGGCAGGCGGTGAAGATCAGCCGCAGCATCTCATCGCCGATATCGTCATCGAGATCAGAATCAAAATCAGGCATGGCACTCTGCTCAGCTTCCAGTGCCGCCGCGATCATCCTGTGCTGGCGGGCGAGCATCGGCGCGCGGCGCAGCTGGTCCAGCGCCCGGCGTTTGGCGGTGGCCATCAGCCACGCGCCCGGGCGCTCGGGCACGCCGGTCTCGGGCCACGATTCCAGCGCGGCGACAAGAGCATCCTGCGTCAGCTCTTCGGCGAGAGGCACGTCGCGGAGCATCCGTGCCAAACTCGTGATCAGCCTCGGCTGCTCGATCCGCCAAGCGGCGAGAATCGCGCGATGGACGACACTTTGCGCCGCGCCGGATGGCATCCTGTCAGCTACCTTTGGTCATCGAGCCCGCGATCGCGCGAACCTCGCATGTTCCTTCCCAGCCGGGCATGAAGTCTTTGTGCAACTGCATGAACTCGCGTGCGGACGCGAGCGCCTCGGCAGGGCCAGGCAGATCAAATATGGCATAGCCACCGATCATCTCCTTCGCCTCGATGAAGGGGCCATCGATCACCTTCAGTTCGCCCTTCTCAATCGACACTTGGCAACCCATCGCCGGCGGCACCAACCCACCATCGTCAAGCATGCGGCCGGCCTGGATCTCGCGCTGGGCCAGCTTGTGCATGGCTTGCATCAGTTCGGCGGTCAACTCAGCGGGATGGCTGGATTTCACGATGAACATGTAGCGCATGACTAAACTCCTTCGACGGGCCGCGACGCCCTCGCCGCCTGATCATCCCATCAATCGCACGACGGACCAGCCCTGACCGAATCGACAGGGCTCGCGAAAAATTTTCCGGTACCCTCGGCCTCCGTGGTGAGTTGAGCTTATGCTTCGTGGGTGGAGGCCCCTCGCAGGCAGCCGTTTCAATTCGGCGCGTGCTTACTGCGTACTTTCAGCACATCATCCACGGCCTGTAACGTTGCTTCGTGAACGGCTTCGCCGAAAGCCTTGTGCCTTCCTTGCAGCGTGAAAAATCCAGGCAGAGAATCACGTCTGTGATTTCCGGCTCTCCGTCTTGCGGATGCTGACCTCCGCCTAGAGAGTGCTCTCCCACAGGTCGCCGCCTTCTGCGGCTCGGCCCCGGCCCGCTCGCACCGTGGGAGAATTTCATGCTCGATCCACGCTCCTTCACGATCGCGATCGATTCCCAGCGGCTCGAGCGGCTGAAAGCCCGGATCATCGCCTATGATTGGACAGCGATGCCGGATCTGGGCGGCTGGGCGGCCGGGCCACCCACATCCTATATGCGCGCGCTGGCGGAGCGTTGGGTCGATGGATATGACTGGCGCGAAGTCGAGGCGCGTCGCAATCGATTGCCGCAGTTCCTCGCCGATATAGATGGCCAGACCATCCATTACATTCACATCCGTGGCAGCCAAAGCGACCGCCCTCCCCTCCTTCTGCTGCATGGCTGGCCAGGATCGGTCTTCGAATTCGAGGAAACAATCGAGGCGATCCGGCGGCTGGACGACAGCTTCGACATCATCGTGCCCGCAATGCCCGGCTATGGCTTTTCCCTTCCGCTGCATCGGCCGAT
>JAFAXD010000461.1 GCA_019241285.1 Xanthobacteraceae bacterium | reverse complement strand
CCAGCGCCGCATCCATCAAGCCCAATTGGCCTATCCGACGTCGTCCCATCGCCCGAATCGCTCCTGTTCGACCCAAGCAGAGAATCATGCCCTCTCATCCGTGCAAAGGTCTCCAGGATGAGGTCTGTGATTGGTTGCGGCGCTTCAACAACTTCAGCCCTCATCCTGAGGAGCCTGGACCCGCCGGGGGCCAGGCGTCTCGAAGGATGGCCGCGAGGAGGGCTGCGATTTATGGCTCAGGTCCCACTCGGCAATTTCTGTTTAATCTTGCCGATCTCGGCCCACGGGTCATTGCGCAATCGCGCCAGCCGCGCGGGCACGTTACCCAGGTTGAACTTGTCCGCCATCAGTTTCGGCGAGAGCTCGCTCCAATCAATGGGCGTTGACACCGGCGCGCCGGGTCGGGCGCGCGTCGAATACGCAACCACGGCCGTCGCGCCGCGGCCGTTGCGCAGGTAGTCAACAAAGATGCGGCCCTTGCGCTTGCTCTTGGTCATCTTCGAGACGTAGCGGTCGGGCGCGTCGGCCTCCATCGCAAGCGCGAGCTGATGTGAGAAGTCTTTGGCGGTGTCCCAGTCGGTGCCGGCGATCGGCACCACCACATGGAAACCCTTGCCGCCCGTTGTCTTCACAAAGCTCTCGAGCTTCATCTTGGCAAGCCGCGTGCGCAGCTCGCGCGTTGCCGCGATGACGTCCGCCCAGGCAACGCCCGGCCCGGGATCGAGATCAAACACAAGCCGATCGCAGGCATCGATATTGTCGATCGTCGAGCCCCACACATGCACTTCCAGTACACCCGCTTGCGCAAGCGCGATCAGGCCTTCGAGATCCTCGATGGCGATGATCTCTTCCTTGCCGTCGCGCACCCGCAGGATATGTCCCTGGTTGAAGGTCGCATGCGCATGCTTCTGGAAGAAACATTGGCCGGTGGCACCGTCCGGACAGCGCACCAGCGCGAGCGGCCGGCGTACGACGTGCGGGGCGATCCAGTCCCAGACGTCGCGGTAGTAATCGGCGAGATCCTGTTTGGTAATCCCGGTGTCGCTCCAATAGACACGGTCCGGGTGCGTCAGGCGCACCGCGCCGGAGGATGGTTTCGGTTTGCGCACCGCACTCGCTTTCGCCATGGCGTCCTCTTGCGCTGCCGCCTGCGCCGGCGTCTCGCGGACCACCTCGCGCGCGGGCTTATCCTCGCGAAGTCCCTTGAACGATGGGTGACGCAGGATCTGGTCGGCCGTAAAGCCGCGCGAGTCGATCTCCGCCACCAGCTCGGGCTTGACCCAGTGCACACCGCGGCGCTGCGCAGCTTCGAGCCGGGTCGCAAACGGCGCCTTGTCCTGGCGCAGCGGCTGCAGCCGCCGATAAAGATCGCGCGCGATTTTCTGGGTATAGCCGGTGCCGACGCGGCCGGCGTAGCGGAACGCACCGTCCTGATAGTAGCCCAATGCCAGCGCGCCGATCAGTCCGGGCCCGACCGTGGAGTCCTTATAGCCGGCGATCACGAATTCCTGGCGATCCGAGCATTTGGTCTTGAGCCAGTCCCCGGTGCGGCCAGAGCGGTACGGCGCATCGCGCTGCTTGGAGATGATGCCCTCGAGCCCGAGCTGGCAGGCATGCTTGAGCACCGCAGGGCCCGGCTCGCTGAAATCTTCGCTCAGCCGTATACGCCCGTCGCGCTTCTTGCCGACCAGTTTCGCCAAAGCGACCTTGCGCTCCAGCAATGGGTGCTGGCGCAGGTCTTCGCCATCGACGAACAACAAATCGAACACGTAGTAGACGAAGCGATCCGTACGGCCGCTGCTCAGGTCCGCCTGCAGGGTCGAGAAATCAGAGATGCCGTTGCCGAGATCGACCACGATCTCGCCGTCGATCAGCGCGCCCTCGGCCGGCAGCTTGGCGACAGCCTCGGCAATCGGCTTGAACTTCTCGGTCCAGTCGAGGCCGGTGCGCGTCTTGAGCTCGACCCGGCCGCGCTCGAGCCGCGCCTGCATGCGATAGCCATCGAACTTGATCTCATGCACCCAGCCTGTGCCGCCTGGTGCTTCCGCCTCGAGCCGGGCCAGGCAAGGCGCGACAAAATCCGGCGGCGCCTTGCCGCCCCGCGCTCGCGGCTCGGCGCGCCGCACTTCGCTGGCGGCTATCGCGGCGCGGCTGCGAGTCGGGGCGCGTTTCGCAGTCGGCCTCGCCGCTTTGGCGGGCTTCCTGGGCTTGGCTTTGTTTGTTGTTGTCTTAGCCGCCG
>JAFAXD010000332.1 GCA_019241285.1 Xanthobacteraceae bacterium | reverse complement strand
GCAATCCGAATTTCCACGCGACCGGCGCGCATTACATCAACGCCGATACCACCGCGTTCATGCAGTTGATCATGTCGGACCTGTTCAAGGATTTCCCGAAGCTGAAGCTCATCATCCCGCACGGCGGCGGCGCGGTTCCGTTCCACTGGGGCCGCTACCGCGGCCTCGCCTTGCAGAACAAGCGCCCACCGATTGAAGAGCTGATCAAGGACAACGTCTACTTCGACACCTGCGTCTATCACCTGCCGGGCGTCGAACTGCTCACCAAAGTAGTGCCGGTCGACAACATCCTGTTCGCCTCGGAGATGCTCGGCGCGGTGCGCGAGATCGATCCCAACACGGGTCATAACTTCGACGACACCAAGCGCTACGTCGATCAGGTGGCGTGGCTCTCGGCCGCCGACAAGAAGAAGATCTTCGAGGACAACGCCAAGAAGGTCTACGGCCGCCTCGGCAAGCGCCTCGCGGAGCGCCCCTCGGCGAAGCAGTAACCTGCAGCCCTCGTCCTGAAGGAGCCTTGGCCCACTTGGGCCAAGGCGTCTCGAAGGACGGTCCCGGGCGAGGTCATCACATTTGGCCATCCTTCGAGACGCATGCGCGCGAGCGCGCATGCTCCTCAGGATGAGGGCCTCCACCAAACAGCCGGCCAATCGCCACCAGCGCCAGAATCAAACAAACGAACGCGACGATCAACCCGCCGACGTTCATGAGCGATTGCTCATAACCAATCCGGTTCACATTTAGGAACGGATACGGATAGAAGCCAGCCAACGCGCCGTGCAACGCAGTCCAGATCAAGTAGACGACCGGAAGCGCAAAGCTGTGCAGCGTCAGCCGCCAAGACAAATCGCGTTTGTCAACAAACAGAGCCCAGTCGAGCACGAACAGCGGCGGCATCACATAGTGCAGGATGATATCGCAGACGAGGCGCCAGCCCTGCGGATGATAGAGACGGCTCAGCATCGTGTGATAGACGACGGCGACGATGATGATGTAGGCGGCTATCGCGGTCCGCACGGACGGCAGCATGAAGAACCGGCCCGCCCGTGAGTTCGGCGCCAACCATGGCAGCGTCAGCGCCAACGCCACCAAAATATTTGAGACGATGGTGAAATAACTGAAGAAGTTGATCGAGCGCTCGAGCAGATACGGCCCGGCACTAGCGGCCACCAACGAATACTGAGTGATGATCGCGAACCAGCCCAGCGCCGCGGCGACCATCCGGAACCCGGTCTCGATCGGCCGACCCTCGTCATTGCGAGGAGCGAAGCGACGAAGCAATCCAGTGCTGCGCGGTCGCTCTGGATTGCTTCGCTTCGCTCGCAATGACGGGTCCTCTATTTGTTTGCCAGACGAACAAATTCCATCAGCTCCCGATTGAAGCGGGGCGCGTCCTCCCAGAACGGCGCGTGACCGATGCCCTGATAGAGCGAAAGCTTCGCCCCCGGGACCGCGCCCGCCGTGAACTTGCCGAGCGCGACCAGCAGAATGCGGTCCTCATCACCATGTGTGACCAGGACCGGGCAGCGGATGTGCTCCAGGACGTCGCCTCGATTTGCCGGGCGAGCCATGAGGGCGGCGCGCACCCGGGGCGGGACGACCATGTTGAACGCGAGCATGGTCTCAAAGTCCTGCTGATCGGGTTGGCGCTCGAAGCAAGCATGAATAAACTTGCCCGTGCTGGCGATATTGGTCGCCAAGTCCTCCGAAGACATGTCGGGGAACAGCGCGCGGCCGGAACCAAAAAATGCCGGATCAGCCTTGGTTGCCCCAGCCACGAAGTTGATCCCTGCCAAACCCTCGCTGCCGAAGCTGCGCACATAATCGCAAATGACGTTGCCACCGTAGGACCAGCCGACCAGCACCGGCCGACGCAGCGACGTCGCGCGCATGATCGCGGCAATGTCATCACCCCAGTTCCGATGGGCGTAGCGTTCATTCTCCAGCGGCTTGTCGGATGAGCCATGACCGCGCAGATCAAACGTGATCATGCGGAACTCAGCGGCAAGCTGCGGGTCCTTGACCTGACGCAGCCAGGACAGATGCGCCTGGTTGAAGCCATGGATGAACAAAATCTCCGGCCCGTGCGGATTGCCCCATTCCTGGACGGCGAGGTTAACGCCGTCTGCGGCGGTCACTGTCGTTGCTTGCATTACTAACTATCTCCCGGTCGAGCCGAAGCCGCCTGCGCCGCGATCGGTGTTGTCGAGCTCTTCGGCTTCGCGCACCGTGACCCGCACGATCTCCGCCACCACCAATTGGGCGATGCGCATGCCGCGGGTGACTTCGAACGGCGCGCCGCCGTGGTTGATGAGCAGCACTGAAATTTCGCCGCGGTAATCTGCATCGATGGTGCCCGGCGTATTGAGCAACGTCACCCCGTGTTGCGCGGCGAGGCCGGAGCGCGGACGCACCTGGCCTTCGGTGCCGGGCGGAAGCGCGAGCGTGATGCCGGTCGGGATCTTGGCGTAGGTCCCGGGCGCCAGCACGAGCGGCGCATCGGCCGGAACAGCGGCGTAGAGGTCAAGCCCGGCCGCGAACGCGCTCTGATAGGTTGGAAGTGGCAGGTCCGACCCGTGCGGCAGCCGCGCAATGCGCACCACGGGCGTCATAGCGCGCCCGCAATGCGATCGACGAGCATACGCGCCACCTCATCCTTGCTTTGCTCCGGCCAGTCCTCCACGCCATCTGCACTGACAAGATGGATCTTGTTGCGATCACCGCCCATCACACCCGACTCGACCGACACATCATTCGCCAGAATCCAGTTGCTTCCCTTCGCTTTCAACTTCGCCGTGGCGTACTCGACCACGCGCTCGGTCTCGGCCGCAAAGCCGATCACCAGTTTGGGGCGCTTGGATTTCAACTTCGCGACGGTCGCCAGGATATCGGGATTTTCAACCAAACTGAGCTGCGGTGATCCGGCGCTGCCTTTCTTGATCTTCTGCCCGCCGGCTTGCGCGACGCGCCAGTCGGCGACCGCTGCCGCAAAGATTGCTGCGTCGGCGGGAAGCGCCGCCTGCGTCGCCTCCAGCATCTCGCGCGCGCTCTCCACATGCACCACCGTGACCCCCGGCGGATCAGGAAGCGTCACCGGCCCCGCTATCAGGGTGACCTTGGCGCCAGCCTCCGCCGCGGCACGCGCGATCGCAAAACCCTGTTTGCCCGATGAGCGGTTGGCGATGTAGCGCACCGGGTCGATGGGCTCGTGGGTTGGACCGGCCGTGATCACGATGTGCTTGCCGGCGAGCACCCCCGCACGCGGGCGCAGCAGCGCTAGCGCCACATCAGCAATTTCGATCGGCTCGGCCATGCGGCCAAGCCCCGCCTCGCCGCGCTCCGCCATCTCACCGGCGTTGGGGCCGATCATGGC